>JBNKDD010000018.1:0-37916 GCA_050288085.1 Anaerolineae bacterium
GGTCAAGAACCGGGTGCGTCCCTACTACTTGTACCAATGCGACCTCGTTCAGGGGGCCGGTCACTTCCGCACGCCGGTATCGGTTGGCCTGGAGATTATGGAATCACTGCGCGGACATACCTCTGGCTTTGCTGTGCCGGTCTACATCATCGATGCACCGGGCGGCGGTGGTAAGGTTCCGGTTGCGCCGGAATACGTTCTCAGCCAGGGGCCGAACAAGATCGTGGTCCGCAACTACGAGGGATTTGTCACCACCTACACCGAGCCGGAAGAACCTTACGAGCGCGACGATGAACAGCTTCGCCGCTACCTGGATGACCGGGTGATCACCCGTGAGGAAGGCATCCAGAAGGGTGTCTCGGCGCTGGCTTCAGGTCATGGTGTGACCATCAAGCCTGAAGGCTGGGAAGATACTCACTCCCGTGGGCGTGAGGGCGATGCAGAAAAACGCGGCGAACGCAATTTCCAGGATGATTTTGATTGATCTTATGGATAAACCAAAACAATCAGACCTGATGTAAAATCAGAGTATGGCAAAAAGACGATTTCAACTGGGCGAACAAGAGATCAAGCAACTGCGTCAAACCGAGCAGGAAACGCGAGATGTGCTTGAGCTGAAGCGACTGCAAGCGGTCCGCCGGTACGGGGGTGGCGTGCGAACCAGCGAAATCACAAACGTCGTGAACTGCACCGAGCGCAGTGTGAGAAGGTGGAGCCAGCGGTACACTGATCGACCGTGCTCCCTGGCACTTTGGTGACGACATGCGCCACTTATTCGACGACATCGACCGCCTGCACCTCCTGTTTTTTCCGCCTGCCTGCCCTGACCTCACATGTTTGGGCGCAGGCTCGCGACGCGTTCAGTCACAATCATACCTATCGTCGTTTTGAGCTCTTGCTCTATGATTTTGAGGAGTATCTTAACAACACCTTGTTTCACACCGATTTCCTTGAGGCTTACCCGCCTTTAGGTTTAGGACTCTTCTAATTGGTTTGTCCATAAGTCGGCATCGTGCAGATTACAAGACCTAAACATTACAGAATCACATTTGATCCCTACCCAACTTATCCCCGTGAAATCAACGCTGTCGAATATACAATTTTTAAATGTCAGATCGGTGGCTTTAGTTTCCGCTAGGACGGCATCCTTTACGAGGATATTCCGAAAGGATTTTCCATTAGCAATTTTTCCCAAAAACTCTTGTTCGCTGACCAGTTGATAGTCATCTTTCCGCATATCTTCTCCGAAACTACAAATGAACAGAAAGTCTACAATTCCTGGGAAAGGAACTTGTCAAATAAATTGACAACCTGTGTTTAACCTGGGTCAAAAAAGAGGGGATTATTTCGGCAAGGATAACGTCGGCTAGCGATAAAGTCAATTGACAACCTGCCGTCATTGCCCGGATAATAAGCGTAGTCTATCCGCATCGACAAGGAGTACAATCAATGCCAATTGACCAATCGGATAGCGGTAATGGTCGCCCAATGGAATTTTTCTGGCAGCAATTAGATGGTTCCCAGCGGCTTGTTTTGAGCAGTCTTGCGACCTGCTTTGCCGCAAGTACTGGAACGGAGCTGCTTACCCTGATCTGTGAACTTGGGCTTGAGAGAGATGCTTTCCAAACAGCTATCGACAGCCTTTGCAACTACTCTCTGATTCATGACGAAGATGGTCGGTGGTCAGTGAGTGAGTCTGTGCACAGCTTTATTAAGATGGCTCTGGGTGAATCGGTTTGGAACACGACCCGCCGGGCAGTGGTCACAGGCTGTATGCTCTATGCCAATACTCACAATGGTCGGAGCCAAACTGACTATGCTCTGCTCGATATTGAGCGAACCAATTTGCTCGGTGCGGCACGCTGGGCAGCAGAGCACGCCATGCACGCCGAAGTCAATCAGTTTGCATTTGATCTGGTCGCTAACAGCCAGTACTTGCATCAAGTAAGTTATATGAATGAGTCATTGGTACTTCTAGAAGCTGGGGTCGCTGCCGCCCATTCTCTGGAAGACAAATCTGCTCAGAGTGCACACCTCAACCATATGGGAATTGCCTACACCGAACTCGATCAAGTCGAGCAGGCGATTGACTGTTATCAGCAATCCCTGAAAATAGCCCGCGAAATCGGAGATCGGTTGAGCGAGGGGAACTCACATGGCAACTTGGGAAGTGCATATCATCACCTGGGGCAGCTTGAATGTGCTATTGAACACCATCAACAAGCCTTGACTATCCACCATGATGTTGGCGATCTGCGCGGCGAGGGATTCGACTTGTATAACATTGGGATGATACTTGAAAAACAAGGAAAAATCGAAGAAGCCAGCCAGCATATTGAGCAGGCACGGGCCATCTTTGTCGAAATCAAAGCGCCCTTAGTCGGGCATTGTGATCAGGCATTATCCCGGATGCGGAGTAGTAGTAGCACTTCACCCCGTAAGAAAAAACGGTTGTTCAAGAAACGTCACTGACTTCCGTTAGATGGCTAACCGGCTATTGAGCACCCACCTCAATCACGCCGATCACAACCACATCGCCTGATCCATCCGCCAATGGGAGCCGCTCCCCGGTCAGCGGGTGGTAGGCTCCGATCGTCACCTGATACTCACCCGGCGGCAGTGGTTCGGGCAGTGGCACATTGCGCCGGTCATCGATAATCATCCCGGATTTCCAGGTATAGGTCGGCGCATATCCGGCCATCGGCTTACCATCGTGCTGAGCAACCAATGCCCCGTTTTGATCCAGTACATGCACAAACATCGTGTAGTCCTCTGTTTGCTCCGTGCTGATCGCCTCCCAACGCAGATAGACGTTCAACCAGCCTGCCTCAACCTGATCGACCGCTGCCCCAGCCAATTCAAACTCATCATCGCCAAATACCTGCCCAACCAGATCGAGTTCCGGTTCATCATCCGGCAGGCTGTAGGCTACCATCCGGTAGCCTTCCACCCAGCTTTCCACCCCAATGTAGCCGTGCTCGGCCAACCAGACTTCAACGCCGTTATCCGGGTTACCCCCGACCGTCTCCTCGGTGACTAGCCATACCCGGTCATACCATTGAGCAGTATGCTCCAACAGCTCTATCGATTCCTGAATCAGCGGATTCTCATATACGAAACCGACATCCGGGTTTTTCCCATTGTAGCTGTCCAACCAGGCCAGGTAGCTCGATGGCAGCACTGTGATCACCCCATCGCCGGGTTGGACATGATTGGTAAATTCGGCCACAAACGCATCAAGGCCCGGTTCGGCATGCGGATCGTCGGGAAAATGCAGCAGGACAAATACCATCAATCCGATGCTAATCACTGTCTGAGCGATCAGCCCGCCGCGCACTAAATTACTCTTCCCATCTCGAAATGCCAGCACCAACCAGACCATTGCCACCGTGATCACCAGCACTTCGATGCCAAGCAGCAGCCAGTCAGCCTGCCCCTCGACCATCCAGGAGACATCCCACGCGCCATGTTCCGCTGCCACGATCTGCCGAGCCTGCGGGAGTATACGCAGATCGGTCAGCACCGGATCCCTGACAATAAAGCTCGGCGGCGGTGTCAGGCGATGCAGTTCCGCCGACACATCTGGCTCGGTTTCCAGGTAGTTGAATGTTGTTGTCAAAGCCTGTGTACCGACCGACACTACCAACACCAATCCGATCAGCAGCCGCGCCCACCCCCGCAGCGCGGGGTTTGCCCCCCTTGCAAGGGGGGCGGATGATGCAGACACCGAAGGTGGCGCATCATGGGGGGTAACCGCAACAAATCGATCCAACAGGGGGATAGTCAGCAGCACCAACACCGGCATCATGGGCATCAGGTGACGCGGCCCCCAGGTCAACCCGGCCCACCAGGTTTCATAGCTGCTGGATACCACAAACAACAGGCTAAACACGGCCAGTGCCAACCATATCAATCGCCGTTTTTCTTTGGCCCGCCAGCCGATCACCACCCCGAACGGGATCAGCAATACCAACGGGACAAACCAGATCAGGCCGCGTGGGGTGCTGAACAACTGCCCGACGCTGCCCAACCCAAAATAGAGCGGGCTGAAATCCGCCGCCGCGTTTTGCTGGTAGCCAGTCTGGAACGGCGACCCGAAGCGCACCGCGTTGTACACCGCCTGCCAGATCACAAATATGCCCGCCCCCAGCCCGAACGGGATCACCGTCCGCAGCGATCGTTTGATCACCGCCTGCCGGGATTCGGTATGCAGCGCTTCCCAGGGGATCAGATAGACCAGCAGCGCCGGGCCAATCGACCAGGCTGCTACCACTCCCAACGCCCCGATTCCCAATCCGATCCCTGCCAGTAATGCGGGCCGCCAATCACCGGTCTGTTGAGCACGGAACGCCCCGTATAGGCCGATCAATATCCCCAGCCCCACAATAGGCTGAGTATAAAACATTCCGGCATAGGGCCAGGCCATCGTCCCCAACCCAAACATCAATCCGCCGAGCAGCGCCACTTTCCGGTCATAACCCCAATCCCGGATCAGCAAATACAAGAGAGCAGCGGTGAGTGCTGTCACCGGCGGGTTGGCCATCATCGCTGCCCGCACTGAACTGGCTCCCATCAATTGGGCCACCCACATCAAGGGGACAGCCAACAGCGCCGAAGCCACATCCTTGATCACGTAGATATGCCCGTTGAGTCCTTGCGATACAATCGCGCCGCGACCCAACGGGGCCTTGATCCAGTATAGGATATCCCCGTCGAAAGTTCCGTGTCCAACCAGGCTGCGAGCTACGCTGAACATAGCAATCTCATCGATCATATGGAAAATGTAGCCGTTGGTGGCCAGATAGATTGCCAGCAGCAGCAAACCCAGCGCCAGGGCGATCAATTTATCTCGTGAGCTATCTACGTTTTTATTCAAGGTGTAAAACCCTTAATCTGGTGTCGATGTGATCTCGATAATGCCCAGCTGAAAAGCATCTGTCGTATTGTCGGTCAACAAGAGGCGCTGACCATCCGCCGGGTTGTACAGTCCGACCAGCACCGTATACGGCCCATCGGCCAGCGTGGATAAGTCAATGCTGCGCTGATCGTCAACCGTCTGCCCTTTTCCCCAGCTAGATGTCGGTGCATACCCGGCGGCAGGTATCCCGTCATGTTGAGCGACCAACATACCATTAGAGTCCAGCACATGCGCAAATACGGTGTAATCACTGACCGGGGTCTGATCAGCCTCCCAGCGCAGCCAGACATTCAGCCAGCCATCCGATGTGACCTCATAAGCCGCGCTCACTAATTCGATCTGCCCCTCGCCAAAGGCCTGTCCAACCGGGGTTAATTCATTTGATCCATCAGGCAGCGCATAGGCAACCAGCCGGTAGCCCTCGATCCAGGTTTCCGTGCCAACGTAACCGTTTTGGGCCAGCCAGTACTCAACCGCGTTATCAGGGTTCCCGCCGACCGTTCCCTCGCTGACCAGCCAGATACGCTCGTGCCAGCCATCAATCCGTTCAAGCATCTGCCCCGATTCGGTGCTCAACGGATTTTCAAACACAAAACCATAATCCGGCGTGGCCGCATGATAACCTTCTACCCAGGCTATGTAACTGGTAGGCAATACAGCGATCACCCCATCACCTGGTTGGATACGTTCATCTAACCCGGCCACCAGTTGATCGAGTCCGGGCACTTCGTCCGGGCCCTCCGGGTAACGCAGCAGCATAAAGGCCATCAGTCCGATGGTCAATGCGCTCTGTGCCACCAACCCGTATCGTGTAGTTCGACCGCTGTAAGCCCGAACCATCCACCACACCGCCAACCCGATCAGGCCAACCAGCAGCACCAGCAGCAGCCAATCCGGGTTCCCGCGGGTCATCCACAGCACATCCCAATTTCCCTGCCCCGCTGATTGAACCTGCCGCACCCAGGGCAGCGCTCTCAGATCAGATAGGATTGGAGCCCTGACGATCAATCCAGGCGGTGGGGTGATTTCCATCAGAGCGCGGGAGATCGGTGCTTCACTTTCCAGGTAATCAAACAGGCTGGTCATGATCTGGGTGAGGGCAGAAAAGAGCAAAACAATCCCCGGCGCGATCCAGCTTTTGACGGAACCACCCTGCAATAATTTTTCAAACAGCGGAACGATCAACAGCGTCAGGGAGGGCATCAACGCAACCAAGAAGCGCGGCCCCCAGCTTACCCCCGCCCACCAGGTCGCATAACTGCTGTACAATCCAAAAATGATGACCACCTGCGCCAGTGCCAATATCAGCCGCCGCCGATGTTCACCGCGCCACCCGGCAGCCAATCCAAAAGGCACCAGCAGCACGAAGGGTGCATACCAGATCACCCCGCGCGGCGTGCTGACCAACTGCCCCAGGCTCCCCAATAAAAAGTACACCGGTCGGATACCCGCCGCCCCGACTTGTTGATAGCCGGTCTGGAACGGTGACCCAAAACGCATCAGATTGTAAACCGCCTGGAACCCGGCGAACAATCCCAAACCAGCGCCAAACGCCAGCACCAGCGGCCAATTTGCCTTGATGAATGCCCGCCAATCCGTTGACCGGATTGATTCCCAGGGGATCAAATACAGCACATACACCGGAATCGACACCCAGGTCGGGACGGCGCTCAACCCCGCTAAACCTAATCCCAATCCACCCAATAGGGCCGCCTGCCAGCCATGCCCCTCATAGGCACGAATCGTGCCATGCAGCGCGATCAACAGGCCCAACCCCGCGAGCGTCTGAGTAAACAGCGTTTCGGCATACGGCCAATTTAAGGAAGCGAATGCAAACGTGAGCCCGCCTAACACACCGACCATCCGGCTGTATCCCCACGAGGTGATCACCCGGTACAGCAGGGCGGCGATGATGGCTGACACAATCGGCGATAATAGCAGCGCCGCCCGCACCGGACTGGCTCCTATCACCTGGGCGAACCAGACCAGTGGCAGCATCAGCAGCGACGGCGAGACATCTTTCACCACGTAGGTATGCCCATTGATCCCCTGTGCGACGATGGAGCCGAACCCCAACGGGGCCTGTGTCCAGAAGATCACGTCGCCGTCAAATGACCCGTGCCCCAACAGGCTGCGCGCCACGCTGAACACCGCGATCTCGTCAATCGAGTGGAAGCGAAACGAGGCCGTGATCAGGTAAATGGACAGCACCAACAAGGCCAGCGCAAAGGCGATATGCTTGTTTTCTATCCGCGAAGATGGTTCAGACATGGGCGGAATTATAACGGGCATCAGGGCTTTATCCCATTGCTCCCCACTGAACCCTATGCTAAACTGCGGCCATGATGACAGAACAAATTAACCTTCTCATTGAGCATGCAAGCCAGGTGTGTGTGGTTCCCTCGCAGGATGGCGGCCCACAGCGTGGCGGCAGCCTGGGTGAATTGGGTATTGTCGAAGATGGGGCGGTCGCCGTGGGAGATGGTGCAATCCTGGAAGTTGGCCCTAACGCTGATCTACACGCCCGCTATACCCCTGAACAGACCATCAACGCCCAGGGAAAAGTTGTGGTACCGGGTTTTGTCGACCCGCATACCCACGCGATCTGGGCCGGTGATCGGGCTGCCGAATTTGAGATGCGAATCGCCGGGGCCACCTACATGGAGATCATGGCCGCCGGGGGTGGAATCAACAATACCGTTAAGCATGTCCGGGAAGCCAGCCTCGATCAACTCGTCGAAGAGACCCGCGCCCGCCTGGACCGGATGCTGGCCCAGGGATCAACCACCATTGAAATCAAGACCGGTTACGGCCTCGATACCGCAACCGAGGTCAAATCCCTGGAGGCGATCTACCGGCTGGATGCCGACCACCCTGCCGATTTAATCGCAACCTTCTTAGGTGCGCACGCCGTCCCGCCGGAATACAAAGGTAAGACAGATGCATTTGTCGATCTGGTGATCGAAGAGATGATCCCGGCCATTATCGAACTCGCCCGCCGGTGGGATAAGCCCCTGCCGTTTATCGACGTATTTTGCGAAGATGGCGTATTTGATGTGCCGCAGTCCCGCCGAATCCTTGAAGCGGGTCGAGATCAGGGGATGCCCCTCAAAATTCACGCCGATGAATTCGTCGGCCTGGGAGGGACTAAGTTAGCCGTCGAATTGGGCGCAGTCTCCGCCGACCATCTGGTCACCACGCCGGAGGAAGATATTCAAGCGTTAGGCAAGGGCGACACCATCGCAGTTGGCTTACCTGCCACCCCATTTGGACTCGGTCACAACGATTACACCCCCGCCCCGGCAATTCTAGCGGCAGGTGGGGCATTGGCACTGGCAACCGATTGTAACCCCGGCGGCGCATGGTGTGAATCGATGCAATTTGTGATGGCTATCGCCTGCCGCCGGATGTCGCTCACCCCGGCCCAGGCATTGGCAGCCAGCACTCTGAACGCGGCTTACGCGATTGGCTGGGAAGAACGGATTGGGAGCCTGGAACCGGGCAAGCAGGCTGATCTATTGATTCTCGATGTGCCGGATTACCGGCACCTGGGCTACCGGATGGGTGCCAACCTGGTCGAAACGGTGATCAAGAAGGGGCAGATATTATAATCCCGCGCCCGGAAGCGGCCTCCATAAAGCGGGTCGCCGGGATTCTGGCTCCCTGCTGGAAAGGCGCTGTTCGCCCGGATGGGTTGTGAAGTATCACCCGGTTGACCTGATCGTCCTCATCGAGCACCACACCGTAGACCACAACCAGGTGACCCGACCGGCGGGTGATCGGGCTATCTTCGCCCAGTTCAGAGGACACCGAGGCAATCACGATCCGGTTGGCGCGGACATGGGCGGCCAGATCATCAAGGGTAAGGTTGGCAGCAAGTTCGGCCTGACAGCCACGCTGCCGGGCCAATCGAACCAGGGCCTTGTGCTTCCACCCTTTTTCGATGGGGCGATCTTTCCGGTCGGGGCGAAGTTCTACCAGGTAACCATCCAGCGCCAGCCCGGCCTGAACCCAATCCATCACAGAGCCGGTTGGCTGCCCGGTGATGCCCTCGACCGCCATCTTGACACAGACAACGCCGCAGGAACGCAACGCCCAATGCGCGTATTCCTCCGGCGAAGTTGCACCATAATCGAGCCAACGCGGATCGCTGACGGTTTCACGCTCGCCATAAATAAAGGCCCGAACCAGCTCCGGGCTGGCATACTGGCAGGTATAAGGAATATGGTAGGATACGGTGATTTCACGCATGGGGCGCTATTGTACCACCGCTTGCAGGTAGTCAGGATGAGGGAGGGCTGACATGCGACGTGCTTTTTTCAGGTTGTGCATTTTGCCTGCCATATTTATAGGGTTGGCAATTATGGCTTGTAATCGATCCGCCTCGCTTCCCGCGACACCGCCGCCGTTCGATCTCGCCAGCACGGCAACAGATATCCCCGCCACACCAACCGATATTCCCCTGACACCCACCGAGATCGCGGTCACGGAGACTCCCGCACCCACCCCAACCGCAGCAGAAACACCCACGCCCAGCCTATCGCAGAACGCCATTGACCCCGAAACGCTTGGAAGCCTCCAGCCAGTCATGAAGCTGACGGGGCATAATGGCGCGGTGCACGCGGTGGCCGTTTCGCCCGATGGGAGCCTGATTGTCGCCGCAGGCTTTGATACCAAAGTGCGCATTTTTGACGGGCTAACCGGTGACCTGCTCCATACCCTTGAGCGTCACCGCGACTGGGTATACAGCCTTGCTTTTTCACCCGATGGCACCCGGTTAGTCTCCGGCGGGCGTGACCGGACCATACAAATCTGGGACCCGGTCAGCGGAGAACGGATCATCGGGGCACGGATGTCAGCAGAGATCGCCGATCTTGACTTTGCACCGGATGATATACGATTTGCAGCTGTCGGATTTTACAGCAGCCTGGGCGAAGTCTGGGACACCAATGGATCCCCCCTGTTCATGCTTGAGGGCCATGATACCCGGCTGCGCAGTGTCGCTTATACTGGCCAACTGCTGGCAACCGGCGACGCCAATGGCGTGCTGATCCTGCATGACACGGTCAGTGGGAATGCAATCGCCGAGTTG
Organism: Anaerolineae bacterium; assembly: GCA_050288085.1. Lineage (GTDB taxonomy): Bacteria > Chloroflexota > Anaerolineae > Aggregatilineales > UBA3940 > JBNKDD01. The sequence continues at coordinate 10,011 of JBNKDD010000018.1, forward strand.
GGGCAGGCAGGTGGGGAGATCCTGACGATGGATTTCTCACCCGATGGCTCTACTCTGGCAGTTGGAACAGCCCAACACAATATACAACTCTGGGATGTCCAGGCATTAGAGATGATAACCTCCTGGTCGGCGCACTCCAGCCAGGTGTGGAGTCTGGTCTACACCCCGGATGGACGCCTGATTATCTCCGGTGGTGCAGATGCAACCGTGCGCGTATGGGATGCAGCTACCGGAGAGAAATTGGCCGGTCTTGCCGGTCATGGCGCGGCAGTACGGAGCGTCGCCCTCTCGCGTGATGGGGCAACTTTAGCCTCCGGCGGGGAAGATAATCAGGTATTGGTCTGGCGAGTTATCCGTTAATTCGGAGATACATATAACAAAAATGTAAAAATTATGTAAAAAATAGAAGAACTACTCCTTTTTTATTGACTTTTTGTTAAAACCTGATATACTTTTAATTGCGTTGGGCGTTTTGCTCCCGGCCCAAAAACTAAGATGATTGCAGCTCCAAAGGCATGCATCTCTTTCCCCAATTTGCCCAACGTGTGCCACCCACCCGGGTGGCTTTTTTATTTGGCTTCTGCCCACAAAAATGAAATAATTCACCCTGAATTGCTAATGATATCGTCGCCTGAAGCAGGATTGAGTGAGTAGTAAGCAAATGGCGCAAAATAAAAATGTTATCCTCGGAATTGTTGCTGCTGGAATGCTGATTGCAGCCCTGGTCATATTAGGGTTGACGCTGGGGCTGCGTAAAGCGCAGGTGGCTGAAGCAAATGCCACCCCATCCCGGACGCCCGGCCCGACACAGGCTCCATACACCGACACACCTACGTCTGAGCCACCAACCGTCACCAGTACGTCCGAGCCCAGCCCCATGTCAACAGCGACGGCCACCCAGCAGCCTGTAGTATCGGGGCCGGTGAATACCCAGCCACCCGCCAACACATCAACCCCAACTTCCCCACCATTGGGAGAGGTCGAGGGCATCATCTCCGATCCGGATTACCTTGCCGGGGGCCGCTGGGCCGAGGTGATGGTCACGCTCAAGAATATCAGCGTGGAGAGCGGCATCCAGACCGGCTTTGAATATACCACCCGCAATCCCGGTGGTGGAACCCAGTACGTTACCGCTTTTGGTGTGTATCACGACATTGTCCCCCAGCCCCTCCTTGACGCGGACGCCCCGGTCTGGCGGGCAACCGTCCTGTTTAGCGATGGCAAATCCTATCTATTCCCGGCAGGTTGTTTTTACGTCGAGACAATTGAGGCCGAAGGATGGGAACCGGTTGGCCCGGCAGAGGGCTTTAGCTGGCACGTTTTCTGGACGGGCGGCTTTTTCGACTGTGGGAACTCGACCCACAAGATACCAAACTTCCGTTCCTTCTTCCCCGGCCAGGAAGTGACCATCCCGCTCTACGTGTATATACAGCATCCCCGTGTCTGGGAAGATCCGGCCTTCGGCCCGCCAGGGATTCGCATCCGCCAGATCGATGTTGAAGCCTTCAACGACCAGGGAATCTCGCTGGGTACGGTCGCCACCGCCGAATATCCATAACACCAACAAAAACAAGTTCGCGTGTAGGGGCAAGGCAACGCCTTGCCCTATGTGAACAACACAGAAAGTTTGGGGATTCTATGACACGTGCATTGGTCACCGGCAGTACCGGCGGATTGGGTGCTAATCTGGTTGCAGCATTAAACCAACGCGGCATAGAGGTCGTTGGATTGTGCCGTAAAACCTCACCCCAGGATGCTGTTGGCGATTTAAAAATGACCCAGGTTGTGGGCGACATCACCGACCTGGAATCGCTGCGTCCGGCAGTCGATGGGGTAGACTGGGTTTTCCATGTGGCCGCAATCGCCGATGATTGGAACTTCCCGGCTGAGGTGATCTATCAGGCCAACCTTGAAGGAGCGCGCAATATGCTGACCGCCGCCCTTGAGGCCGGGGTCAGGCGCTTTGTGCTGACCGGTTCGACAGCCGCACTTGGCAAACCCACTCCAGGTAAACCCCTGATGGATGAAGATAATGTTTTCAACATCGAGCCGGAATGGTGGCCTTATGGGCATAGCAAGTATCTCGCCTCGCTGCTGCTGCCCGAATTCGTCGAGAAGGGGTTGGAGGTCGTCGGCGTTCTGCCCAGCGCGATAATGGGCCCCCGTGACCTGAAGTTCATCTCCGGCGAGTTGATTGTCCGGGTGCTCAAACGCAGCTTGCTGCCATTCCCGGAGGGCGGGATCAACTTTATCGATGTGCGGGATTGTGCCGAAGCGCACATCGCCGCCGCGGAAAAAGGTCGACCCGGTGAGCGTTATGTGCTGGCCGGACACAATCTGACTCATGGTGAGACGCTGCAAACCATCGGCGATGTCGTAGGCGTCCGGCCCAGGCGAATCAAAATACCCCGCTGGATACTACCGCCGCTCTCCATTCTGATCGATGGACTCCACAAAGCCGGTTTCAAACAGCCGGTTGAACGTACCCGCGTGCTGTTGAGTGGCGAATACATGTACTACGATAACAGCAAGGCTGTGCAAGAGTTGGGGCTTCAAATCCGCCCATTTGCCGAGACGGTTCGTGATGCTTATCAATGGTATGTGGATCACGGTTATCTGGAGAGGCGGGGGATAGATGCCACAAAAGATTAAGATCGGTCCACCTTCTGTACCCAGGCGCAAATTACGTCGGGTGCGCAGTATGTCTATATATCATGATTGGGTTTGGATTGATCGCTATCAGTCCAAAAAACATTTCGATAAAGGATTTGAAGGATTTTTCTCCGGGCGGATGAAAGCGAAAAGCAAGCTGCAGCGATTCGCCATGCTTTTCATTGGCCTGTGGTTCATCATGCCCATTCCGGTCGGCCTGTTAGAATATCTGTTGAGTCGTCAGAGCGTGTTTCAAAGAGAGCCGATTAGTATTTGCATTCTGCTGCCATTCACGCTCATTGGATTTTTCTGCCTGCTCAATTATGTCAATAACCTAGATGATGACGAGTTGTCCTGAGTGAGGATAGTGCCTGATTTGCGGCCTGACTACGCTCAACCGCAAAAGATGTGTACAATTACCCGATAAGCTGAAGGAGGAGGGGAACATGGTTGATCTCAACGAGATTGGAAAACAGGCAAAAGCAGCGGCGGGGATTCTGGCGATCACGCCAACTGAACAAAAAGACAAGGCACTGCTGGCAATCGCTGATGCCTTAGCTGACTGCGAAGACGCGATCCTCGAAGCCAACCAACAGGATGTGGCAGAGGGGCGCGAAAACGGGTTGAGCGAAGCATTGATCGACCGGCTGATGCTCACGTCAGAGCGGCTGGCAGGTATTGCCAAAGACGTGCGAAGCGTGGTCAATCTACCCGACCCGGTGGGCCGCGAATATGACGAGTCGGTGCGAGAAGATGGCCTGAAAATCCGCAAGCGCCGGACACCGTTGGGCGTGCTGGGTGTGATCTACGAATCGCGGCCTAACGTCACGGTGGATGTCGCAGCATTGGCGCTCAAAAGCGGAAACGCCGTCATCCTGCGGGGTGGCAAAGAAACGGTACGTTCAAACAAGGCGCTGACCGAGGCCATCCAACAGGGATTAAGCGCCGCCGACCTGCCCGCCGATTGTGTCCAGGTGATTGCCGACCCGGACCGGGCATTGGTGATGGGCCTCTTAAAGCTGCAAGATTACGTGGATATGATCATCCCGCGCGGTGGGATGGGCCTGCATAAGTTTTGCCGGGAGAACTCGACCATCCCGGTCATGACCGGCGGGATCGGAATCTGCCACCTGTTTGTCGATGACACCGCCGACCAGGATAAAGCCGTGCCTATTGTCCAGAACGCGAAGGTGCAGCGCCCCTCGGTCTGTAATGCGCTGGATACGCTGCTGGTGCATCAGGCCGTAGCGGCTGAATTCCTGCCGCGTGTCGTCGAGCGGTTGGCCCAAGACGGCGTAAGCTTCAAGGCCGATGAGCAAGCCCTCGAAATCCTGAACGGCGCGGAGCCGGTCGAAGCAGCGGGGGAGGGGGCCTGGGATACCGAGTGGTTATCATTAACCCTGGGGCTGAAGGTCGTCGAGGATATGCAAGCGGCGATAGAACATATCAAAGCGCACAGCACCGGGCACTCGGACGGCATCCTGACCCAAACCAGCGAGCACGCCGATTATTTTGTGGACGTGGTCGATTCGTCGGTGGTATTTGTCAATGCCAGCACCCGCTTCAACGATGGCAGCCAGCTTGGTCTGGGCGCGGAGGTCGCCATCAGCACCCAGAAGCTCCATGCACGTGGCCCGATGGCCCTGGAAGAACTGACCACCTACAAGTGGATCGTCGTTGGGGATGGGCACTTCAGGAAGTAGCACGTTTAACTATCTGGATTAATTCATAAGGGCACGGCATGCCGTGTCCTTACGCTTATATTCGTGGAACGGTAGATATTTTGGAGGGGAACATGAAAGTCTTATTCATTGGTGGAACCGGCACCATCAGCACATCGGTCAGCAAACTGGCGGTAGCACGCGGCTTTGATTTGTATCACCTCAACCGGGGGCAGCAGCCGGTTACCATCCCAGGGGTGACCACCCTGACCGCCGACATCACCCAACCCGATCAGGTACAGGCCGCCCTTGCCAACCGAGATTTTGATGTCGTCGTGAACTGGATCGCCTTCACCCAACCCGATATCGAGCGTGATCTGGCGTTGTTCCAGGGCAGATGCGGACAGTATATTTTCATCAGTTCGGCATCGGTCTATCAGAAGCCGGTTACCCACTACCTTCTCACCGAGTCAACACCGCTTGCCAATCCTTATTGGCAGTACTCCCGTGATAAAATTCAGTGCGAAGAACGCCTGCTGGAGGCTTATCGTGCAGACGGTTTCCCGATGACGATTGTCAGGCCCTCGCACACCTATGCTAATAGTATTCCCGTCGCTGTTGGTAACTCAGGCAGCTATGTGATCCCCCAGCGGATACTCGAAGGGAAACCGGTCGTCGTTCACGGCGATGGAACCACTCTGTGGACTCTGACCCACTCCGAAGATTTTGCACGGGGCTTCGTCGGGTTGATGGGCAATCCGCACACCATCGGCCATGCAATCCACATCACCTCTGATTTTGTCCTCACCTGGAATCAAGTTTATGAGCAGATCGGCGCAGTCCTGGGTGTAAAGCCGAATCTGGTGCATATTCCCTCGGAGGTCATCGCGAAGGTTGATCCCGACACCGGAGCCGGGTTGTTAGGGGATAAGATGTGGTGCGCGATTTTTGACAACAGTAAACTCAAACGCTTTGTGCCGGATTATGTCGCCCGCATTCCGTTCTACGAGGGAATCCGCCGAACTTTAGATTGGTTCCAGGCTGATCCCCAGCGGATGCAGGTTCCGCCTGAAGATCACGCCAGCATTGAGCGGATACTATCAGCCTACAATAGTTAGATTTACATCCCGGTCAAGGAAGCGTGCGATATCGTCGGCCTCAGCCCGAATCGCATCGATCACCGGCTGGCTGAACGATTCGAACGGGGAAACCTGAATGAGAGTCTGCTGCTTGAGTTTTTGTGCTTTCCAGGTTCCAACCAGCTGATTATCCACCAGCACCGTCGGGCGGATCAGCCCACCACCTGGATGAACCCGGTTCGCAAAACGCCGATCCAGGATCAGGTCGCGAGTCTGATAACCCAGCAAATAAGTATCATAGGCAGGCAGCAGCCGGACGAGGGAGTCTGATCTGGGGGGTGGGGGAACCTGATCCCCGATCATCTGGTAAACCTGCCCCTCGACTTGAACGCTTACCAGTTGATCGGACAGCCGCTCGAATGCCCGGCGAGCCTTATTGATAGACAGTCCCGACCATTTGGCTAAATCCTCCGGTTGGGCCGGGCCATAAGCTGATAGGTAACGCCGGGCCATCTCATCCCATAATTGCTGCTCGTCCATATCAGGCGGTTCAAGGTCGAGCAGCATAAAGGTTTCTTTGCTGCCCCGATATGGCCCGTAGCAAACTACCCCCAGAAGCGCCGCGTGCCGGATCAGGTGGATGAGGGCCTGTCCTTCAGTTGGAATTCCTGACTGGATAAGGTGATTGGCAAGTTCCTTACGGGTCAATGCGCCGTCGGTGGTTAATCGCTCCCTGATAATGTCAACTGCCCGCAAAAGATTGGCTTCACTTAATCCCAACTGCTCGTGGCGGGGTTTGCTTTTCTTGATGAACTCCGGGCCGAATAAGGGCAGCATCCACCGGAGATCGTCACGGGTTACCAGGTGAAGTGTGCCGCGCATACACCAGGTTCGGATCAGCTCTCCCTGGTCAAACCAGGTCGCCCTGATATCCGCCTCAGTTAGCCCGGTGCTGCGCACCCTGAACGAGAGCAGGCCAGCAGTCACTTCCTGGGCCTGAAGGCCACATACGGCCTGAGCAATCCCTGAAATATCCATCAGTCCGATGTCAAGATGCTGTAATCGCCGCCGGAGTGTGAGCAGTTGATCGATGGTCAGGGTTTGCATATGAACCTCTCTAAGTTTCGCCTATACTCGTTTGTTGCTTGCCACGTTCCCGCCGGAGTGAATCGGCCCGCAGCAGCACCACGCCGGATAATACCATCGCCGCTCCGATCAATTGGGGATTGGTCAGGCGTTCCCCCAGAAACAGGAAGGCGAGAATGGCAGTCAGGGTTGGCTCAAGCGAGGCGATCAGATTCGCAACGCTGGCCGGGAGGTGATTCAGGCTGAGGGTATACAGCCCATAACCGCCGATGGTTGGCCCCCAGGCCAGGATCAGCAAAATTCCCCAACCCAGCAGGTCATCGCCCAGCCAGAGCAGATCGCGCCCGCTCCCGATCTTACCAAGTGCAGGCATCCAATTGCCAAGCGGCAGCATGATCAACAGGAGAAAAAACACCGCCGCAAAGGCAAAGGTAACCGCCAACGCCGACCAGGAATTCACGCCCCGCTGAGACGATTCCTTGCCAAAGATGCTGTACAGGGCGAACATCATCCCGGACAACAATCCAACGATAATACCCGCCGGATTAAGCGTCCACAGGGCGGGGTCATGTGCCCCAGACACAAACACACAGCCGACCAGACTGAGCAGCACTGCCGCTATCTTGACCTTGCCCAGCGGTTCACGCCACAGCCACCAGCCGATCAGGGCCGTGATCGCCGGAGAACTATACGCCATGACGGTTGACACCGCCGCCCCGTTGAGCGCCACCGACACCGTCCAGGTCGCATTAAAGAGCATCAAGACCAGGCCGTACAGGACAAAGAATCGCAAATGAGATTGAAGCGGTCTCAAGAAACCGGGACGGCTGATACTCAACACCAGGAACAGGACGGCAGAGACCAGCACATCCCGCCAGAAACCCAGCACCAGCGGCGGCAGTTCGTGTTGGGTGAGGTAGCGAATGAAGATCGCGGTCGTTGACCACAGCACCGTACCGGCCAATGCGATCAGGTAGCCGGAAGATTGGGAGGATGAAGCAGGGTGAGTTGTATTCATATCTAAATTTTCGTTGATGGTGGAATATAGTTGGATGGGTGGTAAATGAGGCGTACTAGCCCTCTAGATTTGCCCCGCAGTTTCCGCAAAACTTATCACCGGGATGGGCCGGTTCGCCACAGTTGGGGCAATATCGATCTGCTTGCTCCAGGTCGATAGCCGCCGGAGCCTGCCCCGACCGCATCGCAGCAATTGCCGCTTCAAGCGGATCAGTCTCGTCAGAAACAGGTAGGGTATCAAGCTCCTGAAGAACCTCAACACCCTGTGCAACCAGGGCATAGCGTTCGGCGGTGTAGCTCTCCTCCGACACCTTGTTGGTCTTATAGTCGAAATCCAGATCGCGGATCGCGGCGTAAATCTCGTTGCGCTGTTGGAGCAGTTCGGCGCGGAGACGCATTTGGGCCGCCGTGCCACGACCGGCACGACTACCGCTTTCCCCGACCTGCTTCGAGAAAAAAGGCTGCGCAATATACACACCAACGATCAGTATGGCGACCAGGGCTAATAATCCGGTTGGGATGTTCATATAGTGAGTATACCCTCTCTGTTTACATCATGCCGATTCTTTCGATTCGGTGAAAGCCTGGCGGGTGATGGCATAATAAGCCAGTTCGGCCCCGCCATAGTAGGCAGTGGTCAGATCGCCACCGGTCATCCCGATCTTCTGCATGACCCGCTGTGAGGCGACATTTTCGGGCACTGCGACCGCCATAATACGATCAAGCCCGGCCTTTTCGAAGCCATAGGCCAGCACGGCACGGGCCGCTTCGGTGGTCAGACCCTTTCCCCAATAAGGGCGGGCGATGGCGTAGAAAATCTCGACCGCTGTTTCGCCCGGTACGCATTGCAAACCGATCTGCCCGATCAACTGTTGGTCAGCCCGGTGGATGACGGCCATTCCGCCAAAGCAGTGTTCCTCCCAGTGATCGATAAATCGCTGTACCGTCTGCTCGGTTCGTTCGCGAGAACGTGGTTCGCCACCCGGCAAATAACGCATGGCGATTGGATCACTGTAGACCTGCCGGAGCAAATCGTCTACATCATACAGGGTAAACTGCCGGAGCAGTAACCGCTCTGTCTCTATGACAGGCTTGATCCCGGCGGCTCGTTGGCAATCTGGTAGATCGGTTTGATTGGGTGTTTTGCTCATGTTTTTTCGTTTTATTTCGTTGTTGGCTTGTAGTCGTATTCCATGTAACGGGCCGTTTCAAGGGCCATTTCTTCTCCGCCCAGCCGCCTGACCACATGGAAGCACATATCTATCCCGGCTGAGATACCCGCCGACAGCACGATCTTGCCGTTATCTACGAACCGCTTATCCGGACGGACAGTGGCAGTCGGGGCGACCTCAGCCAGCAAATCAAAGGTCTGGTGATGGGTGGTAGCCTCCAACCCATCGAGCAGACCGGCTGTACCCAACACCAACACCCCGGTACAAACCGATAGCAGCAGCTCGACCCGGTCCGCCTGCTCCTTGATCCAGTTGAGCAGCGTTTCGTTTTTCATCACCTTACGTGTGCCAATTCCGCCCGGAACCAGCAGGATATCAGGCGGGGGACAATCGGCGATGGCGTACTTTGGATTGACGCTCAAACCGTTAACCGCCAGGATCGGATCGGCGGTTTCGGCAACGGTGTACACGTTAAACGGATCGAGTGCCTCCGGCTCACCGGTTACGGAGAAAACCTCGAACGGCCCGCAGAAGTCGAGTACCTCTACGTCATCAAAGATCAGAATGGCTACATTACGTTGTTTGATAGTCATGGATACCCTATTGTGCTAACGCCTTTTCGATCTCGGCGGCGATTTGTTGATACGACAGGGGTTGAGCGGCAAAGAAGGTCACTTCGCCGTGCTTGTTCACGATAAACGTCTCCGGCACACCGGTAATATTGTACGCTTCCGAAATCTCGGTGCGCAGATCAGGCCCGTTCGGATAGGTGATATTGTATTTATCGAGATATTCTCGTCCCTTCTCGTCGCTGTCTACGTAGTCAACGCCCAGGAACATCACACCCCGGTCGCGGTAATCCTGCCAGGCTTGCTCAAGATCGGGCGCTTCTTCCGCACAGGGCGCGCACCAACTGGCCCAGAAGTTGATCACAACTACCTGCCCCCGCAGTTCAGACAGGGTATAGGTATTGCCATCGTAGCCCTGCAAAGTGAAATCGGGCGCAGTGCCGGTATCAGGCTGAGTGGAAAAAGCCTGCATCAACCCCAGGGCCAGAAAGAGCAGCACCAACCCTACCACAATCCAGACCACGATCCGGCCTAATCCGAGCTTGCGTTCTTCAGTTTGAGGGATCGCGTTATCAGCCATGTGAGCCTCCTTGCGATGCAAACTCCTGCACTTCACGTTCCAGGCGGGTGACATATTCGGGGTCAAGACCATCATAGTTTAGAGTCAGATTGGCATCAGCCCCGGCAGCGAGTGCGCCCGGAGCCATCCGCCGCAGGATGACCACCAATATGATCGCCCCGGCCACCACGCCAACCACCGGCAGCACCCACACCAGCAGATCGATCCCGGTGGCATCAGGTGTAGCCAGTACACGCCGCCCATAGCGTTCGGCAAAATATGCTTTGATCTCTGCCTCACTGCTGCCATTTTCAAGCATCATGCGGATTTCATCCCGCCAATCGGCGCAGGCTTTGGTACCGCACACATCCAGCGGGACATTCTCGCAGACGGGACAAAACAACTGCTCCGCAATGGCATTGACTTCGTCATCGGTCACCGTATCAGGGGGGAAGGGGTCGCCCTCCTGCGCCCAGACCGTCCCGGCGATGCCCATCAGGGCAATCAGCAGGGTAATGATCGTTGTGATTTTTAATCGGATGGACATCGTAACCTCGGTCATTTTTCGACTTATACTCTGTCGTTATTTTTGTTGGCCTCTGGTGCTTTCGTACAGCGCAATTCCAACCGCTATTGACAGGTTCAGGGAATCGACGGTTTGACGGTACGGGATGACCACGCTTGTCCCGGTTGATTCGAACTCATCCGGGAGGCCGCTGCTCTCATTGCCAAAGATTAAGGTGAACGGCGGCGAAAAATCCAGCGCATCGATCCGAGATTGGCCGGAAGTCATGAAGGGGTACAGTGCATGATTGAATATGGCGGCGTAATCCTCAAAACTATCGTAGTAAGCGTGATTGATCTGGAAGATCGCACCCATAGAAGATCGTACCGCGTCTGGGTGAAATACGTCAACGGCTGGGCGGATCAGGACCAGGTTGCGAAAGCCAAAACCCAGCATCGTCCGGGTGATTGTACCCAGGTTGCCCATATTACCCGGATTGACCAGCACTACGTGATTCGCCGCCGGATCGAGCGGAGCATCAAATTTGTAAAACACCCCTACCGCATAAGTATTGTCTTTGGGCGAGAGGCGTTCGACAGTACTGTCGGTTACCTCAACCTGAATCCGGTGTTCGGCGCAGAGATCCCTGATCTGGTGGACACCCTGGTTCTGCTCACCCTTCGTATGCAGCCACACCCCATACACGCTTTCCGGTCGATGTTGCAGCAGTTCGAGCGTCGGGAAAACGCCAAAGGTATAGGAGTGTTCGAAAGTTTTTTTGTATCGCTTCAGTTTAATCGACATGCTACAATGTTTCTATGTCTGAGAATATCCTCGATCCCCGTATGGTACACATGCCGGACTTCGTGCCCGGCGACTGGTTGAACACCAACCACCCACTGACTAAAGCCAATCTTCGTGGGCGCGTCTTGCTGATTGACTTCTGGGATTATACCTGTATCAACTGTATTCGCACCCTTCCTTATCTGACCGCCTGGGCCGATCGCTATGAATCACTGGGCCTGACGGTGATCGGAATCCACGCACCGGAATTCAAGTTCGCTCATGCCAGAAGGCAGATCGAAGCGGCGCTTAATGATTTCCAGATCCGCTACCCGGTGCTGCTTGATAACCAATATGAAAACTGGCAGCGATTCGCAAATCGGGCCTGGCCGACCAAATACCTGATCGATGCAGAGGGGTACATCCGGCACAAAGCCCAGGGTGAGGGCTATTATCAGCAAACGGAGCACGCAATCCAGGCCGCGCTGCGTGAGCGCGATCCCGATGTGGTGCTGCCGGAAGTGATCCCGCCCCTGCGTGACGAAGATACACCGGGCGCGGTTTGTTACCGGGCCACGCCTGAACTCCTGGCCGGTTATGAACGGGGCTCGCTGGGCAACCGGGAAGGCTATGCACCCGGCAGTCCATTAGCCTACCGGCTGCCACTTCTCCCTGAGCGGATCGAACCCTACTTTTACGCCGGGGGATTATGGCGGGCCGGGCAGGAGTGCTTTATCTTTGCCGGGCATGAGGCAGGCCGGATCATACTGCCCTACCACGCGGCAAGCGTCAACGCAGTGTTGAGTCCATCCGGTGACCCGGTCGAGGTGATGCTCGACCTCCGCCCGGACGATGTGCCGCCGGTAATCGAACTCCGGCAGGATGGCGAACCACTCCATCCGGTCAATGCCGGGGCAGATGTGAGATTCGATGACCAGGGGATGAGCTTCGTCCATGTGGATCGCCCACGCCTATATGAGTTGGTGCACAACCCCGATTTTGAATCTCACCAGCTTGAGCTTACCTTCCGGGCACATGGGTTAGCCTTATATGCGTTTACGTTCACAACCTGCGTTGATCCAACGGTGGGAGTAGGGAAAACGTAGGGTAAACGTCATTTATTGTTGATTCTTGTCCATGACAAAGTGACGGTTTATATGTTATATTATTCACGAACGTAAGCTAGTTAGTTGATTTTTATCTGAGCCGCATCCCTTACGGGGTGCGGTTTGGCTTTTTAAGTCGAAACAATCGGTTTAGCGTTCGACAATGTCACGCTGCCCCGGTATGCTATCAACTATTAAGCATCTATCTGTAAGGTTTTTCATAGAAGCGATTCGTGAATCACCCTGGGCAGCCGACAAAGGTTGGTGCTGTCCCTACGGAGATTTATGGGCAAGTAGAGTGGATAAACTATCATGGCTGATCAAGAGCACCCGGAGCAAATCAAAGACCGGTTGGCAGTCACCTTCCGTGCCTTATGCCTGGGTGCGCTGGTTTCACGGGGGATGTTCGAGCAGTTAATCCAGACCTCTCACGAGGAGGGACTGGTCGGGCGCACCCGGACACGAGTCCATGCGCTGAACACCTGGCTTTCGCTCGAAGGTTTGAAGCCCGAATGTTCCCCACAAGAAAATGCTCTACTTGATAAACCGGATGGCTCCTGGACAACGGCTGAAATTCACCAGACGGTGTGGGCGACTGAAGCACTGGGTGTACTGACCTGGGCGTTGCTGGCCGTTCAAGATATCCCTGCCTACGAAACGCCATTCAGCTTCGAATCGGTGATCGACCGGCTGCCGGTATATCACTCAACAGACCGGTTTTTACAGGCTGCCCGGCTCCGCCCGGAAGATGAGATTAATACGGCCTGGGAAATTGCCGAGTTGTGGCAGTGGCGGGCGCAGATCGCCCAGAATCAACGAGGGGGCATTCAGCCCCCTGAAGGAACAACTTATGAAGACCGGATTGCCCATATTGCGGCGGGCGCTTACGAGTATGAGGCTATCCCGGAACCGGTTAACGGGGATTTTCCTATCTCCGGCAAAGCCTATGCTGACCTGACCGATGCCGAATGGGGCCGTGTATCCACCATCACCCGCGAGCGCTTCCGCGCTTTTAACTGGTTGTGTGGCTACTCAGAAGATTGGGACAGCACCTCGACAGAAGTTGAAGATTAATCCCTGGCTCAACCTTATCAGAAGAGTGCCGGGCTACGGCATTGTCCGGGAGCACTGACCGGTATTGCCATCGCTGTCATAGCCAACCATCGTTACGGTAGCGCCGGAAGGAATGTCATATTTGGCGCACTGCTGCCCATTTTCACCATTCATGCAGTATTTATAGGTGGCATCGGTGGAAAACAGGACCTCATCGATAAAAAAGTCAACACGGGAAATATTATCTGGATGGCTCGGAATGTTGGCTTTGGGCCGCTCACCGGTTACGCAGATCACCTTGAAATCGCCGCTGGTTTCCACATCAAGTTCCGCTGAGGCAGCTGCAACGAAAAACAGCTCTTTAGTTGTATCCCGCACGACATCTCTACCCATCACAAGGAAAATTGATACAAACGCCAGGACAAGTACATATTCAGTGAGTGCCTGGCCGCGACGCTTATCTTCTTGTAAAAAAGATTGTTGTTTAGTGAACCGCTTCATGATATTGTCCCTCTGATCAAATATAGTCTACTTGTCTTACATTTTATTTGATCGGGCTATGAAGGTTGTGCAGGACTGATAGAAGATTTGTGGAGATTGTGTGGAGATTGGCGGGCAATTGTGGTTACAAAAACAAACCCCAGATTCATCTGAACCTGGGATTGTCTTTGTTTGTTTTAATCTGGAAATAGCAGCCGGTTTCTAGCTGATCATTGTCCCGACTTTTTCGCCCTTAATGGCACTGACCAGGGCGTCATCTTCCCACAGATTAAGCACAATAATCGGCAGTTGGTTGTCCATGCACAGGGTTAATGCCGTGCTGTCCAGGACTTTGATGCGCTGATTGAGCGCATCCATAAAAGTCAGGTGCTCATATCGTTTGGCCGTTTTATCCGATTTCGGATCAGCGCTATAAACACCATCAACCTTTGTTGCCTTGATAAACACTTCGGCATTGATTTCCATGCCGCGCAGTGCTGCCGCGCTGTCGGTGGTGAAGTGGGTATTGCCGGTGCCTGCCCCCATGATCACAACGCGGCCTTTTTCCAGGTGACGGATTGCCCGCAGCCGGATGTATGGCTCGGCAACAGCCTTCATCTCGATAGAAGTCTGAACCCTGGTCACCACCCCCAGCCGTTCCAATGCATCTTGAAGGGCCAGGGCATTCATGACCGTTGCGATCATTCCCATGTAGTCAGCAGTAGCGCGATCCATCCCAACCTCCAGGCCGATGATGCCGCGCCACAAATTCCCCGCGCCGATCACGATTGCCAGTTCAACGCCAAGATCCTTGATGCGTTTGATCTTACCGGCGACCTCATTTACCTGTAAGGGGTCGATCCCAAATCCACCCTCGCCACAGAGTGACTCGCCACCAACTTTTAACATCACCCGGCGATACTTTGGTGTTCCTGATAAGGTCAAGGTTCCTCCCAATAGAAACTAAAGGGGATTAGATTTTCACTAATCCCCCGGTGGATTTACGCTTCTTCTTCTTCGCCGTCTTCGACGGTATCACCAAGCTCAAATCGCGCGAAGCGACCGATCTTGATATTCTCCTTTAGTTGAGCAATCGTCTGAGTGATCAGATCACTGATTGTGACCTCGTCATCTTTGACGAACGGTTGGTGTAGAAGACAGACTTCGCTGTAGTATTTGCTCATCCGCCCTTCGACAATGCGATCAACGATATTGTCAGGCTTCCCCTGAGACTTGGCTTCATTCTGGAATTCCGTCTTTTGTTCCTCGATAACTTCTTCCGGAATCTCGCTCTCGTCAAGGTAAAGCGGGTTAGCAAAGGCAATATGTAACGCGATATCATGGGCGAAGGCTTGAAACTGATCGGTAGCGGCAACAAAGTCTGTTTCGCAGTTAACTTCGACCATCACACCTACACGCGCACCCGGATGCGTATAAGTTTCGATGACACCTTCACGAGCTTGCCGTTCAGCCTTTTTCTTGGCGATAGCCAGGCCCTTCTCGGTCAGGTATTCTTTAGCTTTATCAACATCTCCATCGTATTCTTCCAGTGCCTTCTTGCAGTCCAGGAAAGCAGCACCGGTCGCGTCGCGGAGTTCCTTCACCATTTTTGCGTCAATTGCCATTTAGTATCTTCCTCACTATGTAAATTCGCTTTTCTCAGTTAAGACGGATTGATTAGTCTTCGTCGGCTTCTTCTTCTTCGTAATCCTCGAAGTCATCATCATCTTCTTCTTCTTCGTCTTCTTCTTCGCCGAAGTCAAGCTTACCGCTCTTCAGTTTTGCCAGGGTTGCTTCACCCAGGTAATCCTCGTCGGTATCCTCTTCTTCCTCTTCCTCAACGTCGTAATCGTAACCCTCTTCGACGTAATCCACATCCTCTTCGAATTCGCCCAGTTCTTCCTTGCGAATGGCCTTGCCTTCCAGCACGGCATCGGCCATCACACTGACGATCAGCTTGATAGCGCGGATGGCGTCATCATTCGAGGGAATGACATAGTCGATCAGATCGGGATCGCCGTTGGTATCCACCATCGCAATGATGGGAATATGGAGAATATCCGCTTCACGGACAGCGGTATATTCCCGCCGCACATCGACGACGAACACCAATGCGGGCAGACCCTGCATCTCGCGGATACCACCCAGACGGGCATTGAGCTTATCGATCTTACGGTTGAGCGTGAGAGCTTCCTTCTTGGTCAGCAGCTCAAACTCGCCCTGCTCACGACGTTTCTCAAGACTCTTCAGGTAGTCGATCCGCTGGCGGATGGTGCGCCAGTTGGTGAGGGTGCCACCCAGCCAACGCTGGTTAACATAGGGCATTCCACAGCGATACGCTTCACGGGAAATGGTTTCCTGGGCCTGACGCTTGGTGCCGACAAACAGCAGGGTACCACCTTCTGCAACGTGATCACGTACCACGTCGTAGGCTTCCTTGAGTGACTGGAGCGTCTGGTGGAGGTCAAGAATATGGATTCCGTTGCGCTCGGTGAAGATGTAGGGCTTCATCTTGGGATTCCACTTGCGAGTGCGATGCCCAAAGTGAACGCCAGTCTCAAGCAGAGACTTCATTGAAATTGTAGCCATTGAAAAGTTCCTTTCGTTTTTAATCCTCCGCTGCCCTCACTCCAGGTGGAGCCGGATTTACCGGCACGACCACACCGGTCAGGCAGCGTGCGTGCTCCGCATATAGGCATGCGGGAGCCTGGCTTTTGCCAGGCTGCGCGGATTATAACCTACCGGTCTACAAACTTCAATTTTGTCTCAGAAAAAGCGGGATACCCTCATAACGCCCCCAACACCTCCTCCGCATCGACCACCCCCCAGTGATAGCCCATCTCCGCCGACATCGCCTTCGCTCGTTCAGCCTCCACACGGGCAGCATCCTTATTGCCCTCCGACCGGTGCAGCCACGCCAGCGCCACCCGGCAGTCCGCCTCATAGAGACGATAGCCGCTCTCCAGGCAATAGCCCAACGCCTCGTCCAGATAAGGCCGCGCCGACTCGCCCGGCTGCGGGTACCGCGCCAGCAGCCGCCCCAATCCCAGCAATACCTCAATCAACACATCACGCTTAGTGATCCTCCGGGCGATCCGCAGCGCCTCGTCGTAATGCCCGCGGGCAGATTCGCACAGGTTTTCGCTTATGTCTAGGTCTCCAAGTATGCGGTGGCAAAGGCTGATTTCACTTACTATTTGATATGTGAGCAACACACCCAGATTAGATTCTGTTATCTGGCGGGCAGTGGCCGGATCGCCCGCTAGTCGCAGGTGATCAGCGTGCCAAATGCCAGAGTTACTTATAAGATAACGAGTATTCATATTGGGTGGAATTAACACTTTACCCAATGCTTCCGCCTTTATGAAATTAATGCCCGCTTCTGCCAACCTCCCGCATAAATGCTCTACCCTGCCTAGATTGGCCAGCGAATAAATGAGTATCTCTCGCCGATCTATACCTGGTTGCATTTTCCAGGCGAGATCAACCGCATCCTGAGCAGCGCTTGTGCTTGCAGCAAGAGCGCCAAGCATAGTATAAAGCTCTGAGAGATTTTTGTAGGAGATGCTAGCATTGCCCCAACTTCCAAATTCAACCGCCGCTTTTATGCTCGATTCATACAGGGGCACCGCCTCTGCCAACCGTCCCAAATTCATCAGGCATAGACCCACCTCATTACAGATGAATCCCTTTTCCGAAGCTTTGCTCACCTGAGGTTCACGTTTGATATCCTGGTCGGGGAAAAACTCTTGCATGATTGCTAAGTCAGTTTGCCATGCCCCTAATTTAGTTAAAATGAATTGGTTGTTTTGAAAGATCTGTTCCTGTCGGATTTCACTTGCCTCGTCATAAGACCCAGCTTGGCAGGCATGATGCACCGCCTCAACCAAGGGTACGAGGTCTTCCAGGGTGGGGATGGAAGCTGTGCCAAGTATAAACTCAAATTGTGATGGAGGTTCCCCTGCCTGTTCTAGGTAATATTCTTTGATCGTCCTGTGGCTTTGCCGCTGCTGGGGTTCAGTAGATTCTTTAAACCGCTTGGCATAATGTTCGCGGATCAGGGGATGGGTGGTATAGTGCTCTTGTGCCGGGTCATAACGTAAAATGCGGTAGCCGCGCAGCCGCACCAGCATCTCCTCAAATTGATAGTCGTCCAGCGCGGCGATTGGCGCATTGAGGGCGGTCGCGTCCGTTTGCGCGCGGAACACCGTCGCGAACGCCGACACCTTGACCGGCTTGCGGAAGGCGCTGAACAGCGTCAGAAAAGCCTTTTCAGCCTCGCCCAGGTATTCATCATACCGCCGCAAGACGCGATGTACCCGCTCGTAGCGGCTTTCTTCCGCCAGCGGTGTTTCGTCGAGTTGGCTCAGGTCGCCGCCCAGTGTCTCGCCCACATACGACCCCAGCAGGCTCAAAGTAAGCGCATGCCCATCCCAGGTGTTGACAAGTTGGGTTAATTCTTTATCCGACCCTTTAACGCCCTGTTTACGCAGCAGAGCCCGCCCGTCCGCATCGCTCAGGCGGTTTACATCCCGGTGTTGGTAGCTGGTGTACTTAATCATCTGCAGCAGCGGCGTGCGGGTGGTGATCAAACAGAAGGATTCGCGTTCCTGCTTAGCCATATACCGGAGAAATTCAAGCATCTGCTGGCTGAGCAGCTCCCCATAGCAATCACCTTCCTGGTGCTGCATCACTTCGAAGCCATCCAGCACAAACAGGATGCGTTTCTGTTCGGTCATGGTGGCGATCAGTTTGGCCCGCTCGCTGGCTGACGTGTAGCGGGCCGCCACTTCAGCGCCACCCAGAAACGTTAAAGCTGCCTCAAAGAACTGTTCAACTTCTCGGTTCTCGTAAAACCCCCACCAGAATATGCCCTCCACATCCTCCACCGAGTCGATCCAGTGGCGGGCCAGACTGCTCTTGCCCTCACCACCGAACCCAACCAGCCCGGTGATCCGGATATCCTGGTTGGCGAAATCCTTGTCCAACTGTTGGAGCAAATCTTCCCGCCCCACCCACTCCTGAATTGGAGCCGGGGCGCGTCGCATGCCCTCATCGGGTTGAGGGTCGGCGGCCTGTTCGACGGCGGCTATTGTCTCTTCCGCGACGATTGGTCGGATAGCTTCAGCTTTTGGTTCTGGCTCTGTCTCCAACTCAATATCCAGCGGATCAAGACTCAATACCCGCGTATTGACCGCCCAGCCCAAATCCCGGAAACGCGGGTCACCCGACCGTGGGAACCACGCTTCAGAAATAAGACCGACCACGTGATTCCGTTTGGTATCTAACACCCCCGCCCCGCTCATTCCGGGGGCAATTTCCTGCGATTTGATCTGGATCGGTCGGGCCTGTACACTCCAGCCTTCGGGGGAATCGACCTTTCCCATAATGGTTCCATCTGCCTGTACGGAGGGATAGTCGCCCAAATCTGGATAACCAAAACTACGGAAGGGATTCCCGGTCGATTCGTCTGCATGGCCCACTTTCGCCCGTTTATACTTGTCGGGCAGCAGCGAATCGTCAAGCTTCAAAACCACTACATCATCGTCAAACCGGTCAAAGTAGGCTTCGATGGTAGCCCGGCGGGTTTTGCCTTGTGTGTCGCTCAACTGGCTGAAGTAAACTTCAACCGTAGTCCCTGGTTGCACTTCACGTGGGTGGCAGCCCAATATAGCTCTAATCACATGGGCACAGGTCACGATCCTCCCATCATCTGAAACAATCACCCCTGTTCCCAGAACATTGGGATCGTGGGGATCACGGATTTTGACCGTGTAGCTGCATGGGTCTTGGACAATCTCACCGCTGCTCATGTTCTCATCCTGCTTTCTCGTCTTTGCCACCCTCCCAGACCAACTTTACATTGAAACTGGCCTCAGTCCCGGCCTTAGCTATATACACCCCGGCTTCAGAGGTGAGCTTGAGCGCAAACTCAACCTCGATCTGGCTTGGCTTCTCGTGCGCTTTGAGCGAGCTGCTGGTCTCAGCTACCCGTCGGGCCATGCTCTTGATCGCGCCCATCGCTTTATCCAATGCGACCCTCGATTTCTCTTCAATGTCTTCTGGCTCTGCCTGTCGCGCTCTACCACCGCGATACACCTCGCCAACCGATCCGGCGCTGGTTGTCGGGGCATCGGCAAATTCGATCAAAATCTGCACGTCGTCGTCATGATAGTCACTCATATTGTCGCTCCCATTCTGTAAGTGATTGTGATGTACCCATTGTATACAAATTACCCCCAGGATAAAAGTGAGGCATTTTGTCACATTTCGTGTCCCGAAAAGGCTCTTTTTGTCACACACCTACCGCCCGGAAATAGTCACGGAATTCGCATAACGCATGTTACAAATACTCATTTCTCTTGACAAGTTATCCGCCAGATGATATCATTTAATTATAAAACCCGGTTATCCGGGTAAAGTGAATAATCGGGTAAAGGAGTAGCCATGCCTGATCCAGAATTAATCTTAGCCCCTGCCATTGTCGAAGCCACCGTCGAGACTGAACCGGTGCTGAATGCCTTTAACAGCCTGATGACAATCGTCAAAGCCAACGCCGGTGTATCGGGGTTTTCCAATTGGGTCATGCAGACAACCCAGGCGCTTTCAAAGGAACGGCTGCATATTCACAAGTTGGTGTTCAACGGCCTGTATTATGCCGTCGAACCCCGGCAAAGCTGGCCCCATTTTGAAGATTATCTGGCTCACATGGAAGCTATCGAACCAGAAGAACTGCGTCAGCGCGTGTTAGGCACCTACGTCGGCCCTTATTTTGGTGAAGTTCCCTTTTCGGAACAGCCCAAACCAGAACCGATGGAACTGCTCAACAGCCAGGAAGGTTTCCTAAGCTACTTGAACAGCTGCTGCTCGACGCATGGCATTGATGAGGAGATCGAAAAGGTAGCCTTTGGTTATTTGCAAAATCCACCGGCCATGAAAGAGCTGATCGTCTCGCATCTCCGCACCATGTGGGAAGATGTCATGGCAGATGAATGGCAGCGTGTTGAACCTATGATACAGGAATCGGTGGATGCTCTCCGGCAGATCAATCTAAGCGGGTTGTCGGCGCTGGAAGCCTTTCAAAAAGTGACCGGCGTAGAGCCAACCGAGAAAATTTATCACCTATTGAACGAGAACCGGCGGGTGGTTTTTGTGCCATCAGTTCACATCGGGCCGTATAAACATAAGATTATCGGTGACGACACATTGTGGATTATCTTTGGCGCGCGGGTTCCAGAAGGCGCAGAGAGCAGCAAACCGGCTTTAAGCATCAATGATTTAATGGTACAGCTCGGCGCATTGGCCGATGAGACAAGACTGCGCATTCTGGCCCTGGTGGTTGAATATGGCGAACTGTGTACGATGGATATCATGGAACACCTCGATTTATCCCAATCCACCGCACAACGTCACCTGAAGCACCTTACGGCCACCGGTTATCTGATCGCACAGCGGCGGGAAGGAGCCAAATGTTTTAGCCTGAACTCAGCTCGATTTGACCAGACTTTCAATGCCATGAAGCGGCTGCTGAAAGCTTGAAACATCCTGGAGGAACCAACGTATAAGAACAGGCAGTCCGGCGGCAACTATTGGTACGGTAACGAGTTAAGTGATTGTTGGGAGGGTAAGAATGTTTAACGTAGAAGATTATTATGCTCAGCGCATGGTCAAGGATTATGAAGCGGACATGCGTCGCAAGTTAGAACATAAGCGGCTGCTGCGGGCCATCAGAGCAGATCGCCAACCGGCAGCGGCTCGCTTAGGGGAGTGGATGGTAAGAACCGGGACAGCACTCAAAGAGCGCTACGGTGACATGACGGACACATCACCGGCCATTCAGCCACAGCACAAAACAGTTCGTCTTAAACTATCATAACTGGAGCCTAAGCAGGCGATAACCGCCGGGTGGATTTTTACCATCAGGCGGTTTTTTATTTTTCCATATCCGGTGGCTGCATTATGGTAAACTATAGAATGTCTGATGCTCATGAATAGGAATAGGTATTAGTAGATAGATGCTCGCGGCACACAATGTCACCCATCAATTTGAAACCGATAACGACCCACTTCTCGCCCTCAACCGGGTGAGTTTTGAGCTGGGATGCCAGGAATTTGTCTGCTTGGTCGGGCCATCGGGATGCGGCAAAAGTACCCTGCTGCGAATCCTTTCCGGGCTGCTCCGCCCAACTGAGGGGGCAGTCATGCTGGATAGTCAGCCGATCACCGGACCAACCCGCCGGATCGGGTATGTTTTTCAACAGGCCAACCTGATGCCCTGGCGAACAGTGATGGACAACGTCACACTGCCGCTTGAATTGTCTCACAACGGGAAACAAGAACGGGAAGATGCGGCACAAACTTTGATCGACCTGGTTGGGCTGGCGGGATTCGAGACCTCTTATCCTGCTGAACTGTCCGGTGGGATGGCCCAGCGCGTTGCGATTGCCCGCGCCCTGGTCACCCAGCCGGAGATTTTACTGCTTGATGAGCCGTTTGGGGCGCTCGATGCGATGACACGCGACATACTTGGCGAGGAACTCCTGCGTATCTGGCGGGAAAGTCAGAACGCTGTCAGCGCGGTTTTGATGGTCACCCACAGCATCTCTGAAGCGATCCTGTTGGCCGACCGGGTGCTGGTGATGAGTCCCCGCCCCGGCACAATTGAGGCCGCGTTTACGGTTGATTTACCTCGCCCACGCACCCTGGCGATGCTGCACAGCTCCCAGGCTGGGAAGCTTGCCGGGGCAATCCGGGATTCACTGCGGATCGAGCCATCGTGAATTCAATGGGTTACAGATAGGACCGTGAATTTTGTTCACGGCCCCCTTTTTTAGATTTCCTCTTCTTCGTCAATCGTCGGATCATACAACTGGTTGATCTGGTTCCGCTGTCTGAATCGCCACACGCCATATCCGATCAAGCCCAACACAAGGAGATACGGCCCTGGCACAATCAAAATCCAGGTGATGGCCTCCAGCAAACTTTGAAATGTTCTGACCTGTGCGCGTGATGCCGATTTGATGGTTGGCCCCAAAGACCAGGGAGCCGGGGTCGGTGTGGGGGTTGGGGTAGGCGTAGGAGTGGCATCGACAAACTGCTCAATATTGACTTTGATTGTCGAGAAGGCCGCCCGCCCGGAGAGGTAATTCATCCGACCAACGACAATTTCGATCTCCCCTTCAATCTCGGATAATTCCCGGTTGACATTCAGAGCCTCCTCGGTATTTTGTGCCTCGACCAGGAACTCGCGCAGGCGGTCACGGGTCGTTTCGAGATTCCTCAGGCGAGATTGCAGATCGACATATTCCGCCGTTACATCTTCGCCAGATGAAGATTCCCGGAGCACTTCGAGTGCGATCCCACCCAGGCGGTGCATGGTCGTATCAAAGTTGTCGGCTTCGACAGCAATTGTCATCGCGGCGGCTTTGACTTCTCCCACAAGGTAGACCTGGGTATTCAGCACATAGCCACCGTTTTCTACAGCGGCTTGCGTGACCTGATCAACGGCAGTGTCAGTGTTTTCAACCAGCAGCATGATCTCACCATTTTTGATGATCAAGCGCTGCTGCTGTTGCGCCGCCGGATTCCCCGACCCGGATTGCGATTCTGCAACCTGCGTACCTGCGGGTGATGCTGTTGGCGGTATTGCGATCAACGGAGTGGTAGACGGAATAGGAGTCAACATAATTTCTCCGCCTGCCAGAGGCGCATAATACGTACCACCGCCCCTCAATGAGAAGAGGCTCGCTATCGCACCACTGACCAACAGAATTAATATGATGATGATAACCAATGTATTCCTACTGATTCTATTCATCCCCACCCCCTTTAATTGTTATTTTCCTGGCTCCCAGTGGTTATTGATTCTTCGGTGATTGGGCAGCAATAAATATCCTCCTTCGATTCTATACAATCCCCTCATCAATTCAAGTGCGCTCCACGCCAGCAGTTCAAAAAGCAAAAACCCTCCCGTGTGGGAGGGTCTTTGTGTAGACAAACGGCTATCAGGCCGGTATTTCTTGCGGCACATCCTGAGGCATGAGCCTCAAGCCTTCCCGCAGTCCGATCCAGATTGAAGCCAGAACCAGAGCGGTTAGGGCAATGCCCAGGGCGACCGGATCGGTAAGTAGATATTCCATCCAATCGACCACAGCAGCTAATCCCAGGCCAATCGAGTTCAGGGCGTGTGCGCCAAAAGTGAGTACAGACGCAACTGCGGGCAGGGTTGCCAGCGGTTTGTAGAGTTCGAGTGAGAAGAACAAGATCGGAGCAGCGATGTTCAAAGCGGCCAGCACCGAGATAAATGCCAGGATGCCGATCACCCAGGGAGTCCAACGCCGTTGATCTTCATAGGCTTCGACTCGGGCCATCACCCCCATCGTGAAGTCGGGTGGCGGTGGCATTTCCACTTTAGCATGGTGCTTCAGTAGAGCATCCACCATATTCAGTTCATCCCATTCACCGGTCAGGCTGTCTGATGACATGAAATAACCGTCGAGCTCTCGCTCTTCCTCTTCTGTTATCAGCCCATCCAGGGCCAGGTTCATGAGTAGTTGGTAACGTTCTTGTGCCATTACGCACTCTCCATTGCGACGACCAACTCCGGTGCACTACCAGAACTGAGGCTTTCGGCCAACATCTGGCGTGCCCGGAACAACCGTGATTTGATCGCGCTTTCGGTTGTATCCAGTGTGGCAGCGATTTCCGCATAGGGCATATCGTACCAATAACGGAGGACAACGGCTGCGCGATAGTCCGGTGCTAACTCGTTCAACAACTCTTGCATCGCCTCCGAGCGTTCATTTATTGTAGCTGTTTCCTCCGGTCCTGGTTCCTGGCTGTTCAGGGCCGGGTGAGGCGGCAGTGGCTCATCAATAGAGAGCCAGGTTAAGCGCCGCTTTCGCAGCCGGTCGATGCAGTAGTTGGATGCAATAGATAACAACCAGGTCTTAAATGACCGGGATGAATCATAGCGCTTAAGATGCTGATACGCTCGGAGGAAAGCCTCCTGCGCGGCATCTTCTGCTTCGGTCGCGTTACCGAGCATCCGGTAAGTTAAATTATACACCGAACGCTGGTATCGCTCGACCAGTTCGCTAAAAGCATACTGGTCGCCCTCCAAAATACTTTGTACTAACTCTTGATCTTCTATCACTCTACTTACCCGCCTGTTATCAGGCCGACGTCTACATAAGCTAATACGCGCACGTATTTCAAAAGTTGCAAGATATTCACGGCAAATTGTAGAATCTTGTTGTTAATACCATGTTAACATGATCATAGGGACTTTGAACTATGTTATGTTGCATATCAATCTTGTGCTAAAATAACGGCAGGCGTGTTGTTTGCAAGGCAAGAGAGGCCCAGCCGTGCTCATTGGTCGTACACTCAAGGAACGTTATCGGATATACGATACCATCGGTGAAGGCGGTGCAGGTAAAGTTTACCTGGCCCGCGACTCTGAAACCGGTCAGATGGCCGTTGTAAAGGTCGTTCATTCTCACCTAGTCAATGACGAATTTATGGCTCGCTTTGAGCGCGAGATCGATTTACTCCAACGGATCAGCAACCCCTATGTGATCCGTATCTACGATTGGGCACTTCATGACGAAGACCCTGAAACAGGCCATCTACTCAGTTACATTGTAACCGAGTTTGTCGAAGGACTAACCCTGGCGGACATCATCGACCGAGAGGGGAAAATCGCCGAGAAGGATGCCCTGGCAATTGCCCGTCAGGTCGCTTTGGGATTGGCCGACATCCACGAGAAGGGCATCATCCACCGGGACATCAAAGCCCAGAACATTATGATCACTCCTGATCAGGAAGCCAAGCTGATCGACTTTGGCATTGCCAAAGGTGCGGATCAGGCCACCCTGACCGGGCGCGGCACCTTCACCGGGACACTCCACTATGCCCCACCTGAACAGATCATGGAGGCGCAGAGTGTCGATCACCGGGCAGATATTTATGCCCTCGGCGTGGTTTTGTATGAGATGCTGACCGCCCGGCTGCCGGTCTCCGGGGAGTTCGGGACAGTTGCTACTAAAATCCTGGCCGGCGATCTGGAGCCAATCCGGGGTGTTTCCCTGCCGGTTGAAGAACTGGTTACTGACATGTTAGCCTACAACGCCGCCGACCGCCCCGCATCAGCGCAGGTGGTCATCCAGGAAATCGAAGAGATCATCGGGGAAAATCCAGCGCCCCCGGTCACAACAGTCATGGGGCGCAAGATTGACATTGATGAGCTGGGTTCAAATCAGCTTACGGCACACATAAAAACATCTACCGGTATGTCTATCCCGTTAACGCAGGCAGAAACGGTGATCGGGCGCAGCGCCCCCAACGATCCGAATGTTCCCGATATTGATTTATGGTCGCTGGGGCTGCCGGAGGCACGGACAGCCTCACGCCGTCACTGCCGTATCGCTTTAAACAACGATGCCTATTTCCTCGAAGATTTAGACAGCCTGAACGGAACCCGCTTGAACAGCTATCCACTTGATGCCGGTAAGAATTACCCGCTCCATGATGGCGATGTGATCATGGCCGGTCGGGTTGAACTGGTCTTTAGAGCAAATTCCTCGCAATGAAAAAGACACCCTGGCCGGTTAATCAGCCAGGGTGTTTTTAGCCAGGTTTTTGCCTGGGATTATTTATTCTTCTTCGCCGGTTTCTGTCGGGGCTTCTGCTTCTTCTGCTTCAACCTCGGCTTCGACTTCTGCCTCATCGGCTTCAACCTCGGCTTCGACTTCAACCTTGGCTTCGACTTCGACTTCGGCCTCAGCTGTCACTTCTGCCTCATCGGCTTCAACTTCATCAAAGAGATAATCATCATCATCTTCATTGGCCGATGTGACAACGTCCTGCCAGTCGGCATCCAGATATTCTTCCATATCCACCCGGCGCAGGCTAAGGCCTAAACGCCGACGGTCTGAGTCAATCCGGATGATACGCAGCGTGAGCACCTGATTTTCCTCGACCACATCACGTGGATGTGTGACGCGGTTCTCGGACAGCTCACTGATATGAATCAACCCTTCGATTTCAGGGCGGTCTACCAGTTGAGCAAATGCCCCAAACTTGGTTAATTTGGTGACGGTTCCTTGTACGAGCTGCCCGCGCCGGTATTCTCTGGCGAGGCTTGTCCAGGGATCTTCCAGGCACTTTCTGCGGCTCAGCCCAATTCGCTGGCGATCCCGGTCAATGTGAATGACTTCTACATCGATCTCGTCGCCCACTTTGAGGACTTCCTTCGGGTGCGTGACATGCCGCCAGGAAAGTTCAGAGAGATGGACTAAACCATCTGCCCCGCCCAAATCAACGAATGCACCAAAATCGGCCAGGCTGATAACGCGCCCCCTGTGAATCTGCCCAACTTCCAGTGAATCAAGGAGTTCGGTACGGCGTAAGGCCCGCGACTCTTTTTCCGCTGCTCGTTCAGACAGGATCAGACGATTACGCCGCCGGTCAACTTCAATGACCTTGACGAGAATGTCATCGCCAACCATCCCACCCCAGCGATCTTCGGGGGTAGGTGTGGTAGTAGAACGCTGACGACGATCCCGGCTGACATGCGAAGCCGGAACGAAACCTCGGACCTTTCCGAAGCGAACAATCAGGCCACCTTTGTTGAAGGCTGCAATTTTGCTCTGATAGGTGCTGCCATTTTCGAGATATTCTTCAGCTTCACGCCAGTCTTGCTCTTCTAATGCCCGACGCAGGGACAGTTGAGCATACCCGTTACGATCTTCCGGGGTGATGACGTAGACGTAGATTTCGCTGCCAATCTCGAATGAGGACCAGGCTTCCTTATCAAGCCTCTCCAGATCACGGCTGCTGATGATTCCTTCGGATTTTAGACCAACATCGACAAGAATTTCATCTTGCGATACGCTGGCCACCATGCCTTTGACGATTTGTCCACGCTTTAGAGGCGTAAAGGAAAAATCGGCTGGCTCCTCTTCACCCGGTACATTCCCTTCCAGGAATGCGCGAAACAACTCTTCGTCGTTATCGCCCTCTACAATAACTTCGGTTGATACACTATCATCAACCTCTTCAGAAGTTACAGCTTCGGCTACCGGCTCTTCTTCGGGGGCTTCTTCAGACAAATCAAGAGGAGTTTCCTCCAATTCGGCCACTGGCTCGCTTGATTCTATGTTGACTTGAGCGGCTTCAGCA
>JBNKDD010000019.1:0-36789 GCA_050288085.1 Anaerolineae bacterium
CCTCGCCGATGAAGCTATTCGAGTATATGGCGTCGGGTAGTGCACTGGTGGCAACGGATCTGCCATCAACCGCCGAGATCATCCGTGAGGGCGAAAACGGCTTGCTGATCCCGCCGAGCGATGTCGAAGCGCTGGCCCAGGCTTTGCGCCGTTTACGTGATGATCCGGCGCTGGCGGATCGATTGGCGAAACAGGCCGCTCAAGATGTGTTGGATTACACCTGGGAAGCGCGGGCCGGGCATATTTTGGCGTTTATTCAGATAGCCCTCACCCCCAACCCCTCTCCCTCATGGAGAGGGGAGTCATAATTACCGACAATACTGCAATGAGAGAGGATTGAATTTGCGAGTTTGTTACATATCGACACAGGCGCGGATCATCGACGGATGGACCCGCTATACAGTTGAGGTGGCGTTAGGTGCGCGTGAACGGCATGGGATCGAACCGGTGTTTGTCACTTCGACGCCAGAGATCGATCCCCGGTTAGCTGACTGCGAACATTACCCGATCTTGCCGCCGTTGTTTGCCGGGCGGTTTACCACCCTGCGAACGCTGCTGCTTGCGCCGAAGCTGCGTCGAATCCTTAAAAGCTGTGATGCTGTTCACTGCATTGTAGAGTTGTATGCGCCGTTGGTCGCTTTAGCTCGACCAAGAGGGCTGCGTTACCTGTTATCGGTGTTTGGAACGTGGGCGATCCGTCCGCTCGAAAAGCCTGCTACCCGCACCGTATTTGGCCCGGCGTTTCAAAGTGCCGATGTGATCTTGTGTATCAGCCGGTTTACCCGTGATTGGATGGCCCGGCTGATCGATCTGCCCCAGGCCGAAGTGCTGCCGGGTGGTGTTCACCCGGAGGCGTTCGAGCAGCCGGTAGAGGCCGATCTCCCTGAATGGGTGGGCAAAGAGCCGGTGGCGTTTAGTTCGGGGGCGGTCAAGCAGCGAAAGGGTCAGCATATCGCATTAGAGGCGGTCGCCTTAGCCCGTGAGCAGATCCCGAATCTCCATTATGCGATGGCGGGTAATCTGCATGGATCACCGGCTTTTGTCGAGCGGATGAAAAATCGGGTTGCTGAACTGGGGTTGGAGGATTACGTTCATTTCCTGGGGCAGCTGCCGCCGCAGGGTGCATTGACCGCCTGGTATCAGCAAGCTGATGTCTTTATCCTGCCTTCGGTCAATCAGGGTAGCAGCTTTGAGGGGTTGGGGTTTGTGTTTTTGGAAGCCGGTGCAGCCGGGACGCCATCGATTGGAACGTTGAACTGCGGTGCGATGGAAGCGATCATTGATGGGAAAACGGGATTCACCGTGCCGCAGGATGATCCCCAGGCAACCGCCGAAGCCCTGGTCAAGATTCTGGGTGATGAGGCGATCCGTAAGCAGATGGGCAATGCTGCCCGCGACCATGCCCGGAATCTCTCATGGGCAAATCTGGCCGACCGGGTGGTGGAATACTATCGATAGCCGGACACATGCATGCGCAGACCAAAGGTCTGTGTCTCTACGAAAAGGTCTCAACCGACTCGGCCAGGTCGCACAGGACATCGAGTAACTCACGCAGCGCTTCGACGCTTTGCAGCACCTGTGCACCCGACTGCCGACAACTAAGCTGCTGACCGGCCAGCCTGATCTCCTGGGCGGGCATCCGCCCTAATCGATCTCGCAGCGTGGGGAAAACAAACAACCGCCGGGCGAAATCCTCCGGCTCACAGTTGAACACGAAGCGGCGATCAAAGTCTGGATCGCCGCTGATGCTGTGGCGGTTCGGGAATCTTAAGAAAGCCGGGCGGTTGAGCCGAAAGGTTGAGCGGGAGCGGTTGTTCACCGAAAATGTGATGCGTGTCACAGTCGTTTCGTATGATTTGCGCCCGGCCTTCTGCTTGACCCTTTCCCGGTCGATGCGCAGCACGCGGCCCCGATAGGTGCCGGTTACGCTCAGGGGTTTTTTCTGAAAAGCCAGCCCGGTCTGTTGAGCCAATCCACGCCAGGAAGCCGCCATCATTTGGCGGCCAAGCCAGCTACTGAAAGTAAACCCCACCGGAGTCAACCCGATCATCAGGCCGAACAACAGCAAATGCGGGCGGCCCTGGCGGATTCCCCAGATCAACAGCCCAAGCCCGGAAGCCAGCATGAAGACAATCAACAGCCAGCGCATGAAAACGGCTTCGGTCTTGCGCGTTTCCCACCATTCCTGCACGCCGGGGATATAGGCCCATACCATCAATACACTTGCCCAGCCGACGATCACCCCGCCGACCGGCACAAAACCATCAATGTCTGCCTGGATACCCCAGAACAGCATCACACATCCGATAAACAGGCTGGGCAGTAGCAAAGCGCGGTATAGGGACATGATCAACTTCTTACTTACCGTGTAGGTTGTTTGTAGCGCCGCCCTCGACCATCCTTCGCTCGCTGGCCGATATACTCGTAAACCGGCACCCCATATCCACAGCTTGTCTGGGTGCTTTCCACCCTCACATCGATGATCTGGCGCGGGCGGTTGAGGTGTTCGGCGGGTTGGCTCAGGATGCGCTCGGCGAGCGGCGATTCGTCAGCCGGGCTGGCGGTTGCATAGCCATACAGACGAACTATAGCGGCGTTTTCTGCTTCCATCGACATGACCATCAACGTAACCGGGCCGTTTGCTTCTGCGTGTCGGGCGGTTTCGTCGCCGCTGCCCGGATAATCCAGGTAAGCTACCCGGTGATCGTCTATGATGTGCAGCATCACACCACCCTTTGGCGACAGGTTAACGGGCCCTTCTTCCGATGGGCCTTTCGTCAGGTCAGGATGAACACTTGCCACGAAAAATACGTGCGAGTTAGCGATCAGGTCGGCCTGCTCCGGTGTGATGTGATCATACATCGGCATGGTGTTTTCCTTTGATACTTGAATGGACGTGGAGTCTGCCTTGCAACCGGTTATAATTATACTCCTTACCGGACTTGAGCCATAAGACTGTCCTTGCCGAGATACTCAAATGTGGATAGGCTTTGGGGCAGACAAATAAATCGGCGCACTATAAGTGAGGAAAGAAGGTTATGACGGACGGAACAAGCAGCTCACCAAATACGGACGCAGATGAATCCGCGGCCCCAACTAACTTTATCCGGGAGATCATCGATCATGATCTGGAAACCGGAAAATATGATGGGCGTGTCCACACCAGGTTCCCACCGGAGCCAAACGGCTATTTGCACATCGGCCATGCCAAGTCGATCTGCCTGAATTTCGGGCTGGCCGAAGATTACGGCGGCAAGTGCAATCTGCGTTTCGACGACACCAACCCCACCAAAGAGAAAATTGAGTACATCGAATCGATCAAAGAGGATGCGCGGTGGCTGGGGGCCGATTGGGAAGACCGCGAATTTTATGCCTCTGATTATTTTGACCAGTTGTACGAATACGCCATCAAACTGATCAAAAAGGGTAAAGCTTTCGTCTGTGACCTGAATGCCGAGGAAGTGCGTCAATATCGCGGCACGTTAACCGAACCGGGCAAGAACAGCCCCTACCGGGATCGCACCATTGAAGAGAACCTCGACCTGTTTGAACGGATGAAAAACGGTGAATTCCCGGAAGGTTCACGCACGCTGCGGGCCAAGATTGATATGTCGCATCCTAACATCCTGATGCGCGACCCGGTGATGTACCGGATCATTTTTGAGTCGCATCACCGCACAGGTGATAAATGGTGTATCTATCCCACCTATGACTGGACACATGGTCAGTCCGATTCGATTGAGGGCATCACCCATTCGATCTGCACACTGGAATTCGAAAATAACCGGATGCTGTACGATTGGTTCCTTGAGGAACTGGAAATTTACCGCCCGCAGCAGATCGAGTTTGCCCGGTTGAACCTCAACTACACGGTGATGAGCAAGCGTCTGCTGCTCCAACTGGTCGAGAGGGGATTGGTCAGCGGTTGGAATGACCCCCGGATGCCGACCATTTCGGGGCTCCGGCGG
This sequence comes from Anaerolineae bacterium, assembly GCA_050288085.1. Lineage (GTDB taxonomy): Bacteria > Chloroflexota > Anaerolineae > Aggregatilineales > UBA3940 > JBNKDD01. The sequence continues at coordinate 3,969 of JBNKDD010000019.1, forward strand.
CGCGGTTATACCCCTCAGTCGCTCCGCGATTTTGCCGATACAATTGGCGTTGCCAAGAACAACAGCACTGTAGATATCGCCCTGTTGGAATACTGCGTTCGCCAGGACTTAAACAAGCGTGCCGCGCGCGTCTTTGCCGTCTTGCGTCCGATCAAGTTGATCATCGATAATTACCCGGATGATCAGGTCGAGGAGATGGAATGCATCAACAATCCCGAAGATGAATCCGCCGGGACACGCAGCGTACCGTTCTCCAAAGTGCTGTACATCGAGCGGGATGACTTCCGCGAGGACGCACCGAGGAAGTGGTTTCGCCTCGCGCCCGGTCGGGAGGTGCGGCTGCGGTACGCGTACTTCATCACCTGCACCGATGTGGTGAAGGATGAAAACGGCGAGGTGATAGAGCTGCATGCCACTTATGACCCGGCGACACGCGGCGGATCAGCCCCTGATGGGCGCAAGGTCAAGGGGACGATCCACTGGGTATCAGCCCAACACGCGATTCAGGCCGAAGTGCGTTTATATGATCGCCTGTTCTCCAAAGAAAATCCGATGGATCTGGCAGAAGGCGAGGACTTCACCGCCAGCCTTAATCCGAACTCGCTTGAGGTGCTGACAGATTGCCAGCTTGAGCCCAACCTGGCCGGTGCGGAACCGGGCAGTATTTACCAGTTTGAGCGGCAGGGATATTTCGCGGTTGATCCCGATTCGGCTGATGGTAAGTTGGTCTTCAACCGTACGGTTACGCTGCGTGACTCCTGGGCCAAGATCGAGAAGCAGCAAGGAAAGTAGATCCTGCAAGCCAGATATTCGTAGAGCGTTGTTGTGGACAACATCAGATCACGAATATGACTTTCGCCGCGTAAACAGAAAAGACAAGGGCCGATAACATTCAATCGGTCCTTGTTTCTGTATGGGGAGTATTCTGTCCGCTTGAATAGCTCTCAATTACTTTTTTAGCCGGAATCAAAATTGTGCAAATTGCGCCGTGTCTCATCACTCTTTTGACTTATCGTAGCGCTGTTGGGCTATAGAGATATCCTGAATATTCTCTTCGGCCCAGTGCCGGATGGCAGCGATGGGTTCTGAAAGGGTGCGGCCTAGTGCTGTCAGTTCATATTCGACATGGGGCGGTACGACAGGAAAAACTGTACGGTTGACCAAACCATCACGCTCCAGGTTGCGTAGGGTTTGGGTAAGCATCTTCTGCGAAATGCCATCAATACCGCGCTGTAAGGCTGAAAAACGCAAGGGGCCATCCTCCAGCAATCCAAAAACTAAGACCGTCCATTTATCGGCTATCCGATCCAGGACGACCCGTGTAGGGCAGTTACTATCGTAAGGATTATATCCCATAGTATCTTTTTGGTATGTATACCACTTTAAAGTGCGTACTTGTATCCGAGATATGTTATTGGTATAAAGATACCATATCCATAAATTATTGAAAAGAGGATTAAGGTGTCTGACCAAAACGGCAAACAAAAAGTTATCAATCTGCTAAAGAGTATCGAAACTGGTGACAGCGAACCGATTAGTTATATCAACCCAAACAAGTATATTCAGCACAATTTGGCGGCTGCCGATGGATTAGCGGGATTTGGTGAACTGCTGGCACAGCTTCCCCCCGCTTCGGCAAGGGTAAATACGGTGCGCATGTTCCAGGATAACGATTATGTTTTTTCCCATACCGATTACGATTTCTTTGGTCCCAAAATAGGCTTTGACATCTTTCGCTTCGAAGAGGGATTGATCGTCGAACATTGGGATAATCTTCAAGAAACAGCCTCGGCCAATCCCAGTGGACATACCATGATAGACGGCCCTACCGAAATTAAAGATCTGAACAAAACCGAACAAAACAAGAAGTTGGTCCGCCAGTTTGTTGAGGATATTCTGGTGAATGGAAGAATGGAAAAACTCACCGACTATTTTGATGGGGATAGTTATACCCAACACAATCCACAGATTGCAGATGGATTATCTGGGCTTGGTCAGGCTCTCGAGGCATGGGCAAAGCAAGGCATCACGATGGCATACCACACTATTCATATGGTGCTTGGCGAAGGTAACTTTGTCCTTGTTGCCAGCGAGGGAACCCTGGCCGACCAGCCAACATCATTCTATGATCTTTTCAGAGTGGAGAATGATAAGATTGTCGAACACTGGGACACGATTGAAACAATCCCACCAGAAGTTGAGTGGAAAAACCACAACGGTAAATTCTAGCGCTATTAGTATTAGAAGGTGGCGAAGCACTAGATAAATAGACCTGAGCAAATCCAAAAAGTCTGTTGCCGGGGAAAACTGGCAACAGACTTTTTCAAATATATTTTGTGTTGGTTGAAATGATTATGCCAGGCTGTAACTTCCTGGGCTCATATTGCTGAGAGGGTTTTAAACGTAGGGCATATCCAGCAGCATCACCTCAAGAGCGAGGCGTTTATTGGCATTTCTATCCAGCGCCTCAATCGTATTCCGGACGGCCCGCAGCGCCTGGCGGGTGGCCTGTGGTCCGACCTGATGAGCCAGCTTATGCAGATCGTCGATCCGGTCGATGTTAACCGGTTCAACCCAACTTTGCTCGGCCAGCAGCATTACATCCCGCCACCATGTTTGCCAGGTATCGAGGATTTGATCCAGGCTGTCATTATTGGCGATCTCCTCGGCATATTGAAACCGCACCGTGCGATTATGACTCAGCACCCCAATGATGCCCTCAATGATCTGCTGGCGTAGTTCCATCTGGGCTGGGTTCTTTGCCATGCTGATCGCCCAGCCTGGACGACCGCCGGATAATCGGGCCAGCAACATACTCTCATCCGGGGAGAGACCGGTCTGATCGGTCAGCATCCTGGCGATCTGTTCGGTCGGTACAGCCCGCAGCCCGATCACCTGGCAGCGCGAAACGATTGTCGATAACAGCGCCTCGGCAACATCGGCGGTGAGCAGTAACCGGGTGCTGGGTGGAGGTTCTTCCAGCGTTTTGAGCAGCGCATCGGCTGCCGAACCGGTCGCTTCCTGAACGCGCAGGAGCAGGTTGACGCGGTGTGGGGCCTCAAATGGGCGCAAGGCCACGGTATTTTGCATCTCGCGGACTTGCTCGATCTTGATCGACTTGCCGCTGGCTTCGACGATCTGAAAGTCGGGATGTCCGTCCCGCTCGATCAGGGTGCAGGATCGGCATGATCCGCAGGGTGGCGTGCTGCCGGTGCAGTTCATCGCCTGGGCAAACCGGGTAGCTAACAGCGTCTTGCCGATACCCGGCGGTCCGGTGAATAGATAGGCGTGTCCGGCCCGCCCATTGGTTAGCTGACCCGATAGCAGATTAACGGCCCAGTCGTGGCCGGTGATTCCCCAGTTATGATTATAGATACTCATACCGGGATTTTAGCACGCGCAGAGTAACATCGAAAACCAAAGTGAGTCAGTCATCCTCCGGTAGGAACTGCACAAAAACCTGGTTGCTGATCAGGTAAGCTCGCTCGGTCAGCCGGATCGACCGCTGATCGGAGGTGAGCAGGCCGAGTTTCTCCAGCCGGGTGATCGTCTCTCCGAACACCTCGTCGATCTCCCGCCCAAATCGTCGGGCGAAATCCGCTTTCTGCACCCCTTCCCGCACCAGTCGCAGTTGTAAGATCACCGTCTCCGCCATCTCCCAATCAGGCGTGGTTGGCTGGAAATCATCCATAGCAGGTGAACAAGGGAATGGTCCCTCTCCCTCTGCCTGATCGATGCGGGCTATATATTTCGACACAGGCTTGACATTCCAATATCGGATGCCGTTCGCAGCCCCATGCGCCCCCGCCCCGAATCCGAGGAAGGGCCGGTTGATCCAGTACTGCCGGTTGTGCTGGCAGGTGAAACCGGGCCTGGCCCAATTTGCGATCTCGTACTGCTCGAACCCGGCACCGGCTAATCGTTTGCGGGCGTCGTCATACATATCAGCCGCCAGATCATCATCCGGGGCGGGGATTTTCCCGTGCTTGACCCAATGGGCCAGCGCGGTTTTCGATTCTATCGACAGGCTGTAAAGCGATATGTGATCGGGATTCCAGGACAGGATCGTGTCTAGAGTCTTCTGCCACGATTGGCGCGATTGGTGCGGCGCACCGTAGATCAGGTCTACGCTGATGTTATCGAACCCAACCTGGCGTGCCAGTTGAAAAGCCCTGAATGCCTGTTCCGTTGTGTGTTTACGACCGAACAGCTCCAATTCAGCCGCCTGTGCACTTTGCACCCCGATGCTGAGTCGGTTCACTCCCGCCTCGCGCCAGGCTGCTAATTGCGGTTCTGTTACAGATTCGGGGTTTGCCTCAAGGGTGATCTCGGCCTGCGGGATCAGATTGAACTGGCTCCGGCACGCTTCGATGATCGCTTCGATCTGTGCCGGGTCAAGCATCGAGGGTGTCCCCCCACCCAGATAAAGAGTGTGAGCCGCTGCCATCTGATCGGGGGCCTGCCGTGCAACCCATTCGATTTCCCGGCGCAATGCTTCTAAGTAGGGGGCGATTAATCGTTCTAATCCCACGTAGATATTAAAAGCGCAGTAGGTGCACTTAGCTTCACAGAAGGGGATATGGATATATAGGCTGAAAGACTCTGTTAGGTCGATGTTCATATGTACCTCAGTTCCATATCATATATAATAGATTTGAACAGGCGTCTTTGCGTGATCACCCTGGTGAAACTATAATGACATCCATCAGGGATTTTTTGTAGATTATTTTTGAATCATCGGGTGAAATATGTCTGACCCAAAAGACACACGGCAAATTGAACTAAATGATGTACCTGACGGCTCACTGCAACCTGGACAGGTGTTACAGGGTCGCTATCGTGTTCTGGGCATTATTGGTATGGGAGGGATGGGCGCTGTTTATCAGGCCCGCGACCTGAACTTTCCCAATGTGGTCAGGTTGTGTGCCATCAAGGAGATGATCAATCTCGCTCAGGATCAACAAATCCGCGAGCAGATGATGAGCCAGTTTATCCGCGAAGCGGAAGTACTGGCAACGGTTGATCATCCCGCTATTCCCAAAATCTATGATTTCTTCAGTTTTGGCGACCGCTCTTATCTGGTGATGGAGTTTATCCAGGGACGCGACCTGGAAACTATTCTCAACAGCACCGATAAGCTGATGCCGGTTGAACAGGTACGTGAATGGAGCATCGACATCTGCGATGTGTTGACCTATCTGCATAATAATGAACCGCCGATTATCTTCCGGGATATGAAACCCAGCAATGTGATGATCGATGCCCGGCGGGCGGTTCGCCTGATCGATTTCGGGATCGCCAAAAACTTCGAGATAGGAAAGCCCGGCACCATGATCGGCACTGAAGGTTACTCACCGCCGGAACAATACCGGGGGAATGCTACCCTGTTAGCCGATATTTATGCGCTAGGGGCAACAATCCATCACCTGCTCACCCGGCGTGATCCGCGCTTGGAGCCGCCGTTCTCTTTCGATCAGAAACCGATCCAGGCTTACAACCCGAATGTTCCCGATGAATTTTCGGCGGTTGTTATGAAAGCCCTGTCTTACGACCCAACAGACCGGTATCAAACCGCTGAAGAGATGAAACAGGCTTTGATCGCTATTGACCAGCAATCTGCTGCAGGGGGCCATGTCGATGTTGAGCCAGCGGCACAGGTTTCGGGACGCCACGCCCCCCAGCAGATGATGGATGAGAGCGAGCTTGCACCATCACTTGCTCCGGATATCGTTCCGATCTGGTCATTCAAGGTTGAAGATGCAGTACGCTCCACACCGGTAATTTACAACAACGTTGTTTACGTTGGATCGTATGACAATAATCTGTGGGCGCTTGATGCTAAAGAAGGCAGCCTGATGTGGAAATTCCCGACCGGGGGAGGAATTGGTTCCTCACCTTATTATGATAGTGGAATCATCTACATTGGCTCAAGCGATAAAAACCTGTATGCCATTGATGTCCGCTCACAGAGGGAAAAGTGGCAGTTCAGGGCGGGTGACCGGATCTTTACCACCCCACGAGTCGCTTCTGGTGTCGTGTTCTTCGGTTCGGATGATGGGAATCTCTACGCCGTCAAACCGATGTCCTCCAGTAAGGCCCGTATATTATGGACTTACGACGCTGAGGCCCCGATCCGCTCATCACCGGCTGTTGATAATGACTACATCTTCTTTGGTACGGATGCCGGAGATTGTTTCGCTCTGGACATGGAAGGGAATGTGGCCTGGCGATTCCAGACCCGCCGGAGGATGATGTCATCCCCCCTTGTGAAAGATAATATCGTTTATATCGGGTCCGATGACTGGTATATGTATGGCCTGGATTTCGAGCATGGCTACCCAATCTGGCGGACGCGCACTGCCGGGGCGATCATTTCATCCCCCGCTTTTGGGGATGGCAAGGTGTTCTTCGGTTCAGCCGATGGTTCTGTCTATGCGCTTGATGCGCTAACCGGGCGGCGTATTTGGAAATATGATGTGGGCGCTAAGGTCACATCATCACCCTGCCTTTCGCAGGAATCACTTTATATAGGGGCAGTTGACGGGGCATTATACTGTTTGCATGCCCGTACTGGGGACTTGATGTGGCGTTTCCAGAGTGAAGGTCCTATCCTGTCGTCACCACAAGTTTTCGACAACATTGTTTACATTGGGTCTGATGATCAGTACATTTATGCCTTACAGGCATAATGAGCTGACTGAAAAACTGAAAGGAGGAGGCGCACAGTCCTCCACCATTTAATACAACCGGTGGCTTTCTGCGCTGAGGATTATGAAACTATTTCGCCGCTTTTTTGGCTCGGAAACGTCTAAACAACCCGAACAACAGCAGCCTTCCTATCAACAACCTGACCTTGAGCTCCCCCCGGAAGAGCCGATAGCTGCTGTGCCCCTCCAGACTCGCCCCCTGCCCCCCCCGGAAGAGTTTACCAGTTCAAAAAGGCGGATACGCTACGGGCAGGCAAGTGATGTCGGGCAGGCACGCTCCAATAATCAGGACGCGTTATTAACCTTTTTGGCCCATGCAGAAGCGGCCAATAACCCACCGGTTCTGGGATTTTTCCTGGTAGCCGATGGGATGGGCGGTCATACGGACGGCGAGATTGCCAGTGCCGTTACGGTGCAGACTTTAGCCTATCACATTATTGAAGGGGTGGTTTTACCCCAGCTTGAAGGCCAACAGCCCAATGCCGGGCAAAAGACAATCCCGGAAGTGCTGGCAGATGCTATGACTGCCGCTAATGATGCTGTTCAAATCCAGGTTCCGAATGGGGGAACGACCGCAACCTGTGTGGTGGTCCGGGGTGACCTGGGTTATATCGCTCACGTAGGCGACAGCCGGGCTTACCTGATCGTAAACGGGCAAATGGAACTGGTCACTCGTGATCACTCCCTGGTACGGCGCTTGCAAGAACTCGGCCAACTCACAGCAGATGAAGCCGAAACTCACCCGCAGCGCAATGTTTTGTACCGTGCGATTGGTCAGGGGGAGGCCCTGGAAGTTGATGCGGCTACCCGCCGCCTTCCACCTTCCTCCCGGCTGTTAATTTGCAGCGATGGATTGTGGGGCGTTGTGGACGCGGACCGGCTGCTGGAAATAATCCTGAACCAACCTGATCCCCAACAGGCTTGCGACCGGATGATTGAAGAAGCCAACGCTAACGGCGGGCCGGATAATATTACGGTGATCCTGGTTCAAATGCCGGATTAATATGGGCCTGGGCAGAAAAGTTAACTCGCCGGTCGATATGCCGAACTGATAACAATGGATTACATTCAAGACTTTTACGCGATCCTCGGTCTGCCGGAAACGGCAACTGAGCAAGATATTCGCCAGGCTTACCGGTTGGCGGCTCTGCGTTTCCACCCTGATGTGAATAATACTCCCGGTATTGCTTCAGTGTTTCAGGAGATTAATGAAGCCCACGACGTTTTATCGAACGCGTTAAAGCGCCGACATTACGACGAGCAAAGAGCCGTACTGTTAGCACATCACTCCCCTGCCCTTGAAATCGCCGTCATCCTGAGCCGCTATCACCTCCGGCGCATAGACGATATGCAAATCGTTTATGCCTTGCTCAATATTCAACCGAGAACGAGCGGCTTCTCACCCAGCGACGTACCGATCAACCTGTGTATTGTCGTGGATCGCAGCAAGTCGATGACGGGGGCTCGCCTTCAGAGTGTCAAAACAGCGCTCTATCAGGTCATTGATGATTGCACCCCTGATGATGTGATCTCCATTGTGACCTTCAGCGATCGGGCCGAAGTGATCGTCCCGGCAACCAGGGTAGCCGATACCCACCGTATTAAATCCGAAATAGGTGTCATCTGGGCTGATGGGGCAACCGAGATCTTGCAGGGCTTACAGCTTGGATTGAGTGAGCTTGAAAAGTATCAAGACGATGTTCACATCAATCACATGGTGCTGATCACCGATGGGCATACTTACGGAGACGAAGAAGAATGTCTGGCCCTTGCCGGTAGAGCCAAACAGAAAGGGATTGGTATTAGCGGGGTCGGCATCGGCCAGGAGTGGAACGACGATTTTCTGGATGCATTGGCATCGCAAACCGGCGGGTCTTCGACCTATATTGAATCGCCCCAATCCCTGGCTATGTTTATGCAAAATCGAGTCAGGAGCCTTTCAACGGCTTATGCGGAGCGGCTGCGACTGACTCTCATACCGCCCCCCGGTGTTCAACTTGACTCGGTGATGCGGCTTTCCCCTGATCCGCTGGATGTGCCGGTTCACACACAACCGATCTCCCTCGGCTCAGTCGAGGGGCAGACCGGCATGACACTGATGGCTGAGTATCATGTCAATACCGGTGTTCAACTGGGCGAGGTCTTCATCGGGCGGGTTGATCTGAGCGGCGAGGTTCTGGGCCTCGACAGGGCCCGGCCTGAGCGAATTATCCGCGACCTGGTGGTGACGGTGTCAGATGAGCAGGTTATCGAGAATCCACCAGCCGAAATATTAGATGCTCTCAACAAACTGAGGTTTTACCGTGTGCAGAACAATGCACGCAACTCAATTGAGAATGGACAGGTGACAAAAGCCACGACCAGCCTTGAGCATTTAGCCACCCGATTGTTTGAGGTCGGTGAAGATGAGTTGGGGCAGGCGGCATTATCTGAAGCCAAACGGGTAGCCCGCGTTCATTCTATTTCCGATGAGGGTAGCAAACGGTTAAAATATGGGACACGCGCGTTCTTGTCCCTTTCTGGAGATTAATCGAATGAGTAAGTGCCCGTACTGCGAACATGAGTTGATGGAAGGGGCGTTAATCTGCAGTAACTGTGGGTTAAGTCTGTGGGATGATCCGCGGGAAACTGTTCTGACCCGCAAACTGGGCGAAGATGCCAACGAATTCAGCATCAAGTCCGGTTGGGGAACCGCTACCTTCCGGGAACGCAATCAGGTTATTTTGCATATCCGTGATGCATCGGAGCCGATCGTCTTTCGCCCTGGGCAGGAATATCTCATCGGGCGGGAAGATGCAACTAAAGGGATCGTCCCTGACCTCGATATGACGCCTTACGGTGCTCTGGAGCAGGGAGTCTCCCGGATTCATGCGGCGCTGCGGCGTGGTGATGATGTGTTATCTATTGTTGATCTGGATAGTGCAAATGGCACTTTCCTCAATGGGCAGCGCCTGGCCTCAAACCAGCCGCGTTTACTGCGCGACGGCGATGAAATCCGGCTGGGTAAATTGGTGATGCATATCTATTTCAAATAGACAAAAGGAGGTTGGCTCACAGCATCAGGCTTGGGCTAATAACAGAGTAATGGCTTATCGAATTCAAGTTCACATTCAGGGGGATGATCCGGTCGTGCTGGATGTAGAAGACCTCCCTCAGCCAGGTGACCAACTTGTTACGGGGGTAAATCCACAGCGCCGGGATGGAAAACCGATCACCTATTTAAATGAAGATGTTAACCATGTTATATTTCCCGTGTGGCGTATCAACTTCATCCAGATTCTTCCCAGTGAGGGGGATGAAGAAATTCCTACCTTTGTGCGTGAGTAGCCATGCAAACGTCTTCTGAACGCCCCTTTGCAAATATGAAAATCCTGGTCGTTGATGACGAACCCCGCATGATCGACTTCATTCGGATGAACCTTGACCTGGAAGGATTCCAGGTGTTAGCTGCCCAGAATGGAGCCGAGGCCCTGGACGCGGTTCGAAAATACATCCCTGACCTGATCATCCTTGATGTGATGATGCCCAAGTTAGATGGCTTTGAGACCCTCCGAATGCTGCGTGAATTCTCCAACGTGCCGGTGATCATGCTGACGGCCAAAGGGGAAGAAGAGGATAAAGTCCGGGGGCTGGAACTGGGGGCGGATGATTATGTAACCAAGCCTTTCGGGGCGCGTGAGTTGGTCAGCCGGGTAAAAGCTGTGCTCCGGCGGGTCAGCAGCCTGTCTGAACCGCAAGAATCCGTGCTTGAAATTGATGATCGCCTCAGCGTCGATTTTAACCGGCGCGAGGTGATCGTGGCCGGGGAGCGCATCAAATTACGTCCAACCGAGTACCGGCTGCTTTATCACCTGATCGAAAATGCTGGTTGGACAGTCCCGCATGAACAACTGCTGGCGAAGGTCTGGGGCTATGAATACCGCGATGAAGTGCACTACGTGCGGCTGTACGTCAATTACCTCCGCGAGAAAATCGAAGAAGACCCGGCCAATCCCAAGTACATCCTGACCGAACGTGGGATTGGGTACCGGTTCGTTGATTTTGACAAAGAGCCCTAGCGCCGGGCACGACGGCGGGCCAGGATAATACCGACCGCACCGAAGAGAAATAAGCCGATAGCTCCAACGATCAACCCCATGCTGACAATGACTGCTGTCGAGTTCCCTAATAAATCTGTTATAGATTCGCCGCCCTCCTGATCGACCGGGGCGTCTGTCTCAGGTACTTCTGCTACGGCGACCGGCATTGGCGTCAAGGTGAGGGTCGGGGTGATGGTAGGAGCCAGCGTCGGCGTGATCGTCGCCGGGATGAAATAGGATGGTGATGGCTGTGGGGTGATGGTCACCTGGTTCTCGCTGCTGGTATCTGCCCCGGTCACCGGTTCAGCGGCTGAATCTGTTTCTTCCGTCGATTCCTCGACCTGCGGTGCGGCGGTTGCTTGAACCGGGGGCGCTGCGCCTCCCCCTCCCGCGACGGCTCCACTCGATTTGTACTCCGAGATCAACTGTCCCGTCAGGTTCAGATAAAAATCCCCGTAGTTGTGACTCGGCTCGATGTGCGTTCCCTCCCACCATTCATTCCAACTGGTGATAACGATCATCTCTGACCCGCTGGCGGCGGCGGCTGAGAAGGTTTCCCGCAGAAAAGCACCATCCCCTCGTTCGCGGATGTAGCGCTCAGACTGTTGGGTGTAGGTGTTATCCCAGCCCGGCATGACCGTTGAAACCCAGATACCGCCCTTGTTGTGAACCGTGTTGCTCCACTGTGAGAGAGTCCCATAGACGTTTTGCGACCACGAGATGGTATACATGTGCAGCCCATCGAAGGTGGGCATCGTGTCAGGTGCAGCCCCCTCCGCGATCCAGATGCTGTTGTGATCGGGATCAACCTGTGATCGGATATAGGCCCAATCATCCAGGCTGTAGCGTCCCTGATACCAGAAAAACAGCACCGGTTTCCCATTGTAGCGAAAATAGGCCGGGTGATTGGCGTGGACGCTGAGGGCATAGTTCAACCCGTCAATGACCTGCTGTACATCCGTGAACCACGCGCCGCTGCCCAGGTCAACCGATAGCAGGGCAGTGGTCCCGTTGGCGGCGGCCTGGTCAAGGATCACGCGGAAGTTGGTCTCGGTCTGGTTGTTCTCTTCAGTGGGGCCATACCAGGCCACCAGAATCCCGTCGATACCTGCTGAGGCAATCTGGGATACATGCTGCTGGATCACTGCCGTATCCCACGAGCTGTAAGGATTGATCGGCCAGTCGGGGGATTTACCAGATCCAACTGCTTCCGGTGCCCACCAGGCATAATAATAGACCAGCACCGGGGCCGGGCCCTGGGCATAGGCTGGAGGCGGCGACCACCCGACAGCCGTTAATAGAACCAGCGCGATAATGATGATATTTCTGAGATACTTCATAGCGAACCTTGCCGCGAACTTGCGATGGGAATAAAACGCCGCGAAGATGGATATTCGCGGCTTCGTACCCACTGGCTAATATTTGTTTATGCGTCCAGCAAACCCAGCGATACTAAATCCTCGTCCAACTGCTGTACAATATCATACCCGAAAATTTCCGCCGGGTTGATCCAGGTGTAGGCCGTGTGTTCTCGCTCTAATGTGACCTCGAAGTCCTCGACCGGGAACAGGAAAGGATGCACATGCAGAGTGTGTTGATCAGCCTGCACCACCACTATTTTACCGCGCTTTGTCGGTAGGGCATCAAGCCCTAATTCCTCGTTTAATTCGCGGATAGCGGCATCACGCGGGTCTTCCTGTGGTTCCACGTATCCGGTCACAAAGCACCACTTACCGGCATTGGTCGTATGGCTTTCAGAGCGTTTGAGCAGCAGCACCCGCCCATCGGGCCGCTGCAATACCGCCGCCGCGATCTGGATCACCGCCTCGCCGGTCATGCTTCTTCTTGTGAATCTGGCTGGACGGCTTCACCCCTTGCGATCTGTCGTTTGATGGCGGCTTTTACCAGCGCATTAAACAGCGGGTGTGGGGCATCCGGGTGACTCTGAAATTCCGGGTGGAACTGGCTGCCCATCATAAATGGGTGATCGACAATCTCCGCGATCTCAACCAATCGTTTGTCCGGTGATAGGCCGCTGAAGCATACCCCGGCGGCTTCGAATTCCTCACGATAGGCGTTGTTAAATTCAAACCGGTGGCGATGCCGTTCATTGGATTCTTTTGTAGGATAGGCAGCCCCGGCTTTGGTCTTAGGGGTGAGCACACAGGGATAATGTCCCAGACGCATTGTCCCACCCATATTGGATATCCCCTGTTGGTCGGGCATCAGGTCAATAACCGGGTAGGTAGACGTGTTGTCGAACTCGGCACTATTGGCATCTTCGTGGTTAAGGATCGTCCGTGCAAACTCGATGCACATGACCTGCATCCCCAGGCACAGCCCCAGGTACGGAACCTTGTTTTCGCGGGCCCAGCGTGCCGCCATAATTTTCCCCTCAACCCCGCGATAACCAAACCCGCCGGGCACAATCACGCCATCGACTTCTTCCAGCCGATCCCAGCCCTTGCCTTTTTCCAGGTCACCTGAATAAATCCATTCGATGTCTATGTGGCGTTCGTTGGCGATCCCGGCATGGAACAGGGCCTCGCGCACGCTCATGTAGGCATCGTGGAGTGCGGTGTACTTCCCGACAATCGCCATACGGAGATGTGGATAAGGCGTCTGGACGCGCTCAACCAGCGAGCGCCAATCGGACAGATCAACCGGTTTGGTGTTTAGAGAGAGCGCCTCGGATAGATACTCGCCCAGCCCGGTTTCTTCCAGCAGGAGCGGAACCTCATAAAGATGTTGGCAGGTGATCAAGGGAATCACCCCCTGCGGTTCCACGTCACAGAACAGGGCGATCTTCTCGATCACATCCCGCGGGACATCGTGATCGGAGCGTGGGATAATGACATGCGGTTGGATGCCCAGCCCACGCAGTTCCCGCACACTGTGTTGGGTTGGCTTGGTCTTGAGTTCCCCGGTGGCCCCGATATGCGGCAAAAACGTGACGTGGACATACAAGGTATTCTCCCGGCCCACGTCCCGACGCATCTGGCGGATTGCCTCCAGGAAGGGCAGGCTCTCGATATCACCGACCGTCCCGCCGATCTCCACGATCACCACATCGGCCCCGGTCAACTGGCCCACGTGAATGATCCGCTGCTTGATCTCGTTGGTGATGTGCGGGATCATCTGGATCGTTGCACCCAGGAAATCCCCGCGCCGCTCCTTGGCGATCACCGAGTGGTATACCTGGCCGGTCGTAAAGTTGCTGGCACGGGTTAACTCGATATTGACAAAACGCTCATAATGCCCCAGGTCAAGATCGGTTTCTGCGCCGTCTTTGGTTACAAATACCTCACCATGTTGGTAGGGTGACATGGTTCCCGGATCGACATTGATGTATGGATCAAGTTTCTGTAGGGTGACTTTGACCCCACGCGCCTTGAGAATCCGTCCAATCGCGGCGGCGGTGACGCCCTTCCCTACTGAGCTAACAACCCCGCCGGTGCAAAAAATATACTTGGTCACACTGCCTCACTTATATCTCGTAAAATAGAGACGGGGAGGTTAGCTGTAAGCTACCTCCCCGTTTTTTGCCTTGCTCGATAATCGAACATTGTCTACACAAGTTTTGCAAGTTCATCCGCTGCCCGGCGCATGTCCAGGAAGATCAGACCCAACTTGGCGTCTTTATGTGCCAATGCTGTCAGAACCGCTTCCTCGCCAACCGCCATCAGGATCACAAAGCCGCTCTCGCCTCGAATATACACCTGATCCAGGATGCCTCGCCCTAGTTCGCTGGCAATGCGTTCGCCAAGTGAAAGCATGGCTGCTGACATCGCGGACACGCGGTCTTCTTCAACTCCGGCAGGCAGAGCTGAAGCCATCGACAGCCCATCTACACTGACGACTGCTGCTGCTTCAATGCCGTCACTTTGTTGAAGCTCTTTTAATCGATCTTTCATTTTATCAGTCCGCGACTTGGTCATGAACTCAAACTCCTTGTGTAGATCACAATAATCATTTAAATGTTGGCTTGCAGAAGAGGCTTGGGCTGGTGCTCAATACAAGTCTCGATCATCTTACCATATATTCGGGTTAGTGGGCAAACCAGTTTGTAGTGCTATTGTACCACAGGTATAATCGACTTATTGAGTTACCAAAGTACCCCTTTTTTATGGAACACGAATTGCTTACCTTCATCCAACATCTATCGGCCCAACGGCGCACACGAAACACGATTTCCGCCTACTGGACTGATTTAAATCTCCTGGTAGAATTTCTAAACTGCCCTGGTGCTGTGTTGGCTGATGATTGGCGCAGCGTGACCGAAGAGATGCTGGCTGCGTACAGAGATTATCTTATCATGGAAGGCTTTGCATCGGCTACCATTGCTCGGAAAATATCGGCAATCCATTCTTTTTTTGCTTATTTAGAAGCAGTCGGTATCCGGGATGATGATCCCTCCGACCCTATCCGTGCCCCGCTGGCAGAGCCGCCGGACCTACCTTTAATCGACCAGGAAACAATAGACCTTTTGCGGACGGCCCCTGATCCGGCCACCACCCCTAAAGCAATCCGTGACCGGGCAATGCTCGAACTGCTCTGCACAATAGGTTTGAAAGTCTCTGAATTGGCGCGGCTGACGGTAGAGAATGTGGATATTGAACATGCTGTCCTGACCATCGGGAAGAGAAGCCCCCGTGAAGTCAGCCTCAGCGCGGAAAGCCTGGACTGTGTGATCCGCTACCTGGAAGCCGGGCGGCCTCACCTGGTCAAGACACCTTCCGAACAGGCTTTGTTTCTCAACCATCTTGGACTGGCCCTTACCCGCCAGGGAGTCTGGTTGATCATCAAGGACTATGTTCGCCATGCTGCCCTGCCGGATGCGGTCACACCCAGCGCCTTGAGGCGTACTTTGCTTACCCTTAAGTTGGACCAGGCAGATAATGGCCCAACTGCATAGGGAAAAGATAGGACTTTGAAAGCCATTATCTTTTCCCGCTTAACCAGGAGTCATGAAGATGAAATTTATGAGTCGCCAGGAATTTGAAGAGGCAGCCAACTATGTCCGCCAGCATACCAATCACCAACCGCGTGTTGGAATCGTGCTTGGTTCCGGCCTGGGCGATTTTGCAGATTCGGTAGAAAACGCTGACATCATTCCCTACAGCGATATCCCCAATTGGCCGCTCTCCACCGTGGTTGGACACCAGGGGCAGCTGCACATCGGCCAGCTTGAGGGCCAAACCGTAATGGTGATGCGGGGGCGCGCGCACTTTTACGAGGGCTACCCACTCTCCCAGGTTACCCTTCCGATCCGGGTGATGCAGCTTCTGGGATTAGAGATCGTTATGCTGACCAATGCCGCCGGGGGAATCAAGGAGGGTTTCCAGGCGGGTGATTTGATGCTGCTAACCGATCACCTCAACCTGTTGGGGATGGCCGGGGGCAACCCATTGATCGGGCCAAATGACGATTCGCTCGGCCCGCGCTTCCCGGATATGAGCGCTGTTTACGATAAGGAGCTCCGTGCCCTGGCTTTGAAAGTCGCACTTGAAAACGACATTCCCCTGCACCGGGGAGTTTATATTTGTTTATCCGGCCCAACCTTCGAAACCCCTGCCGATATCCGCTTCCTGCGCCTGATCGGTGCTGACGCCGTCGGGATGTCCACCGTACCGGAGGCGACGGTGGCTCATCATGGTGGGCTGCGGGTAATGGGTATTTCGGGGATCAGCAACGTGGCAATTGATGACCCAGACAGCGAGGCAGAAGCGTCTCACGAGGAAGTCTTAGACGCAGGTAAAATTGTTGTCCCTCGTCTGGAGAAGATCTTGCGTGGCGTGCTGCAAGGGCTATAACCAGACTATTCAATATCGACTACTATGAGGGCACTTCTTCAATTCATTGCACGTATTTCGCTAGTTTTTTATGCGATAGTGGGGGCCGGGATTTTTCTCTCCCTCGGTGGGCTGTTCCGTGCTCGCCGGACCCGCCGCTACGCGATGTTCGGCTTGGAGCGTGAAGCGGCTCAACGCGAGCGGAGACGGGCGTTTAACACCATTTTCTCGTTGGTTCTGGTAGCCGGGGCAGTTTACATTATCACCAACATTGTGGTGCCAAACATGGGCGAAGCCCAGGAGGAACCCACACCAACCCCCTATGTGTTTGTCACACAGGAACCTACACCAACAGAGATTTTGCTGTTGTTCCCGACCATCACCCCCACCCCGGGCATTGCCCCTGCCGATGCTGCCGAGAATGCCCCGCCGGAATCGGAGCAGACCGCTAACGGCTGTGAGATCATCGGGGCACGGATCACCAGCCCGACGGCAGGACAGACCGTCTCCGGGCAGGTGAACGTCGAGGGGGAAGCCAATATCCTCAACTTTGCGCAGTATAAATTTGAGTTAAACGGCCCTTCGACCGGCGGCGCATGGGTGGTTGTGGGCAGTTTTGCCAACCCCCAGGCAGGCGGCTCTCTGGGGGGATGGGACAGCACGTCGTTGATACCGGGTGATTACCGCCTGCGATTGGTCGTTAGCCAGGTTGACGGCACTTACCTGACGCCCTGCGAAGTCCCGATTGTCGTTGCCGGGGGGGGCTGATTCATGCTTCACAGCTTACAAAACTGGGCTGCCGAGAGGCGCGGCTTAACGGTTGTATTGGTGCTGTACATTGTACTGGCACTGGCATACAACATCGCCGATCCGCTGTTTGAAGCACCGGACGAAAATCTCCACTATCAATTTGTCCAATATATGCAGTCCGAGTGGAATTTGCCTATCCTCCATCCTGATGATCCAAAATCAGAGAAACATCAACCGCCGGCCTACTATATTGTTGGGGCGGCGATCACTACTGGGGTATCGTCGGACGATCTTGAGGAGCATATCCAGCCTAACCCGTTTTGGGGATACAACATCGGTGAGGTAGGCCGCGACAATAAGAACCAGTTTTTGCATGGCCCAGACCAGCGCTTTCCCTACCGGAAAACGGCTTTAGGTGCCCACCTGCTCCGCCTGCTCTCGACGTTGGGCGGTGTGGCGGCTGTCATTTTTACCTATCGTTTTGTGCTCCTGCTGCTGCCCCGTCGCAGTGATATTGCCCTGGGGAGTGCTGCCCTGGTGGCTTTTACACCGAATTTCCTGCTGACCACCGCTGCCGTGTCCAACGATGCCTGGATCATCGCGCTGCCGGTCGGTATTATGATTTATGTCTTTACCCTCCTAGATCAACCCGATCCGCCCACCTTCCTTCAATGGGCATTGCTCAGCGTCATGTTGAGTTTCCTGGCGCTGGTCAAGCTGAGTGGATTCCCGATGATGCCGGTCTCGGCAGTGTTAGCCGGGTTGGTGGCCTGGAAGCACCGGTCATTTAAAATCTTCATCATCGCCGGGGTGATCTTGCTGGGTGGCGTACTGCTGCTGCTTGGCTGGTGGTTTGCCCGTAATCTGCGGCTTTATGGCGATCTGACCGCCCTGTCGCATATGTGGCAGGTCTGGGGGGTGCGTCCACCGCTGACCCTGGCGCAGTACCGGATCGAAGCCTGGAATTTCCGCACCACCTATTGGGCCAACTTCGGTTATGGCAATGTCCCTGTCCCCAACCTGATCTACGGCATTTTGGATGTGCTGACGGTGCTTGGAGTTCTTGGTTTGCTGCTCCGGTTATGGGACCGTCTGCATAAGCCAACCGAAACCGACCGCCCCCAGCTTGCCGTCGAGAAAATCATCTTGCTGGTTGTGTGGATGCTGATCACATGGGTGGCTTTGATATGGTATCTCCAAAAAACCATCCAGGTGACCGGTCGCCAGATTTATCCCATTCTCCCGGCCCAATCATTTTTCCTGATCTGGGGCTGGACACGCCTGGTTCCCCGTCGCTGGCATTCGGCGTTGATCACAGCCAGCGGCGCTGCGATGCTGGCTTTTGCGGTCGGATCGCTGTTTGGCGTGCTCATCCCGGCTTACCGGCCCGCTCCACGCCTGCCTGCTGATCAGATCGACACGGCGATCCCGAACCGGCTGGATTGGCAGCTTGGCGATGTGGCGACCCTGTTGGGCTACAGCGTTTCTCACAGCTCGGTTGATCCCGGCGGCGAGGTCGAAGTGACCCTCTACTGGCAGGCTATCGATCCGCCCGCCGACCAGAATTACACCGTTTTTATCCACCTGTTTGGCGAGGATAACGAACTGGTCGGGGCACGTGATACCTATCCCGGACTCGGCAATGACCCGACCATCTACTGGGAACCGGGCGAGATCATCGTTGATACCATCCCGGTTCCGGTTGCGCCCGATGCGGCTGGCCCGATTCTGCTGGATATCGAAGCCGGACTCTACAATCTTGATACCGGCGAAAGGCTGCCCGTCACCGGGCCGGATGGCGGCCCGATCGGCTACCCGGTGATCGGCACGGTCAGACTCACCGGGATAGGACAGGACTTCGGTGAGCCTGCCAATCGACTCGATGCTGTTTTTGAAGGCGAAATAATCATTGAAGGCTACACCCTTGAACAAGATTCAGGTACTCTAACCCTGACCCTTTACTGGGCCATAGGCAGGCATCTCCCTGGTGCTGATCATACCGTGTTTGTGCAGTTGGTTGATGAGGCCGATCAGATCGTGGCGCAGGGCGATGGCCCACCGCGCGGCGGGCGTTATCCCGTCAGCGCCTGGGGAGGTGGCGAGCGGTTTGACGATGTGCATATTATCACTCTGCCTGATGATCTGCCTCCCGGTGAGTATGATCTGCTGGTGGGCTTATACAACCCGGTCGATGGCACCCGGCTTCTCTTTGAGGATGGCAGCGATCATATCCGCCTGGACAACGTATTGATCGTAGATACCCCCCAATAACTGGGTTGTATTGTTGATCCAAAAACCATCACAATTCAGGTCATGATGAAAAACCATGCAGTGATTCAGATCGATCATGTCAGTCGCCATTTTGGCGACATTGTTGCGCTTGATGGCCTCAGCCTGGAGGTTCATCAAGGTGAGGTGCTGGGTTTTCTCGGCCACAATGGGGCGGGTAAAACGACGACGATTCGGCTGCTCAACGGGGTGCTGACTCCGACCGAGGGCACTATCCGCGTGTTTGGCCTATCACCCGAAGAGGATGGTTCGGCGCTCCGTAAGCGTACCGGCGTCCTGACCGAAACCCCCTCGCTGGATGAGCGTCTCAGCGCCTACGATAATCTTCGATTCTATGCCGATCTGTACAGTGTTCCCGTCGCGGATGTCAAACCCCGGATCGATGCGCTGTTGGCGGATTTTGAACTGTTCGACCGGGCCGACGAGAAGGTAGGCGGGTACAGTAAAGGGATGCGCCAACGGTTGGCGCTGGCTCGTGCCTTTTTGCACCACCCGGAATTGATCTTCCTGGATGAGCCAACCTCCGGCCTTGACCCGATTGCGACTCGCCACGTCCACGACCTGATCAAATCCTTTAGCCAGCAGGAAGGTCGGACGGTCTTCTTATGCACCCATAACCTGGTCGAAGCGCAGAAATTATGTGACCGGGTCGCCGTGCTTGAACATGGCAAACTGCTGGCCCTGGGAACCCCTCACGAACTGTCCCGGCAGTTGGGTTATGCTCTCCAACTGGACATTGAACTAGACCCGGAACAGGTCGATCAGGCAGCGGAACTGCTCCGCCGGGTTGAGCACATCACCGGGATAACCAGCGAGAAGGACGTCATCACTCTGGAGGGCATCTCCCGCGAGTCGATCCCGCAGTTGTTGGGGGTGCTGTTGGAGGCAGGCATTCGGGTTTACCGGGTAACGCCGGGTGAACCGTCGCTGGAGGATGTCTACTTTGCGCTGCATGGGGAGGAGGGAAATCAGCTATGAACTGGCGTGCGATTCGAGCGGTTGTCCGCAAAGACTTGAAGGTGGTCGGGCAGAGCAAGATGGTGATGCTGCCTTTGATCCTGGTTCCCTTGCTGCTGCTGGTGGTTATGCCTTTAGCCATGACCCTGCCAATTGTGCTCTCGCCGGATAGTATGACCGGAACATCTTCTGATATGCAGGAACTGTTTGATATGCTGCCTGCCGGACTCAGCCAAGAGTTCGAAGGAATGGGAGATGTTGAAGTCTGGGTCCGGTTTACCCTGCTTTACATGTATGCGCCGCTGTTCCTGGTCATCCCCTTGATGGTCGCATCGGTGATCGCGGCAGACAGCTTTGTCGGTGAAAAGGAACGGAAAACAATCGAAGCGGTGCTCCACTCTCCGATCACCGATCAGGAATTGTTGATTGCCAAGATGCTGTCGGCTTTGATACCCGCCATGCTGGTGGCGCTGATCAGCTTTGTGCTTTACGCCATTGTGGCAAATGTAACCAGTTGGTTTGCCCTCAAGCAGATCATCTTCCCGACGGTAATGTGGGTTGTACTGATCTTCTGGGTGACCCCGGCAGCGGCTGGCCTGGGGCTGGGATCGATTGTGGTGGTGTCAACACGGGTCAAGACCTTCCAGGAAGCCTACCAGATCGGGGGGATGATGGTGCTCCCGATAGTTGGGTTGGTGTTAGGGCAATCCTTCGGGCTGCTGTATTTCAGTGTGCTGATGACTCTGTTGGTGGGCCTGGTCTTATGGCTGGTCGATGGGGTTATATTCTGGTTTGGCAGCAAAATATTCCGCCGGAGCGAATTGATCACCCGCCTGTAAAAGGAATGATCGCAGAGAGAAAATCTGAGAGGCGCTGCATCCAGCGCCTTTTTGATTCCCTGGCATTTGACAATCCGTCCAAAATCGCGCTATGATACATCGAAAACATAGGTATAATCATCAGGGAAGTAGACCATGAACATCAAAGGCAGTTTGCCCTTATTAATCCTGCACGCGCTTTTACAGGGACCCAGTCATGGTTACCGGATTGCCAAGGATATCCGGATCAAGTCGGCGGGGGTGTTGGATTTCAAGGAAGGAACTCTTTACCCGACCCTTCACGGACTGGAGAAACAAGGATTGATTGAATCCTACGAGGAGATCGAAAAGGGCCGCACCCGCCGCTATTACCGGTTAACACCCGATGGCAAGCAGGCGCTTGAGCAAGAGCTGGCCGAGTGGGAACAATTCGCCCATGCAGTGAATATGGTGCTGGGAGAAGCCTAGTGCAGCAGGTCGAAGCCGTTACCCAGGAGGCGGCGTCAACCAACCCGGAGCTTATCGATTGGCTGGAAACCGCCACACATGGTTTGCCGCCGGAAGCCCGCGAGTTGGTTTGGATGGAGATCGAGGGACATTACCTTGATGCCCTGGATGACTACCTGGCACAGGGTAAATCGTTTGAGGCAGCCCACCGGGCAGCGATGGAGGCTTTAGGCGATCCGGGTGAAGCATCAGAGGGTTTGAGTGATACCTACCTGGCCGGTCGCCGTTATCGAATCGCAGTGTTTGCCAGCCTGGGTATTCTGATTTTGATCCTGCTGGATAACATGCTTTGGGGCGCTTTCGGGGATATGGACTATTATTACCTGATTGTGAGTGCCCTTCATCTGGCGACTTTAGCCTGTGTGCTTTATGCGGTATTTGCTTTTCGTAAGCTGCTGGCAGATTATCCCTTCACCCGGCACTTTGAGCTTATCGACCGGGTTTTAGGGCTGATGGCCTGGGCCTCATCGACATTGCACGGATCGCTGGCAATGTTCAAATTGATCACCGCCGGGATGGACTATTATTACACCGTGATGCACAGTTCTGAAGCCTCGCTGCTTGCTCGATTATTAGTCCTGGGTGGAGTCAGTGGGGACTTGATCGGTGGTTTATGTTTTATCACTGTGAGCATTCTATTGATGCGGTCAAGACATCCTATGCAGGGATTATTGATTCCCTTTTGGGTTTCCATGTTTATTCTGGGAATCGGCATTGTTGCCGGTAACCTGGCAATGCTCATTGGGAATGGTCTTCTAGAGCAGTTAGCTTATCTATTTGTGTTGTCAGCCGAATTTATTTTGTGCAGCCTGTTAACGCTGATTTTCTTCCGCGCGGGTAGTTATAAAAGGCAGGTGGCATAAGATGAACGAAAAACAGCAGCTTGCCTTCCTGGTTATCCAGACACTTGGTGATGGGCCAAAATCTGGCTACCAGATTGCAAAAGCGGTCAAAGTTGTAGAGATGCCGAAACTGAAAGAGGGGATGCTTTACCCTGCTCTGCATAACCTCGAAAAGCACGGCCTGATCGAAGCTGTTATTGAGCAAGGGCCAAAGCATCCCTACCGGGTTTACCACCTGACCGAATCAGGTCGGAATATGCTGCACAAACTAATTGAAGAACTGCCGCCAGTGGGAGATAAGGAGATCGCCTGGAATTCACATAACAGCCTTTAGCGATCAGGATGTCGAGGTTGAGTGGCAGGTAAATTGGGCCAGACGAATAAATGGCCCAACAGCATAGAATTCTACTTAGTGCAAACCATTCCGTCGGGCATATTTTAAGGCTTCATCACGTGTACGGAATAATCGGATGGGGGCGATATTAAATTGTGCCCGCCGGATATTCTCCAGGGCAATCCCACTCTCGATCAGTCCACTGTTACTCACAAAGAGCAGCTGCCAACGCGGGCTGTCGATTGAATGGGGATGGGACACATAGGCACCAGCCCGCATCGTGATGAAATTCCAGAAGCTCATATTCAGCCCGGTTATGTCGGCGATGAAGTAGACCTTCTCTGGATGGTTGCCGATCCTTTCGCCTATTTCCTCATAGATGGTATACGGCCCATCATAATAGTCGAAAGGTTCGCTGATGGTGAGCTCGAGTATTGGCTCGTCGGGGAGCCTGCTATTAATAGAATGTGACACGAGTGACCTCTTATAAAAACCTGACATTGCCGTTCTCGTGAGGCCCCCATTCCCGCACGACTATCTCTGGCTACATTATACCCTCTTCTGATACCATGTAACGCATTGTTTTAGTCCAATTTTATAATCAGTTATGGGATTGTAACCTAACTCACGCTGCGCCTTTTCGATGCTAAAGGTGCAGTCCTTCGCGATACTGTCCACTTTTCCTGCCGTAAGTATTGGTTCCGACGTCAGACCAAACAGCCGGTACAGGCTGCTGATCATATCACCGGCCATATATAGCAGGCTGACCGGAATATGGATTCTCGGCTCAGAAACATTGAGCAAAGAACAGGTAAGGGAAACCAGATCCTTGAGTTGAATCGCCTCCGCCCCGGTCAGGATGTAGGTCTGTCCGATGGCCGTTTCGGAATCGGCAGCCAGCAGCATCCCGGCGATCAGATCATCGACATAGACCATGTGTAGATGGTTGCTGCCACTCCCGGCATAGACAAAGAATCCACTTTCCAACCGGGCCATCAATTGAGTGATCATGCCGGTGTCATCATGTGGTCCGTAGGTTAACGATGGGCGAACAATCGTCACCGGTTGATGGGCCATTGCTGCCAGGGCCAGTTTCTCGGCGGCCAGTTTGGTCAGGTGATAGGGGTTCGGATGGTGGTCAATGGGATGCAGTGGGGCCTCTTCATTGATGCGACGGCCACCGGCTTGCTCGGCTACCCCGACCGTGCTGCAATGAACCACCCGCACCTGATTTACCCGCGCCGCCTGGAGGATATGAGCCGTGCCGGAAACATTGATAGCCTCGTATTGTGACTCTGGAATTCCCCAGTGGGTGCGCTGGGCGGCTAAGTGGAAGATCAGGTCAACGTCGTGGGTCACATCCTGAACAGCATCGGGATCGGTGATATCACCGAGGACAACCTCAACCCCTGGAGGAAACAAATCGATAGGGCGGCGGACAAGCACCCGAACCGAATCACCCCGTTGATGCAGGGCTCCGACCAGATGCTGACCTATAAAACCGGTTGAACCGGTTACCAACACACGTTTAGCTGACATTCGATCAGGTGGCCGGTTCTCCGGGTGCAGCAGTGGGATCTCCCGGTGGGGCCTCAATCTTTACCTTGGTCGTTTCAGCAATAGACCAGATATAGGGGCGGGCCTTGCGGATTTTCCAATCGTACCAGCCCAATACACGCCCGTAGACCTCTAAAAAGGCCGCCGCGACATATTGGGGGAAATGGGGCAAATCGGCAAACATCCGCCGGAGAAAGACTAACGCCAGCTTGGGCGGGGACATAGTCGCTACCCGGTAGCCGACCAAACCCTGTAAATAGAGATGCCCGGTGTAGATTCGACGGCGCTGCTTGAGGAAATCGGCGATAGTCGTGGGGCCGTGATTGTACACCTTTGCATCGTCGATGTAGCGAAGTTGATAGCCCTGCCCGATGATCAGCGGCTCAATGCTGGCCTCGTCAACCGGGGTGTCCTCCGGGATACGTCGCAGCACCGGGCGGAAGGCGATCACCTCTCCCATCTTGGGTGAACGCTTCGATATCTCATGGTGCAGCCGCCACAGGATATGGACAATATACCCCACGAAGTCATCGGGATTGTTGGTCGGGACGGGCCTGCCGCCGGTAATGCCAACTTCTGGGTCGGAGAAGGGGCTGATCAGCTTTTCGACCACATCTTCAGCCGGGAGCACATCGGTTGAGTGCAGCATGATCACGTCGGATTGATTCTGTTCGATGATAATATTGACTGCTGAAGCTTTACCCCGGCGCTGAGACTGTACAATCAACTCAATCCGGTTGTCACGCTTCATATACTCCCGGACGATATCCTCGGTTCCATCCGTGCAGCCGCTGGCAACGACAATGATCTGATCGAGGGAAACTTGTTGTAGCTTTTGTGAAAGCAGCACTTCTAACAGGTTGCCAATGTTCTCCGCCTCGTTGTAGGCGGGCAAACCAATTGCACAAGATATTGTCATAATACCATTTCCCTCACTCAACCATCACATTGACGTATAATGTGATGAAAGCCTATCATGTAGGCTCACTTTTTACCAATCTGTTGAATGGATATAACCCTTGATAATAGGATAGTTGACCGACCTGGGTATTGCAACCCCTTTACTCGATTTGTAAGGTAACTGTACATCATACAAGGACATTTTTCCTATGCCTACTGACACCCGATTTGATCATGCCGTGATCATGGTTGACGACCTGCAAGCCGCCATCGCTGACTATCAATCATTGGGATTCACGGTTTTACCGGGCGGTGCACATGAGGATAACCCTTCTCATAACGCCTTGATTTCCCTGGCGGATGGCAGCTACCTGGAATTGTTTGCTCTCCGGGAGGCAGCACTGTACCGGAAACTTAAAACAGCCAGGCGGTTGGGACTGTTCAAAATGGTTACCGCCCGCCGCACCTCGATTGTGCAGCGCTTTTTACATAATGTCGTTTTAGGCGAGGGTTTGGCCGATTTCGCGCTGCTGTCCGAATCCCTTCAAGCTGATATCCAGGCAGCCCAGCAGCGCGGGATTCCCATCGAAGGCCCGCTGGCGGGCGGGCGCAAACGCCCTGATGGGGAGCAGCTCGCCTGGGAATTCGGTGTCACGTCGATGCCGCTGCCCTTCCTGTTGATGGATACCACGCCTCGCTCACTGCGCGTCCCAGAAGGAGAAGTTCAACAGCACCCCAATGGCGCGACCGGCGTAGCCCGGATCAGTATCGCCGTCAAAGACCTGGAGAAAAGCACCGCCACCTTTTCGGCGCTGCTGGGATTTGGCCCCAAACCGGGTGACAACTCGGTCGATTTTCTGCTCGGATCAACGATCATCACGCTGACCGGACAAAGCGACGAACTACACGCCCACCTCAAGGCGCGTGGTGAAGGCCCCTATGCATTGACCCTCAAAACCAGCCGCCTGGATCAGGTGCCACCGCCTGATCTACGGTTGGCGCATGCCGTACAGATTCACTGGGTTGGGGATGACTGATCTCCGACAGACCCTCGCTGGCGAGGTACTTCCCCTCTTTACCCGCCCAGATGAATCGCGGCCAGGTCTGCGGGTTTTGCTGCTCATCATCGCCCGCCTGATGGCTGAGGCGCGTGGTTTACTTTCCCCAACGGTTACCTCCCTGCTCCAACAGGAACCGGACGGATTGACCCTCACCCCGGTTTGGGATAGTCTGGCAGAAATCGCCGGGTCTGATCCCCTGCCTGAATTTCCCCACGCTGTATTGATTGAAGGGATAACACAACTGCCACCGGTCGATTGGGCCGGGGTGGATGTGCGTTTGTTGGGTGATTTTTACGCCGCACACCTGTCTGGTCGGCGGCAGACAGGCAGCTATTACACCCCGCCCGCTCTGGCGCGGCGGGTAGCAGAGGCGACCATCCAACCGCTGCTCGAATCATCCTCTCTCCCCGTGAAGGTGTTCGACCCGTCAATGGGCAGCGGGCACTTCCTGATCGCGGCGGGCGAACTGATCACCGAACAAATCGAGAATACCGAATCGGCAAAAGCCCGGTGGGCGGCTTTGCAGCATCTCTATGGCATAGATCGCGATCCGGTGGCGGTCGAACTGGCGGGAATCAGTTTGTGGCTGTGGGCAAACCTGCCAGGGACATATCCCTCAATGCTGGCGGAGCATTTATGGTGCGGCGATGTGCTGCTCGAATCACTGCCTTTTGAATCGGAGAGTCGGTCGGGCTCCTGGTTCGATGCCGTGATCGGCAATCCACCCTATGCCAGCGTATTTACCCGTGCCCGCAGCAGTGATGATCGGGAATGGCAGGCGGCCATTCAAGCCCGCTATCTGACCGCTACCGGCAGCTTTGATCTATCCGTACCCTTTGTCGAACGGGCAATCCGTCTCTGCCGGGATGGTGGGCGCTGTGGATTGGTATTGCCCAACAAGCTCCTTGCGGCGGATTACGCCCGTCGCCTGCGGTCATGGATCGTCGAGGAGGCAGCCGTTGAAGCGATCATAGATTATGCCGGAACCCGCCCTTTTGCCGCCGATGTATACCCGGTCGCGGCGATCTTCCAGCGTATCCCCCCCCGGCCCGACGCCCCCCTGCACATTTACCGGGATGGTTCGCTCTTAAGACAGGGCACACAAATCGATCTGCAAGATGCCCCCGGCCAGGTATGGAGCAGCATCTTTGACCCGGATTGGCCCCAACTTCGGCATTGTTTTGAAAACGCTGTATCACTGGGCGAGGTCGCCGAGCTTACTGCCGGGTTGGCGGTCGGCGAAGCCTATGACCTGCGCCCGCACGTCATCGATGCGCCGCCGGACGGCTTACCCGAAAACCATGTTCGGTTGGTGACGAGCGGCAGCATCCGGCGTTATCAAACCACCTGGGGAGAGAAGTCGATCCGCTACCTGAAACAGCAGTATGAACGGCCTATCATTCCACTTGATGCCCTCTCTGGTCGGCGGCGCGACCAGGCAACCCGGCAGAAAATCATTGTATCGGGGATGGGTAAGGTGCTTCGAGCCTTTGTAGATGACGGTATGGTTCAAGCCAGTGTCGCAACAACCGTGATCATCCCACATCAATGGCCGGTCGCGGCGCTGTGTGCGGTATTGAATTCGCTGCTGATGTCACAGTTGTACCGGGCTTTATTTGGCGGATTAGCTCTAAGCGGGGGATATCTGCGTTTTGGGAAGCGAGAACTTCGCCGCCTGCCGATCCCCGATCTGCCGGAGGATGATCCGCATGTGATGGAACTGGATCGTTTGGCGGCGGGGACAATCACCCCGGAGATCGATAACGAGATCGAGGCACTGGTGCGATCTTTATACCGAATGCATAATGCCTGAAGTATCGTCGCTTACTCGTATGTCAGTGGTATTTGTGTTCCCGGCCCGGATCGGCTAATATCGCGGCGCTATGCAAAAACGACTACAGCAGGCACTACCCGATATCCTGATCGCCGTCTTCCTTTTTTTTGTCCCCTTAGTTTTATTCTTCCCGCAAACCATCGGTGGGAAGACCTTATTACCTGTCGATAACCTGTTCGCCTTTGAACCGTATGCATCACTGGCAGAAGAGTATGGAGTCGGCACGCCGCATAACGGCCTGCTCTCCGACCTGATCCTCGAAAACTACGCCTGGAAGCAGTTCGCCCGTGAGCAGATCACTCAGGGCGAGATACCCTTGTGGCAGCCTTACATCGTCGGGGGTGCGCCGTTCCTGGCCGCAGGCCAGAGTTCGATGCTTTATCCCTTCAGCCTGCTCTTCCTGATCATGCCCCTCTCCGCTGCCTATGGCTGGTTCACCGTGAGCCAGTTATGGCTGGCCGCCCTGAACATGTACATCTTTGCGCGGGTGCTGGGCATCCGCCGACCAGGTGCATTGATCGCCGCGTTGACCTATCAATTGAGCGGCTTTTTCATGGTCAGCGTGGTCTTCCCGATGATCATCGCGACCGCGGCCTGGCTCCCGCTCGAACTGGCAATGATCGAATTGACCATCCGCCAGGGGAAAGCGCTTGGTGGACAGCCTGCCACGATCCCCTGGGTGGCCGTTGGGGCGATAGGATTGGGTATGGCAACCCTCGCCGGGCACGTCGAGGCGTTGTACTTCACCCTGCTGGTGATGGCGTTTTATGCCATGTGGCGGCTGATTGCGGGTCTGGTCGCCACCTGGAATGAACCGGGTAAATGGGGCAAGCTGATCCGCCGTTCGCTCTGGCTGCTGCTGTTGGTCGGTATGGGGTTGGCGCTTGGTGCTGTGCAGCTCATCCCGGCCTATGAACTTGCCAGCCGCAGTTTCCGTGAGGGGGCCGCGTCGCTGGCCCAGGTGCGGAGTTGGGCTTATCCCACCCGCCGCGTGATCGCCTTCCTGATGCCGAACTTTTTCGGTAACCCGGCTCACCACAGTTATTTTGATGTGTTCACCTGGCAGCGCGTCCCGTTGACGATTAACGCACTCGGCGACCCGATCAACAATACCCACTGGGGAATCAAGAATTATGTTGAAGGCGGGGCTTATCTGGGCCTGCTGCCGATGGCGCTAGCGCTGTTCGCGGCGCTACATTGGATTATTGGCAGAGGCAAAGAGGGCAAGGGCAAACTAAAGTTTGTCAGCCTTACCCCTACGTTAGGAAATGAAAATCGGGGCCGCCCCTACCGCCTGATCTTCGGCGTGCTGTCGATCCTGTCGGTGTCCTTTATTTTTGGTACACCCACCTACGCGATCCTGTATTATGGTCTGCCGTTTATTAACCAGTCCCACTCGCCTTTCCGATGGGTCTGGCCCCTGACCCTGAGTGTAGCCGTATTGGCCGGGTTCGGAATCGAAATTCTGACGCCCAAAGATGATGATGACACCGGGGTGAAAGGTATTTCGTTCTGGTTTGGTTGGGGAGGGATCGCTGCCGGAGTCTTAACTCTCCTCGGCCTGATTGCCTCCCGCCTTCTCTATTCCTCTATCGATGGGTTAGTTCAGCACACCTTTGAAGGGCTGGCCCTTGCTCCAAACGCTTTCCCGGATGGGCGGGCGTTCTATTCCTATCAGGTGCAAAATGCGCTGATCTTCGCCATTATGGTGCTGCTGACCGGGACCGTGCTGCTCCTATCCCGCACGGGGCGTGGTATTAATTTGCCGGGCAGGTTGAAGTCCGCCCTACCCCAATTAAAAAACGGGCTTCCTGTCTGGCTTCTATTAGCACCCATTGTCGTGATCGTCGATCTCGGCGTGGCGATCTATGGCTTCTACCCGGCCACCGATCCGGCTTTACTGCGGGTAACTCCCCCATCGATCAACGCGCTTCAAGCCCGTACGCTGATGGGGCGCAGCGCCGACATCCCACCGATAGATTACAGCCCGTACCTGTGGCGCTTCATCGCTTATGAAGAACCCGGCGCAGATACCATGAACAGCAATATCGGCTGGCTAAATCACCTGGAGGATGCTTCCGGCTACGACAGCCTGATCCCCGGCCAATACGCCGACTACATGCGGATCATCCAGCCGCAGGACGACTTGCCCTACAACCGGATCGCGCCGCTCTACAGCAGCCATCCCGATGCGCTCGACTCACCCCTGCTCGACCTGCTCAATGTGAAGTATGTTATCACCGAGACGCCTATCGACAATCCCAAATATGAATTGTCCTGGCATGATGATTCGGTGCTGATCTACGAGAACCTGGGGGTGATGCCGCGAGCTTTTACCCTGCCGGTCAGCAGCACGGTGATCTCGGCGGCAGATGATCGAGCGGAAGGTTTTGCAGCTTTAGCAGAACAGTATGATTACCGGCGGCACGTGATCATCAATGTTCAGGACAGCCCCTTCGACGACGCCCCAGCCAATCCGCCCCAACCCGCCGACGCACAGCCAGCAGCGATCACCGTATTGACCGCCGACGAACTCTGGTTTGATGTAGAAGTAACGGAGCAAAGCTGGCTGATTGTCGCCGATTCCTATTTCCCCGGTTGGCGAGCCTGGGTGCGTGAATTTGGCGCGGGCGATGATACTGAGCAGGAAATTCCCGTTTACCTGGTCAATGGCAATTTCCGAGGAGTATTGCTCGAACCGGGCCAGTGGACGATCCGCATGAAGTACAGCCCTGATAATTTCAAACTGGGGGCTTTCACCTCCTTCATGATGGGCATGATCCTGGTCTTCGCGATGGGGGTCTGGTTGTGGCGCTATGCCTACCGTGAAAGCCCGGAGGACAGCTCCGTGCGCCGCGTGGCGAAAAACTCGATCACCCCGATTGTCCTCAACCTGTTCAACCGGGGGATTCAGTTTGCCTTCGCGATCATCATGCTGCGCATCCTCGGCCCGGAGGGATCGGGGAAATATTATTTCGCCGTTGTGATCTTTGGCTGGTTTGACATCGTCTCGAATTTTGGCCTGGATACCCTGTTGATGCGGGAAGTCTCGCGAAGCCGCGAAGCCGCCAACCGTTATCTGGTCAATACCAATGTGATCCGGTTAGCCCTGGCGATCCTTGGCGTCCCGGTTCTGATCGGCCTGATTCTCCTCCGGGAGAATCTCCCATCCAGCACTCCGCTGGCCCAGGATACCATCTGGGCGATTGGCTTGCTGTATGCCGGGTTGTTTGTCAGCACTTTGAATAAGGGCCTGACCGGGCTGTTTTACGCCTACGAAAAAGCCGAGTACCCCGCCGCACTCCAGACGGTCAGCACCATGTTGAGTTCCAGCCTGGGTGTGATCGTGCTGCTGCTCGGCTGGGGGATTGTCGGATTGGCGGGAATCAGTATTCTCGTCAACGTGGTTACCCTGGTGGCCCTGTATATCTTGACGACACGCCTGCTCTTTACGCCAAAGCTGTCCATTGATTGGCCGCTCCAACGCTCCGCAATGGGCGAATCCTTCCCCCTGATGCTCAATCACCTGCTGGCGACCCTCTTTTTTCGGATCGACGTAACCCTGTTGGAAGCTCTGAAAGGGGCGATTGTTGTCGGCTGGTACAGTGTGACCTACAAGTGGGTAGACGCCCTGAACGTGATCCCGGCCTTCTTTACCCAGGCACTTTTCCCGGTCATGTCGCGGCAGGCCCAGGAGGATCGACAGTCTCTCCGTCGGAGTTATATCCTATCCGTCAAGCTGCTGACTTTAGTCGCGCTGCCGGTCGCGGTAATCACCACCTTGCTGGGGACTTTTCTGGTCGGATTGCTGGGTGGGCCGGAGTTCTTGCCTGCTGGGGCCATCGCCTTGCAAATCTTTGTGTGGAGCATCCCGATTGGCTGGATTAACAGCGTGACCAATTACGTGATCATCGCCCTCAACCGCCAGCGTATCCTGACCTGGACCTTTGTCGGCGGCGTGGTATTTAACGTAACCGCCAACCTGATCTTCATCCCGATCTATTCTTACCCGGCTGCCGCCGTCGTGACTATCTTCTCCGAGTTGGTATTGCTGATCCTGTTCTATCTGGTGATGCGGCCTGCGTTGGGTGGTGTGCCCTGGTTCCGCATCTTATGGCGGATTGTCCTGGCAACCGCATTAATGGCCGGGGCAACCTGGGCATTGGCGCGGATCAATACTGCGCTGGCGTTGTTCGGTGGGATTGCTGTTTATACAGTGGCGGTTGCGGTGCTGCGTCCCTTTATCCCACGCGAGGTGGAGAGCCTTGCTCAACTGCTCCCCACCCCGGTGCGTCGTCCTATGTTGAAGATATTGGGTTTGCCTTCGGCGGTAAGCGGAGACTGAACAGCCTCTCAAAGTTTCTCAATGCAGTGGATATTCAGGTGTATCCCGA
>JBNKDD010000020.1:0-36392 GCA_050288085.1 Anaerolineae bacterium
GTATGTTTCTCATCGGCCAGCAGGTGTTCCGGCAGGTGCGCTGGGTCTTTGACCGTGGTGCCGACAATCTCGTTTCGTCCCAACCGGGCGGCCAATCGCTGCCAGTACATATCATCCCGCCCAAAGACATAGGTCAACCCCCAGAAGGGAACCCCAAACCGGCGTAGAAACAGGGCCTTCTCGACCTCATCGGTATAGCCGCTCATATAGGGCATCACAAAACTGGGGGCAATGGTAAACACCTGGGCACGCCCTTGTGCATCTGGCGTTTTGAGTTGAATGCGTCGTAAGCTGACTTCCGGCATCTTTTGGGATGGTCTGCACTTGCCATGCAGCTTGTAGCCTCTTTCAATCGAAGGGGGAAACAGTTCTGGATACACTGTTATCATTCTGTCCAGATACTCTCGAAACGTTTTCGCGTTACCGATGATGATTTCATAAGCGGCTCGGCTTACCGGCAGGATGATCCGCCTGGACGCTTTTGCCACTTTGTGCTTGGTGTGGGTACACTTTCGTTGAGGCATATTGACTGGATTCTTGGTCGTTTTTAGTCATTATTGCCTCTTTCGTCTAGAAACCACACAATCCGTTAGAACCAGGAAAATTCTTTTACCAAGGGGAAAAAGGATGCGAAACAAAAAGTTATGGATTGTGTTGTCTGCTGTCTTGATTCTTCTGGCTGGGCTGGGCTGCGGTGGTTTTTCACTGTTTGCCCCGACGCCCACTCCAACCCCAACGCCCACGTCCACCCCGACAGCCACACCCACATCGACCCCAACGCCCACGTTCACACCCACACCGGAAGCGCCAGCGGGTGCAACCATTCCCGAAGGATGGACATTGTATGAAGTTGACGATGAGGGTTATGCGATTGCTTTGCCGCCGAATTGGGAACAAATTGACATTGATCCCGAAACCTTGGAGGCTTCAATTAATGCCGTCGCCGATCAAAACCCAGAATTAGCCGGGTTTCTAGAGAATCAGGCCGCTATTCTAACCACCCAGAACATCTCATTCTTCGGCTTTGATCTTTCTAAAGGATCGGCGTTTTCAGACTTTGTAACCAACATCAACATTATTGTTCAACCCCTCGAAGCAGAAATCACCATGGATTTTATGTTGGCGATGACAGTTCCTATGCTTGAAAACCTCTTCGAGCTTGAACAGGAGATTGACCAGGAGATCGTTACCCTCTCATCGGGTGAAGCAGGGCGGCTGCAATATGGTTTCGAAGTGGCGGGAGACAATGGACAGGTGCAAGTTATAATCACGCAATATATATTTATCATCGATCAGTCGATGTATACCTTGACTTTATCAACCAAGACGAATGAAATTCAGGATCGCGAGCCAGTCTTTGAGCAGATAGCCAATTCATTCCACCTGATTGACTGATACATTTGAAATATTCTTTCCCGTAGATAGACTCCGGCAGCACGCCAGACTGAGGACCGCGTGCTGCCGGTTCGCCTCATCTGATAGCTCTCATGAATGCTCTGGAAACCCCCCTTTATGATCAGTCCAATCAAAATAACGGTGAATCCCTGGTAACAGCGTGCTACAATGTATTAAAGTTAAACAACCCAGGAGTGTTTTGAATATGGTCGAACATCCTCCTTCGACGTTTGAAGAGTTAGAAAGCGTCGTTATTCGTTTTGTCGGTGACTCCGGAGACGGTATGCAGTTGACCGGATCCCAGTTCACCAACGCCGCCGCCGTCTTTGGTAATGATGTCAGTACCCTGCCCGACTTCCCCGCCGAAATTCGCGCTCCAGCAGGTACACGAGAAGGTGTATCCGGTTTCCAGGTCAACCTATCCAGTAAAAACATTCACACACCGGGCGATGAGCCGCAAATATTGGTCGCGATGAACCCGGCAGCATTGGCCGTCAATTTAGGGGATTTAGAAATCGGCGGCACAATTATTGTTAACACCGATGCCTTTACCACCGCCAATCTCAAAAAAGCTGGTTACGAGTCAAATCCTTTAGAAGACGATAGCTTGAAAGGCTATATTGTCCATAAAGTGCCTCTGACCTCTCTTAATCGCCGGGCGCTGGTCGATATGGAAGATAAGCTGAGTCCCAAAGAAATTGATCGCAGCAAAAACTTCTTTGCATTGGGGATTGTCTTCTGGATTTATGACCGCTCACTTGACACCACCGAGATGTGGATTGAAGAAAAGTTCCGCCGGAACCCGACGGTTGTTGAGGCGAATGAACGGGCATTAGAATCGGGTTACTATTTCGGCGAAACTTCGGAGATCTTTCAGAATCGATTCCATATCCGGCCTGCCAGACTCTCACCGGGGACTTATCGAAAAGTCACCGGAAACCAGGCGGTTGCGCTTGGCTTGGTGACGGCTGCACAGAAAGCCGGTAAGCCGCTTTTCTATGGTGGTTATCCGATTACCCCGGCCAGCGATATCTTGCATAGCCTGGCCCCGTTAAAAAACTTTGATGTACGAACCTTCCAGGCGGAAGACGAGATCGCGGCGATGGGCTCGGTGATCGGCGCGGCTTTTGGCGGCGCATTTGCCGTCACTGCGACCAGCGGGCCAGGTATCGCCTTGAAAAGTGAAGCGATGAATCTGGCCGTTATGCTCGAACTACCGATGGTGATTGTCGATGTGCAGCGAGGTGGCCCCAGTACCGGTATGCCCACCAAGCCGGAACAGGGCGATCTCATGCAGGTTTTGTTTGGGCGGAATGGCGATTCTCCGATCCCGGTATTGGCCCCGGCTACTCCTGTGGATTGTTTCAACGTCGCGGTTGAAGCCTTCCGCTTTGCAGTGCGGGCAATGACGCCGGTGATTATTCTATCCGACGGGTATCTGGCAAACAGTTCCGAACCCTGGAAAATCCCCGATCCCGATACGATTGAGCCGATTGAAGTGGTACACCCCGAAGCGGTCGATGGCGAGGAATTCCTCCCTTATAAACGCCGGATTACGACCCTGGCCCGCCCCTGGGCTATACCGGGTACACCCGGCCTGGAGCATCGGATTGGCGGTCTATCTAAGGCACCTGATACCGGGAATGTCTCCTACGATCCAGAAGATCAATGGCAAATGACTCTGGATCGACGCGAGAAGATCGAACGGCTCCAGGAGATCATCCCCCCATTAGATGTTTGCGGCCCTCAAGCCGGGGATATCCTGGTACTCAGTTGGGGCAGCACCTTCGGGGCAGCACGGTCAGCAGTTGACCGCGCAACCGCCGCCGGAGTCGAGATTGCGCATTTACACCTGCGCCACCTGAACCCCTTCCCACGTGACCTTAAAGATTTACTTTGCTGCTATAAACACGTCCTGATCCCGGAATTGAATATGGGTCAACTGGCGCTGCTGATTCGCGGGACATATGTCCTCGATAATATCGTGTCTTTGCCTAAGGTTAAGGGTCGCCCCTTCACGATCAAAGAAATCTATGAGAAGATAATGGAGCTAAATGGAAGGTAAATGTCATGAGTGAAGTCATTCCAGTTGAGGGCATACCTGAGTATACACGCAAAGACTTTGCTTCCGATCAGACAGTGCGCTGGTGTCCTGGCTGCGGCGATTATGCGATTCTTGCCAGTTTGCAAAAGACACTGCCAGAGATCGGTGTACGTAAAGAAGATATTGTTTTTATCTCCGGGATTGGCTGCTCCAGCCGTTTCCCGTATTACATGAATACCTATGGTATTCATAGTATTCACGGTCGTGCTCCCACCCTGGCGACTGGCCTGAGCATTGCCAATCCTGATCTGAGCATCTGGGTGATCACCGGGGACGGCGACGGGTTGAGCATTGGCGGCAATCACCTGCTTCACACCTGCCGCCGGAATGTTAATCTCAATATCTTGTTGTTCAACAACCGGATATATGGTCTGACAAAGGGGCAATATTCACCCACATCACAGCCCGGTACCAAGACCAAATCATCCCCTATGGGATCGATTGACCAGGCATTTAACCCGGTAGCGGTGACCCTGGGAGCCGGGGCGAGTTTTATTGCCCGCACGATAGATACCGACACTAAACATCTATCGGATGTCATCAAAGCTGCTGCTTCTCACCAGGGGGCTTCTTTTGTCGAGATATTCCAGAACTGCATTATCTTCAATGACAAGACCTGGGAGTATGTCGCGGACAAGGGCTTACGGCCCGACAATGCACTGTATCTTGAACATGGTCAACCGTTGATTTTTGGCGAGAATCAGGATCAAGGCATCCGGCTCAATGGTACACGACCGGAGGTTGTGCAGTTGGGGAACGGTATCACCGAGGCTGATTTGTTAGTCCACGATGAAACCGACCGTAATCTGGCCTACATGCTGACTCAGATGGATCACCCAGAGTATCCGGTGCCTGTAGGCGTTATCTACCGTGTTAAGAAGGAAACTTATGCCGAAGCGGTGATCGAACAGGTAGAGGTTGCCCGACAGCAAAA
Organism: Anaerolineae bacterium; assembly: GCA_050288085.1. Taxonomy (GTDB): domain Bacteria; phylum Chloroflexota; class Anaerolineae; order Aggregatilineales; family UBA3940; genus JBNKDD01. Next base: position 4,434 of record JBNKDD010000020.1, read on the forward strand.
AGGAACCGGCAGCCTGGCAGACCTCTATCATTCTGATTACACCTGGACGGTTGAGGAAGAAGCCGAGAAGGTCTGATCTGACAGACAAACCGGTTCAACAGGAGAAAGCACGAAATCGATGTTTTCTCCTGTTTTTATTTAAGATGCTGCCGGAAGAAGTCCAGCACATGCTGACGGTAAGTATCAGGCTCAAGTTTGTAGGCTTCACGATGCCCTGCCTTATCAACCCGCCACAGAAATTTGGGTTCACTGCAGGCGTCAAAGATAGCTTCCTGATCGGCGATAGGGACGTGAGGGTCCTGCCCCCCGTGAATAAAAAGCACCGGGCGCGGGCCGATCTGGCCGACTGAGTCAAGGGGACTGGCTTCGGATAACTTAACGCCTAAGCGCAGTTCGGCAAAACGCAGCACCAGCCAGACAAAGGGTTTGAGTGGCAGGCCAAGCTTCCGCCTGATTGCCCCTTCGATGGTATGGGCAATATTTAGAAAACCCCCATCACAAACCACACATACCACGCGTTGATCGTGGGCCGCGGCACGAAGTGCCACTGTTCCCCCCATTGAGAAACCCATCAGTCCAATACGATTGATACCCTGCGATTGTAAAAAATCCAGTGCGCCGGTCAGGTCTTCGGCCTCGCGGACACCAAGTGTGGTACGCGGCCCATCGCTGATCCCGTGGCCTCGCCAGTCGAATTGCAGCACATCAAATCCAGCCTGGACAAAATATGGCACCATATGGGTATCACCGTCCATGCTGCCGAACATCCCGGCGCAAAAAACAATCGTCGGGCGGCGTGCTTTTTCCTCGTTGATTAGCCAGCCGCCTAGCTCAACGCCATCACGGGAGGAAAAAGTAACATGCTCAAACGGGAGTCCAAAATTCGCCGGGGGGGATGGTGGATCAGGTTTTCGCCGCTGAACCAGCTTACCGGAAAGCAGCCAGGTAGCAATCAAAACCAATGCCGCGATCACAACCAGGGTGGTAAAAATATCAATCAACCAGCCGGACATAAGTCATTTTACTCCCCGTTCAACTGAAGAATCAGCACCCTCTCATTATAACCACATTGTGAAGGTAGGCAGAGAAATAAACGCGCCAAATGAGATATATTACAATCGGCTATTGTTTTGTGAAATTTGTCACATATTTGTTCCGGATTTCACAAATCGTGATATACTGAAACTATGCTATACTAAGAAACGGAGAGGTCTATATTGTAGACAATCCTCCCCAACATCATTGTTTTCACCCAATTCATGGGCGGAGCAACCTTCCTCTTCGTTTTACCATTGTGCCTCATCGTACACATGTGACACATTACACATAGTCGCTTGTATTGATGCCAGCTTTCATTGCTGCCATTGTCCAATCATAGTCCGGGCATGGCGGTAAAAGGGGTCGATCTTGCAGCGCACTCACTTGTCCACCGACTCAAAGTGATGATTTTTCTATCACAGGTATTGGTGGATTTTGTCTTTTTATAGGGGTAAGCGAAAGGAGGCATCCTGGATGACATCAGCCGAACAAAGCAAATCTAACGGACAGGGAGAAAAGCCCCGGATCGGCGTCTACGTCTGTCACTGTGGAACCAACATTGCCGGAATGGTAGACGTTGAAGCGGTGGCTGAACATGCTAGCAACCTGGATAACGTGGTGGTTTCGCGCCACTACTCCTATATGTGTTCTGATCCGGGCCAGGCATTGATCAAGGAAGATATCGAAAAACGGGACCTTAATCGGGTTGTGGTCGCCTCATGTTCTCCATTGATGCATGAGACAACCTTTCGGGCCGCATGCAGTGAAGCCGGATTGAATCCGTTTCTCTTCCAGATGACGAACATTCGTGAGCACGTCTCGTGGGTGTCCGACAATACAGCAGAGGCCACTGAGAAAGCCAAAGACCTGGTTGCAGCCGCTGTGCGGCGCGTGGGTCACCATGATCCGCTTGAGATGCGCCGCCAGGGTGTCAAGCAATCGGCACTGGTTGTCGGTGCTGGAATTGCCGGTATTGAAGCTGCCCTCCGGATGGCCGATGCCGGGAAACAAGTGTATTTAGTCGAGCGGGAACCGGGGATCGGTGGGCATATGGCCCAGCTTTACAAAACCTTCCCCACCCTCGACTGTGCGGCTTGAATTCTCACACCCAAAATGGTGTCCGTTGGACGCCACGAGAACATCACCCTACTGACCTACAGCGAAGTTGAGTCAGTATCCGGGGTGGTCGGTAATTTTGAGGTGAGGGTTCGGAAGAAAGCTCGCTATGTTAACGAGGACTTATGCACAGGTTGTGGGACCTGTGTTGAAAAATGCCCCTGGAAAAAGATTCCATCCGAGTTTGACCTGAATCTGGGTACACGCCCGGCAATTTATTTCCACTTTGCCCAGGCGGTTCCTCGAATCCCGGTCATTGATACTGAGAATTGCGCCTATTTCAAGAATGGTAAGTGTGGGGCCTGTGCCAAGTTCTGCCAGAAAGATGCCATCGACTTCAATCAGCAGGATGAGATCGTCGATATTGAAGTCGGAACGATCATTCTGGCAACAGGCTTCATGGACTTTAACCCGGAAATCTCGCCGCAGTATGGCTATGGAAAACTGGATAATGTGCTGACCGGCATGGAGTTTGAACGGCTGGTCAATTCCGGTGGGCCGACTACTGGCGAGGTGCTGCTATCCAACGGGCATAAGCCAAAGCGGATTGCGATTGTCCATTGTGTGGGTAGCCGGGGTGACCAGAACGAATACTGCTCGCGAGTCTGTTGCATGTATTCGCTCAAGCTGGCCCATCTCGCCCATGATTTACTTGATGCGGAAGTAGTCGAATACTACCGTGATATGCGTACCTTCGGGAAGGGATACGAAGCCTTCTACGAGCAAGTTCGGCACGAGGGAATTGAGTTCATCCGCTACGATGAGAATATTCAGGTCAGCCAGACTGATGGGCACCTGACGGTGATAACCACCGATCTATACACCGGCCAGCCCAATGCGGAGTTGGTCGATATGGTGGTCTTGAGCACCGGCATGGAGCCGCAGGATGACCAGCAGGAAGTTGCTCACACCTTCGGAGTCAGCCGCAGCCCGGATGGATTCTTCATGGAGAAGCATCCCAAGCTGGCTCCGGTCGAGACAGCCACCAGCGGGATTTTCCTGGCTGGAGCCTGCCAGGGGCCGAAGGATATTCCCGACAGTGTAGCCCAGGGCAGTGCGGCTGCTGCTGCAGCCCTCTCCCTGATGGATGCAGGCTCCGTGGCACTGGAGCCGTTCACTGCTTACATCAATGCGGAGCGGTGCAGCGGTTGTTTCACCTGCCTCAACATGTGCCCATATGGGGCGATCCGTGAGGCCGAAATCGATGGCCGGGTCGTTTCCGAAGTGAATCCCATCTTGTGTAAAGGCTGTGGTACCTGCGTGGCGGCCTGTCCATCAGGCATTGCCACCCAGCTTGGCTTTACCTTTGAACAGGTGATTGCAGAAATTGAAGGGGTGTTGTTGTCCCGGATTGAACAGGAGACAGCAGTATGAATCGAACCAAACCAAAAATCGGGGTTTATGTTTGCCGGTGCGGAACCAACATTGCTGCTACAGTGGATGTAGAATCTGTCGCGGAATACGCCAGCCGCCTCGATGGGGTGGAGATGGCCCGCGAGTACAGCTATATGTGTTCTGACCCCGGCCAGGAGTTAATCAAAGAGGATATTCAAGAGCTTGGCCTGAACCGTGTGGTCGTTGCCTCATGCTCACCACTGATGCACGAACCGACCTTCCGCACGGCATGTAAAGAGGCTGGGCTGAATCCTTTCTACTTCCAGATGGCGAACATCCGTGAGCAGTGCTCATGGGTGATCGATGACCCGGTTGCAGCCACTACTAAAGCCAAAAGCATGGTAGGGGCGGCGGTGCAGCGCGTGCGCCATCACCAGCCATTGGAAATGCGTGACGTGAAAATGAATACCTCGGCGCTGATCGTCGGTGGCGGGATCGCCGGGATCGAAGCTGCGCTGAGGTTAGCTGATGCAGGAAAGCAGGTGTATTTAGTCGAGCGGGAGCCGAGTATCGGTGGGCACATGGCCCAGCTTTACAAGACCTTCCCTACGCTCGACTGTGCGGCTTGAATTCTCACACCAAAAATGGTGTCCGTTGGACGCCACAAGAATATTCACCTGCTGGCTTACAGCGAGGTCGAGTCGGTTTCGGGCTACGTCGGCAATTTTGATGTGCGTGTGCGGCGCAAAGCCCGCTTCATCGACGAGGCTCTATGCACCGGCTGCGGCCAGTGTGCTGAGGTCTGCCCGATCTCGATCAGCAACCCGTTTGACCTGGGCCTGAGCGAGCACAAAGCAACTTATCGCAATTCCGCGCAGGCCGTGCCGAACGCCTTTGCGATAGAGAAACGCGGCGTTGCCCCCTGCCGGGATGCCTGCCCAACCGATCAGCGCGCGATGGGTTATATCGCCCTGGTCAGGGAGGAGCGCTATGCCGATGCTTATTGGGCAATCCGGCGTGAGCATCCCTTCCCGTCAGTGTGTGGACGGGTGTGCAATCGCCAATGCGAAGATGCATGCAGCCGGGGGCAATACGACCAGCCGGTTAACATCATGGGCCTGAAGCGCTTTGTCGGCGACTGGGCCTATGAACACCGGGACGAACTGCCTAACATGCGGGATAAGTCGCTGGTTGGAACACCTTTCAAACACGATCCCACACCAACCGGCAAGAAGATCGCCATCATCGGAGCCGGGCCTGCGGGCCTGACCGCCGGGCAGGACCTTGTCCGGTTAGGGCATGCCGCAACGGTATTCGATGGACTGCCCATCGCGGGTGGCATGATGCGCATCGGTATCCCGCCGCATCGCCTCCCCTGGGACCTGCTGGATTGGGAGATCCAACAAATCCTGGATGAGGGAGTCGACCTCCGGCTGAATACCTGGATCGATGACGTTTCCGGCCTGCTTGATAACGGCTACGATTCGGTCATCATCGCGACTGGTGCCCACCGTGCCAAGAAAATCTCGATCCGCAACTCGAACCACCCGGATAACTGGCTCAGCCTTGACCTGCTAAAACGTGTTGCGCTGGGCGAGGAAGTTGACCTGAGTGGTCACAAAGTCGCTATCCTGGGCGGTGGCAACGTTGCCCTCGACGCGGCACGGACGGCCATCCGGCTCGGCGAACCGGAAGTTCGGATGGTTTGCCTGGAGCCGCGCGGTGAGATGCCCGGCTTCGAGTGGGAAGTTGAGGTTGCTGAAGAAGAGGGAATCGAAGTACTCCCCGGTCGCAGCTTCAAGGAAATTGTCGTTGATGAGAATGATCGGATCGTCGGTGTACGCTGCGTCGAAGTGATCTTCCGGGGCTTCAAGCGAGGCCGCCCGGATATAGAAGAGATACCGAACAGCGAACACATCATTCCCGCCGATCTGGTGGTGTGGGCGGTTGGACAGGGCCCAGACTTCTCCTTCCTGCCGCCGGATGGCAGCATCAACACCCGCTATCCCATTGGCGTACAGACCGACGATGAGATGATGACCACCCTGCCCGGTGTGTTTGCGGCAGGTGACGTGCATCGTGGGATGACCTTCTTCGTGGTGGATGCCATCGCCGAGGGCCATCATGTCGCCCGCTGCGTGGATCGTTATCTGCGTGGCGAAGACGGTTTACAGGAACTACCTAAACAACCGGTTGCCACCCTCGACCTGGAAGAAGTTAAGCACAAAGTTGAAAGTGGTCAGGCTGCCGGATGGGACCGCGCGCCGATCTCCACCATTCCGTTGGAGGAACGTCGTAACAACTTCAGAGAGGTTGACCTGACGCTGACCGAAGAAGAGGCAGTCGCCGAAGCTCAACGTTGTCTGGCCTGCGGAATTTGCTCGGAGTGCCTGGAATGTGTAGCAGCCTGTGAACGCGGCGCGATCAGCCACACGATGCAGGAGGAATTGGTCGAACTGAACGTCGGAGCGATCATCCTGGCGACAGGCTTCAAGGATTTCGACCCGACCCAGGCTCCTGAATATGGCTACGGTGTGCATCCCAACGTGATCACGGCCATGGAGTTTGAGCGTCTGATCAACACCAGTGGGCCCACCCTGGGTAAGGTGTTGATGCAAAATGGCGAACCGCCCAAGAGCGTTGCCATTCTGCACTGCATTGGCAGCCGTGATGATAAGTATCACGAGTACTGTTCGCGGGCTTGCTGCATGTACTCGCTCAAACTGGCTCAACTGGTACACGACTATGTCGATGCCGAGGTGCACGAGGTCTACCGTGATATGCGCACCTTCGGTAAGGACTATGAGGAGTTCTACAACCGCACCAAACTGAAGGGCGTGAGCTTCTATCACGGGCGGGTTTCCAACGTCGAACGGCAAAACGGCCATCTGGTCGTGCGCTGGGATGAGAGCTTCTACAACCAGCCCGATCACATTGAAGTCGACATGGTGATCCTGGCAACAGGCTTCGAACCGCAGGATGACGTGGCTCAGGTCGCCAGCCGCTTCGGGATCAGCCGGTCGCGGGATGGCTTCTTCCTGGAAAAGCACCCGAAGCTCGGCCCGGTTGAAACCTCCACCGATGGCATTTTCCTGGCGGGAGCCTGCCAGAGTCCAAAGGACATCCCCGACAGCGTTGCCCAGGCCGGCGGCGCGGCGGCAGCAGCCCTATCGCTGATCGACCAGGGGACGATCTTCCTGGAGCCATCGGTCGCCGAGGTGAACCCGGCACTGTGTGCAGGTTGCGGTCAGTGCGTCGAATCATGTCCTTATGATGCGATTACGTTGGAAGGCAATCTGGCAGCGGTCAATGGCTATCAGTGTAAGGGCTGTGGCACCTGTGCGGCCACCTGCCCCAACAAAGCCATGTCCCTGATTCACTATGACGACAGACAGATCATCGCCGAATTGATCGGCGCTTTACGGTAAGGGAGGTACAGGTATGTACGAACCGAAGATTATCGGTTTTCTATGCACATGGTGCAGCTACACCGGGGCTGATCTTGCCGGAACCTCCCGACTCAAATCCCCCTGGAACCTGCGGGCGGTGCGTGTACCATGTTCGGGGCGTGTCTCGCCGGAACTGATCATGCGGGCTTTTGACCAGGGAGCCGACGGCGTGTTGGTGCTGGGCTGTCACATCGGTGAATGCCATTACGATAACGGCAATCACCGGACGGCCAAGCGGGTACCCATGCTTCACAATCTAATGGAATTCTCCGGGCTGGAACCGGAGCGCCTGCGGTTGGATTGGGTGTCGGCCTCCGAGGGAGATCGTTTCGCCCGGCTGGTTACCGAGTTCACCGAGGCTGTTCGGGAACTGGGGCCATGTCAGTGGCGGCAGAAAACCATCACTAACGGCCACCGGCTGCCTCTGCTGGAAGATATCGAAGTGGGAGGCTGACATGACCATGACGACTGAAATTCAACGGATCGCCGGAGATTTGCTGGCGAGTGGTCAGGTCTCCTGTGTGATCGGGTACGAAGTGGGGCCGCGTGGGCGCACTCGCCCGGTGTTTGTCTATGATTCGGAAGATGTGGAGCGGCTGGTCTGGAATGAAAACTGCACTCACAATCTTGTGACCTACGCCCAACAGAAGCTCCGCACCGCCACTGGACAGGACGAATCATCACAACAGCGGGTAGCGGTTGTCGTCAAGCCATGTGACAGCCGCGCCATAAACGTACTTATTGCCGAAAAGCAGTTCGACCGGGATCAGATTCACGTGATTGGCATGGCCTGCGAAGGCATTCTTGAGGGATCTGGCTTCGGCAAATCAACTGACGTACTGCAAAAACGCTGCGAACAATGCGGTGAACGCACCCCGGTTCTCTATGACAATCTGGTCGGCGAACCACCGCAGGTCGAAATGACCTACGACGTGACCGCCGACCCTGATCTGGCTCACCTGGAGGCAATGACCCCCGCCGGGCGAACGGCGTTCTGGTTGAGCCAGTTTGACCGGTGCATCCGGTGTTATGCCTGTCGGCAGGCCTGCCCGATGTGCAGCTGCCCGACCTGCCTCTACGAGCGGAATGACTCGTTATGGGTCGGGGCAAACATTGAACTAAACGAAAAGCGAACTTTTCACCTGGGGCGGGCCTATCATCTGGCCGGGCGCTGCATCGGTTGCGACGAATGCGAGCGGGTTTGCCCGGTTGACATCCCGATTGGATTGCTCAACCGCAAAATGGCGAAAGATATCCAGATCATGTTTGGACACCGGGCCGGACTTGAGCCGGTTCCATCACCGATCACCACGGTTCTCGCCGGAGAGGAGGGATAGCCATGCAAGTTATCAGCCATGAAGCACTAACCAAACTGCTCGATAAGCTGGCACGGGGCAAGACCCTCATCGCCCCGCGAGAGGTGGACGGTGTGCTGCTCTACCGTCCGGTTCAGGGCAGCGACCAGATCGTATGGGACTACGTGCGGCCTGTGTTGTCGATCAAAGAGGCGTTTTTCCCCGCTACCGAGCGCCTGCTGACCATCGAAAAAACCGGCCAGGAGATTCAACTTCAAGAAACCCTACCGGAAGGCGATCAGGTGATCTTCGGTGTGCGTCCTTGTGACGCTCGCGGCGTCAAGGCGATGGATGCGCTCTTTATCGATACCCCACCGGTCGATGCATACTATACGAAGCGCCGTGAGCAGACAACAATGATCGGGCTGGCCTGTCAGGAAATGGGCGACGCCTGCTTCTGCACCAGTGTGGGCGGTGCGCCCGATGATGCCAGCGATGTCGATCTGATGCTCACTCAGGTTGAAGGCGGTTATGCGGTCCAGGCGGTCACAGAAAAAGGGAAGGTCTTGCTGGACGGGATCGGACTGACAGAGGTATCCGGCGATCCCCCCTCGCCGGTGCTGACCGATCCGATCCCCTATCCAGAAATGACCGCCTGGCCGCCGCAATTCAACGATGATTACTGGGCGGATATGTCCGAACGCTGCCTGAGCTGCCGGATTTGTGCTTATGTCTGCCCGACCTGCCGCTGCTTTGATGTGCGGGACGAGGCACTGCCGTCAGATAACGGCAGCAGCCAATACGAGCGAATCCGCTGCTGGGATAGCTGCGCGGGCGAGGTTTACCGGCAAATAGCCGGTGGGCATAATCCCCGCGCCGCGAAAGGTGACCGGCTGCGCAACCGTTTCTTCTGCAAGTTCTACTACTACCCGGAGCAGTACGGTCCGGTAGCCTGCACCGGCTGCGGGCGCTGCGTCGACTCTTGCCCGGTGAATATCGATATCACCGAGGTAATGACCCACCTGGCTGAAGCCTCACAGGCAGAGGAGGTGACATCATGACCATGATAACCACCGCAAACGGACACAACGTGATGACCCCTTACCTGGGAAGGCTGGTCATGGTCAGGGACATGGCCCCGGAAATCAAGATGTTTGGTGTTGAATTGCTGAACGGCGGGCGCGAACAGTTTGCCGATTACCAGCCGGGGCAGTTCGCTTTCGTGTCGGCCTTCGGTATAGGCGAAGCGCCTTTTGGTATCGCCGGGACACCCCAACGTGGGGACATGCTGGAATTCGCCGTGCAGCGTCTAGGGACGGTCACCACCGAACTTCACGAGATGGGCGAAGGTGACATCGTCGGTATCCGTGGGCCGTTAGGGAACTATTTCCCGATGGAGTCCTTCAAGGGTAAAGACCTGGTTGTGCTGGGTGGGGGTATCGGCGGAGCACCGCTCCGACCGGTACTTCAGACCGTGCTCGATAACCGGGCCGACTACGGCCACCTGAATATCCTGTGGGCCGCCCGTCGCCCTGACCTGCTGATGTTCCGCGATGAGTATGATTCATGGCAGGCTGCACCGGATACCCGGCTGCACCTGACGGTCGATGAACCGGATGCTGATTGGGATGGTGAGGTAGGTCTGATCACCCAACTGCTGGAAAAGGTCGCGCCGTCTCCCAAAGACAGTGTTGCGATCACCTGCGGGCCACCGATCATGATCTACTATGCCGATAAGGTGTTAGACAACCTGGGCTTTGCCCCAGAGCAGCGCTACGTGACACTCGAAGCGCGGATGCACTGCGGTGTCGGTAAATGTGGCCGCTGCAACCTGGGCGAAAAGTTAGTCTGTGTTGATGGCCCGGTCTTCTCAATGGCAGAAGTTGGGGATTTTCTAGAAAGTTTCCTGTAAGGCGTCTGTGGAGGGACGGTTCCTGGGTCGGGCCGTCCCTCCGAACTAATCTTCGTTCGAAAAACCTTCGTCCGAAAGCGGCATCGATTTTTCAATCGTTTCCGGACTTTCTCCTGCCTCAAGCCGCTCGGTAACTTCCTGAAACTCGCCGCCTAAATCCTCTCCAAATTCAGTGGACATATCCCGCATCATTCGACCCAACGCCCGCGGATCATCCTCATCCAATCCACCCAGCCGCGACGGGTCGGCTAACCGTTCAACGCGGGCTTCGTCGTCGGTCAACAGGGTCACCCGTTTGATCAGGCGGCTTAAATCAGAGCTGTCGCATTCGGGGCAGGTTGCAGCATCCCCGTCAACATCTGCGTAACTCTTATAGAAAATACTGAAGGTGTGCTGGCACGTTTTGCAGCGATAATCGTATTCTGGCACAGTGAAACCTCCCTGACATCGGAGTATAATCACCGTACATAGCAGTGACAAATTATTTTCAAAGATCAAATATGAATCAAGAACCCGAACAACATCCTCTGGATAGACTGACCGAAAAAGCACAGCGTACCATTCACCCACCTGAATCGCGTCCCACACCGCCGGAGGCGCGACCGCAGTTTCGCGTTGAGGCTCCACAACAGGATAAGCCGGTTATGATTTACATCCTGTTGGGTATCAACGTACTGGTCTTCCTTGTGGACATGGCTCTAGGGCAAAGCCTGACTGCCTGGGGAGCGAAAGACAACCTCGCGATTATCCATGGCCAATACTGGCGGTTGGTCACGCCTATCTTCCTTCATGGGGGATGGCTGCACCTGGGGTTCAACAGTTATTTTCTGTATATCTTTGGGCCTCAAGTTGAACAGACATTCGGAACAATACGTTTTACGATTATCTATTTGTTGTCGGGAATCGCCGCAGCAATTGCCAGCTTCGCGCTGACAGCTAATCCATCCCTCGGCGCGAGTGGAGCATTATTTGGGCTGGTCGGTGCACAGCTCATTTACTTCTACCGGAACCGGTTGGTGCGCCGTGATGCGGGTCGTCAACTACAAAACATCGCATGGTTGATCGGAATCAACCTTGTTATAGGCTTTAGCCCAGGCACCAATATTGATAACTGGGGGCATATCGGTGGTTTGATCGGGGGATTGGCACTGGCCTGGTTCTCGACCCCGATTCTGTACGTCCACCCACCTATGGGCGATCTGATCCGGGTTGAGGATAAATCCTCTCCAACCTGGGCGTGGGTATCCTTTTTCATGGTCGCGTTGGTCCTGGTTGGTATCACCCAGTTTTTGATCGTCTTGAAGGGCTAAGGCCCCGGTGGGTTTCCCCCTCTCTTGCCGGACGATTTACGTTTGGCGGTTGGGTGGGCATCGTCGGCGTCTTCGCGGAAGGTATCGGCAACCTTTGTGAAACTGTCTACCAGCCGGTTGGATGAGATAGCCATTGCCTCTAATACGTCAGGCAGGTATTCGATAATATTTTCTAGCGAAGCCACCAGCAAAAATTCACTGCCGAAGGTGAACAGCAATATACTTTGTAGTAAGGCAACAAAATAGAGACCCGGCATAGGATTCGGGCCTACACGGTAGACCATGTCGGTGGTTACATCGACCAGGAAGGCTGCTCCGGCCAGCCCACCGAACACCCAGTTGCGGCGCTCCAATGCCATAAACCCGAAAGCAACCTGGACAAGCTGGGGGAGCGCCCCGACAAACCAGGCTTCAGCCTGAGAAACCTGCTGGGTCCCAAGCTGATTATAGCCATAGACGCTGGTAATGTAGTCTGTCACGAAGAGATATACCGAAACCGCCAGCAGTGCAACCAGCACCAGAAAAACCAATAACATCGCGGCTGGTTTTTCACGCCAGGTCTCACCTAATGGGATGACTAATCGCCGCTGAGTTCGGGTCTGTGGTTTTTGCATGGTATAACTACCTCACTATAAGAAAACATGATCGAAGCGAACCCACACTATACTTAATCTTACCATTGGTCGGTATTCGCTCAAAACATTATAAGGGCGAATCGCGTGCCTCCAAGTAAGTTTCTCTCATCGGCGGCTCAGTATGCGATTCACCGATATAATTAGAAGTGCAGCAATTTTTTTGAAAGGGCACACCCATGTTTGATTATCAGGCCGTGCTGGTGGAAGCAATAGAGCGATTTATTCAGATATACGAGTCTGGGAATGTGCGGTTGCATACCGAGACGGATCTCCAGGCTCATTTTTTCCATCATTGCTTGCAGATCATGCAAGAGCATCAGGCAGAACTGCCATACCGTTTACACTGCAATGACAGCATCGCGTCTATCCGGGAAAAGATCGATATGATCCTGGGCGATAACGAAGTGATCGTGAAATTCAAACTTGAGCCTGATTACCCTGAGTTATCACCCGACCAGAAACCGCGCGTCTTCCCTGAGGATGTTCGGCGGGATTTCGACCGTGTGCAGCGCTACTGTAACGAGGGAATCCCACATGGTTTTACGATCCTCTTGGACGAGGATGGCTGTCAATTACGCGCCTTCCCCAATATATCCTGGCGTAAACTCAGCAATGGGACAGGCGAGGCTTATCTGCTGGTGCGCCACTTTCAGGCAGAGTAAATATTTTTGAACGATAAGCGGTTGGTTCTTTTCGATATTGATGGTACGCTGCTGTGGCCGAACGGAGCCGGACGCGAATCCCTGAGGGCGGCGCTCCTGCGCGTATATGGCACGGCAGGAGAAATTGACTCCTATAAATTCGGCGGCCTGACCGACCGGTCAACCGTCCGTTATTTGATGGAAGGAGCCGGACTCCAGCCGGACTTGATCTGGCAGCATTTTGACCGGGTCGGTGATGTGATGGAAGAGGAACTCCATCGCTTGCTCGCTGAAGGTCGCCATGATGTCCAACCCTGCCCTGGCGCACACGATCTGGTCACGCACCTGTCCGCCCGCGACGATGTGGTGATCGGCCTGCTAACCGGCAATTTCCACCAGACCGCACGGGTTAAAGTTGAAGCTGCTGGATTCGATTCGACTCTATTCCCGGTGGGAGCCTATGGCAATGAGGCCGAAGACCGTTCTGACCTTCCACCCATCGCGGTCAGCCGTGCTGCTGACCTGACAGGTCTTGCATTCAAGGGGCAGCAGGTAGTCATCATCGGCGATACGATCAACGATGTGACCTGCGGGCAAGGAATCGGTGTACGGACGATTGCCCTTCTAACCGGGTGGAGCACCCGCGAGGCTTTAGAAGCTGTTTCACCAAATTACCTGCTCGATGATTTAGTGGATCAAGATGCTGTGCTATCTGCTATTTTCGACCCGGTAGATTGATCTCGCCGACCGGCACACGATCATCCAAATAATCCCCGCCTCTGACCGGTAAGCGCTCACCGGCAGCCGGGTCCCATACACCGACGTACACCGAATACGAGCCACCCTCCGGCAGAAGAACTACACGAACATCTTCTAACATCAGGTAGTCGGGGTTGGCGTTAAAGGGATACAAACCACCCAGCGGATCACCATCGGCCTGGGCAGCAATCTGCCCTGCACCATCAACCACATGCACAAATACTGTCGGCGCATTTTCTAAAGGGTGGATAATTTCCCAGGTTAACGATAGGTGAAGGCTGCCGGATTCGACGGATAAATCGCTTCCCCACAGTGTGATGAAGTCCCCAAAGTAGGCGATTGGCTGGCCTGATGGTTGAGGCTTCGACACTCGCTGCCCGACGTAATTCAGGTAAACTGTATCACCGACGTAATCGGCGATATAAACCGCCCTACCGCCGTTTATCAAATCGATCAGCATTCCGGGATCAACCTGTTCACCATAGATGGTATGTGGATAATCAACCGGCGGCAGCACATTCCCAACCGTGACCGCTGCATCATCCAGGCGATCTTCACCGGTATACGCGCCAACGATCTCACCGGGTTGAACCCTGGCCGGGAGCAGGATCGCCCCCCCGTCGAAGAAGGGATAAACGCTGTTTCGAGGGGCCAACCGGTTGGGCAGATTGATCAGCAGCAAGGATTGATCGGGCCGAGCCTCTGCTGCTTGCACTGCATCACTGATCGCCTCGCCGCCTCGCAAATGCCAGCCCACGCCGCTGTATGCAAAATACACACCAGGTAGCAGCGCGATCAGGGCAAGGCCGGTAGCTAATAGTTGCCCGTGTTTTCTCTTTGCGAGTTGGGTTAACCCAATCCCCCACCACAGCGCGGCAGCAGCCCCAGCCGGGTAAAGGAAGCGCGGCGCATCGATCAGCCAATCGGGGCGCATGGTGACCAGTACCGGCCCTATTGCAATCCCAAACCAGCCTGCACACAGTAAGGCAATGTGCCAGATACGGCGGGTTAGAAAGATCAAACAGGCTAGCGCGATCAGCAAGACCGCCCATACAGCTATAGTCGAATTGAGGAATGTGATAAGAGGTGCAAGCGGATAGGATAAGCCCAACGAAAGGATGGCAGCATTCTGAAACAGCCCGGCGGGATGGAGATCGATTGTCGAAACGCCGCTGCTGCGTACTCGAAGCCAGACGAACAGCGCGAGAAGTCCAGCCCCCATGATCGCAAATCCTGATAACAAATGCCGACGATGATCGCGTCGCTGCTCTGATGGTATATTCAACCAATCAACAGTGGCAGTCAGGGCGATCAATGCCCCGGTTAACATCCCGCTTTCGTGGGCAAAAGGCGCGAGCCCAACCGCGAGCAAGCAGGGAATCCACCATATCCTCGATTGGCGAGTGCGCCGGAAAGATAACACCGCCAGTACGTTTAGGATTGTCACCAGCGGGTAGAAGATCGCACTCACCCAGGGGACAACCTGATAAGCAAACGGAAAAGCGGCAAACAGCGCTGCTGCCAGCACTCCTCCAAAAACCGGATTTTCTCCGTCTGATGAGAGATCAACCGCCAGCACCCCGACCAGCACAGCAGCCAGCGCATGTCCGATCAGGTTAAACACCCTCAAGGCAGCAGGCGTCATGGGGAAGCCCAGATCCCGCCAGATCACCCAGACTGAGAATGCCAGAGGGCGGTAGTAATCATAGGGGCTGACTGTGCTCCACAGTTCGCTAAATGTGATCTCACGCAGCCAGGGGAGTTGAACCAGATCGTCGGAATAAAAAGGGAGTCGCAGGCTGCGGACGTACAGCAAAGCCGTTAGGCTAATCGAGACAACTGCGATCAAGGCCACCGCTTTCGATGAGCCTGGGCCGGTATGAGATTCTTCCCTTTTATTCCTGATCATGGCTCGACGCGAACCGTTCCCAGGATGAATCTGTCGCCGGATAAATTGCCCGCCGGATCATAAAAGTGTGCTCGTTGGAAGGTCGTAAACCCGTACATCCCCACCTCGATCTGGTAATCGCCCGGTGGTGTATCAGCTGGAACCGTTAGCCGGTAGGGATCAAACACGGTCTGTCCCGGTACCCACTTAGGGAACCACAGGAAAGTCGGGAACGATCCGCCAAGCGGGGGAGCATCCTGCTGGGCGATCACCTGATTGCCACCATCGATCAAGTGAACAAACACCTTCCAATTTTCATCCGGGTGATCAAGCACCGTCCACGTCAGGTTAACACGGATGTCATCGCCAGGATTGACCACCAGCGGCTCATTCCAGGGGGCGATTCGCCGTTGGCCGTTGCCGGATACTATCCCATTCACCAATCCCGCTTGATGGGCAATATCCGCCATGATCTCGCCCTCCTCAAGCGGTACGCTGATCTGCGCCGCCTTAATCGTGACCGTGCCCAGGTCTAGCAATCTCTCGCCATCCGGGAAGGTTAAGTCCTCTCCCTGATTCAGATTGCGGATTCCCAACCGGAGCGGATATTCTCCCGGCGGCGCATCGAGTGGGGCGCGTAGATCGTACCGTTCAACGATGATTTCTCCCGGCTGCCACCAGGGAGTCAACCAATGACTGTCGGTAGTGTACTGGTAGGTGCTTAGGGGCAGTTCTTCCGAATCAGGTATCCCCAGCGTTGTGTAAGGGAAGATAATATCGGCGGGTGGATCTTCAGCATACAGGGCGATATTGAGCGGAATCACATCACCCTGTTCGACCGTCGTTACCGGCAGATCAAACCCGACCACCGTCACCGGCCCTACATCCGCATCAAGCGTGATCTGCATCTCCGGTGATTCGATGGCAGGAGCGGGCAGCACCCGGTACATCCGCCCGGTAGTAGGTCGCAGCCGGAACCCCTCGTCTATCAATTCGCGCTGGAAACCTGAAACGTAGATTGGCCCCTCGTCAATGTTAGCCCATACGTTATCCACCCAGGGATGCTCAGAGGTGGTTGCAACGAATACCAGCCGTACATCATCTCCGTCCAATGTGCGGTCCTCAACCCAATCCATATACCACAGCGGAGTCAGGTGCTCCCAGTGAGCTAACAGAATCGCGCCTTCCTCCTTCCCCTCGAAGCGGTCGTAAACCTCATCGATCCACTGTTGAGCTTCGTCATAATGCCGGAGTGAGACAACCGATGTCAATGCCACGCCGCGTCCCAAAGGGATGAACAGTGTAACCAGGGTGAAGAATATCTGAACTAACCGGCTTTCCGATTCCTTTGGCAGCCGGATTTGCTCCAGGATGGCAATCACACCGATCCCGCCCAGACCGATCAACGCGGCGAAGGGTGACATCAGGTAGGCCATCACATCCTGGATCGTGTTCAGGATGAAGGCCAGGTTTACCCCTAGAAACAGGGTGAACAACAAACCCACCCGCCAATGCTTGGCCCAGGCCCAGGCCAACCCCAACGCCATCAGGACGATAATCGCCGGGCTGACTTGTAATCGAAGCAGCGAGAAGAACACTCCCCACCGGGCCGGTTGATCTTTCAAACCGAAATGAAACAGATTTACCCGCAGCCCACGCGCCAGCACCAGATCGAGAAAGCCGTTTAGTGTATTGGTGTTATCTGGCCCAAACAGCAGGGGCGCAGGGAGACTGGCTCGAATGGGGAGATACAACCACACACTCAGGCCGATCAGCGCAAAACCGATCATTTTGAGCGGAGTCTTCCAGTTGATCGCCAGATGTGGCTTTTTCAGTATGATCAACCATTGTTGCCAATCAAGCAGCAGTCGCGGGCTGGCAAAGATTGCACCCACGGTTGGCTCAAAAAGCACACGCGGTTTAACAACCAGGATAAATATCGCATAAGCCGGAAAGCTGAAAACCAACAGGGGATGATGGGTGACACTCAACCCGGCCACCACACAGAACGCGTACAGCCACCGATCGTCTTGATCGCCGGATTCCTGCCCGGAATGCCACCAGCGCATCAGCAAAAACAGGCTGGTGACTGCCAGCAGCGCGGTCACAATGTGGGCGTTGGCGTGGATACTGTGCTGCCAGATGTCAGTAGCAAAGGTGGAGGATACCCCGGCGATCACACCGGGCATATAAGCCACCAGCCCTTTCAGGCTGCGGGGTGTGAGAGTCTTTACAATCCCGTAGAGCAATGCGGCAATGGTCGCGCCTGCCGCCGCACTGAGCAGATTAGCCCGGTAGGCGATACTGCCAATAGGGATGATCCGCTGCCAGATTCCGCCCAACACTGTTTGGAAGGCATAACCCGGCGGGTGTGAGATTCCCCAGATATGCGGCACAAGTGTATATTCTGACGGGTCGCCAAATACCAGGCCAGGCGCAAGGGTCGCCACGTAAAGCGCCAGGGTAAACACAAACATCCCCAACCCAACCAGTAGATCGGGGTGGCGGGTGATCAAGTTCTGAACGTTTTTTTTCGTCTGGTCGATTTGCAATATATTTTAATCCTGGACTTCTGATGCACCTTCGGAAGCCTGGCAGATATAGATAGAGGCTTCAAGGCCGGTCGCTGCCGGGTATTTAGCTTTGACCGCTTTTTCTACCGCCTTGGTTGCTTCGTTTGTCGCCAGCGCAACAATGCAGCCCCCGAACCCGGCCCCGGTTAGCCGCGCCCCGTAAACGCCGTCCACATCCTGAGCGATCTTCACCAACACGTCAAGCTCGCGGCGGCTGATCTCGAAATCATCGCGCATACTTACATGTGAGGCATTCATCAGCTTGCCGACCGTTTCGAAGTCGTTGGCCTGAAGCGCTTTAGCCGCGGCCACAGTGCGCGCATTTTCGGTGATAACGTGTCTGGCACGGCGGCGAACAACCGGCGAGAGTTCATCTGCACGGGCGAAGAAAGTCTCTTCGTCCACATCACGCAGTGCCGGGACACCAAAATGCCGGGCGGCCTCTTCGCACTCTTCTCGCCGGGTGTTGTATTCGTTATCGACCAGCCCCCGGTGGACGTTACTATCTACGATGATCACACTGACCTCTGATGACAGAGGCACCGATTCGTAGCCCAGATCGCGGCAGTCGATCAGCAGGGCATGATTGACTTGCCCCAGGCAGGAAATGTATTGATCCATGATGCCGCATCGCATACCGACAAAGTCGTTCTCAGCCCGTTGGGCGGCTAAGGCCAGCTTGACCCGGTCCACCTCTATCCCGGCCAATTGAAGCAGGGCATAACCGGTAACAACCTCTATGGCCGCTGACGAACTCAGCCCGGCTCCGATGGGGACATCTCCGGCAATGACCGCATCCATCCCGGTCAGCTTATGCCCATCCTCCTGCAAAGACCAGGCAACTCCTCGGACGTAGTTGCTCCAGGTCTGGTCAGGCGATTTTGACAGATTATCAAGCGTGAACCGGTCCCACTGATCGAAGTCCAGCGAAAAGATGTTAACCTGCCGGTCATCTCGGCGTCGGGTCGCGATAACGACTTGATGGTTGATGGCAGTCGGGAGCACAAACCCGTCGTTGTAGTCGGTGTGTTCGCCAATCAGGTTGACACGGCCTGGTGCTCGGAACAACAAAGGAGACTGATCATCAAAATGCTCTTGAAACGCGGCAAGCGTGCGTGGAATAGGTGACATGAGAATTTTCTCCATATTTTATGAAGGAGGGTAGTGTTCTTTCAGGATTATAACGCAGATGCTCTCTAAAATTGGTTATACCGGGAAAAATCCCTGCGGAAACAAGGCGGTTTCCGGGTGATTGCTCTCTTTCCTTGACGCTCATCCAATCGCAATGTTAAGATCAGACTGGTAAAGTAACAGTTGATTGAAGCGAATCACGCAAAGGTTTGCTTTGAGGATGAATCACTCAAAGCGTGGATGGTAAACCTTGTATATTAAACGAGAGCCATTAGGCCAGGGCAATTTAACTTTTGGAAAACGTAAGCGGCGCTATCCCATTATTCTTATTTTGTTCTATTTAGGGATTTTGGCGGCGGCGGTCTTTATATTTTTACGTGCCGACCAACTACGGCCCAGGGTCGAAGCGATGATCGGCCCGACGCCTGTTCCTACCCAATCGGCAGCAGAGCTGGTGCAACTGGCCCAGGCTGCTTATGAGGATGGTGATTTGATCCAGGCCGCTGACTATTATCGGCAGGCGGTTGAACTGGAACCGGAAAACATTGAATATTTGGCCGATTTTGCCCGAATACTGACTTTGTCCAACCAATTAAGTGAAGCACTGGAAGTCTCCGAGCAGATCATCTTGATCGCGCCGGAGGACTCGCGGGGGCATACGATGAAAGCCCGTGTGCTTGACTGGATGGGAGAATATGATCAGGCAGTTGTGTCTGCACTGCGAGCGGTTGAACTAGATTCCAATAGCGCGCTGGCACATAGTTATCTGGCAGAAGCCTACAATGACCTGGGTCGGTGGAAACAGGCCCGTGAGCAAGCGGAACTCGCTCTTGAACTTGATCCTTATAGCATTGATGTCCGCCGGAACTATGCCCTCGTGTTGGAATATCAGGGGTATTATGAAGGAGCGATCCAACAATATTTGCAGGCGTTGCAGATTCATCCCAATCTACTCGATCTCTGGTATGGCCTGGCCCGGAATTACCGGGGAGCTGGTCAATTTGATATGTCGGTCGATACCTACACGCAGATCATTTTCCGCACGCCTGAAGATCCATTACCTTACGTTGAATTGGGGCGAACATACTTTGAGATCCGGGATGATGGTGCAGCCCAGGAATATCTGGAGCAAGCCCGTAACCTGGTGTGTGAAGAGTGCCCTATGTACACAGGAGATGATTACATCGCGGGAAATGTCCCAGAACAACGGGAACTACCCGAGTATATCTTCGTGCCAGCCTGGAATCGCCTGGGGATGGTTTATTACGTCCGGCGGAATTATGAGGATGCCATCGGTGTGTTTGAGGAAGCCATTGCCTGGGGAGAAGCTCAAGACCCTGACTCTGAAGATTATCAAACCATTCCGCTTGAGGCTTATTATACGTTAGCAGCGGCCTATTATTATGTTGATAGCAATGAAGATGGGTATCCGCTGTGCAATACGGCCATTCCGCTGGTCGATGAAGCACTTGATATCTACGAGGCCAAGAGATTGGAAGACCCGGCTGCGCTTAAAAACATCCTGAGTGTTTATGTTCTGTGCCGGGATTATTCGAATACTGATCCTACTATCGCCTTCTCCTTCCCTGATGGATATGAGGAACCGACCGTCCTGGTTGAACTGCCGGGATCAGATGAGGGTGGAGAAACGTCAGAAGAATAGATCAGGGTGGCTGAGGGGTAAGCATTAAGCCTCTTTACAGTCGCCCAAAAGGAGAAATTTATTTTGGGGATTCCACTCGGCGGCGGACGACGAAAACGCCGCCGTAGCTATGCTGATTATAAACCGCCAAAACGTAGACAGGCCCCCAGTGATGATCCATTCCGGATTATATTTTATTTGGTTCTGATCATCGGTGTAGGTTGGGTTTACTTGAATCGCGATATGGTACGAGATCGCATTTCGGGGCAGTTTGAGGGAGCTGCTACCACCGTTCAGGAGGCAGCAAATCCATCAACCCCGACGCCTCTCCCTGGCGATTTTGCCGAACTGGGAGATCAGGCTTTCAGCAATGGAGAACTCGAAGAGGCAATTGAATATTACCGCCAGGCGGCTGTATTTGCGCCTAATCTGATCGAATACCATGTTGAGGTTGCTCGCCTCCTGCTTTTTAAATCGGCCCTGGAGTATGGTGAAGTACGAGAACAAACCATTAAAGAGGCTAAAGAGGCTGCCAACGGCGCGATCCTGGCCGATCCGGATCGCCCGGAAGGGTATGCCATTATGGGCAAGGTTCTTGATTGGGATGGCCGTGCAGAGGAAGGGACAGCCCAGATTTTACGCGCCCTGGAAAAAGATGAGAACTACGCACTGGCTCATTCCTATTTAGCCGAAGCCCTGACGGACATGGATCAATGGGAGCGGGCGCAGGAATCTATTCAGACTGCCCTTGAACTCGACCCCAACCATGTTGATATCCGCCGTGATTATGCCTATATCCTTGAGAGCCTGGGAGATTACGCAGGGGCTGCAACCCAGTATGAAACCGCCATTTCTGTTGAGCCTGGGCTGCCCTATCTGCACATGTCTTTAGGGCGGGTTTACCGTGTCCTGGGGCGCTATGACGAGGCTCTTGACCAGTTTTTCGAGGTAGAGCGATTCGAGCCGGAAAATGCTTTGATTCCGCTTGAAATTGGGCGTACCTATGAAACCTACGTCGGTGACATTAACAGCGCGGTCGAATACTATGAGCGGTCGGTTGAAATTGATGAGGCTTTCGTAACGCCCTGGGTGCGTATTGGAACCATCCGGTATGTGCAGGGGCGGTATCCGCAGGCTATTATTGCTTTTGAGCGGGCACTGGAACTTGGTGAGGATGGGGTTGATATCGAGTACCAATTGGGCATTTCTTATGCGAATCAACAGGAATGTGATGAAGCCTTGCCCCATCTACAAATGGCCCGCAATCTGGCCCAGGAAGACGAACTCATCCTGGATATTGTCGAAACGGGTTTTGAGACGTGTGCCCAGACCATACCTGATGATGGGGATTCAGGATCGGATGACGCCGTGGTGGATGATGGGGAACAATAAGCACAGAGGGATAGTATGTCTGATGATACCATTTTGATGGTTGATGACGAAGCCAACATTATCGAATTAGCCCGCATGTACCTGGAACGGGATGGCTTTTCTGTCATTGCGGCTGAAGATGGGCAAACCGCCCTTGACCTGATCGCCAGCGAATCGCCTGCCCTGGTGGTGCTTGACCTGATGCTGCCAGAGGTCGATGGCTGGGAGGTCTGTAAGCGTACACGTGCTCAATCTGATGTGCCCATCATCATGCTTACTGCCCGTGATGATGATATCGATAAGATCGTCGGACTGGAATTGGGCGCAGATGATTACATGACCAAGCCTTTTAACCCGCGCGAGTTGGTAGCACGAGTCAGGGCGATCTTGCGGCGCACATCCGGCGCGGCCAAAAAATCCGACGAATCTACTCCGGTCATCCAGGTGGGCGATATTCTGATCGATCCGGCCCGCCAGGAGGTAACCGCCAACAACCAGCCGATCAACCTTCGGGCTAAGGAATTCGACCTCTTGCAGACTCTAGCCGAACACGAGGGGATGGTCCTGGATCGGGAACAACTGCTCAATCTGGTATGGGGTTTCGACTTTTACGGACAGACCCGCACGGTTGACGTGCATGTCGCTCATGTGCGGGCCAGGTTAGCCGATGTGGGCAGCGTCGTACAGATCGAAACTGTCTGGGGTAAGGGCTATAAACTGACGGCGAAATAACTAAAAGGGCGACTTTCACAGTCGCCCTTTTAAATTCAGCTATTTGTTTACTTGTTTGACGGCTCGTTTAAAAATATCTAAGGCATGATCGATCTGTTCTGCGTTAACCACCAGCGGCGGTATCCACCGGATGACATTGCCGTAAGTGCCGCAGGTTAGCAGCAGCAGGTTTTCGGCTAAACAGGCTTTTTGCACCTGTGTAGCAAAATCCTTACCGTGATGCCCATCTTCACCGGTAAACTCTGTTGCGACCATTAATCCCAGGCCGCGCACATCCCCGATAAAAGGGTACTCGGCTTGAAGTTCGCGCAGACCGGCCATTAACCGGTCACCCATCGCCGCCGCATTTTCGACCAGGCCCTCGTCCCGCAGCACGCGGACGGTCGCCGCTGCTGCCGCACAGGCAACGGCATTGCCGCCGTAGGTTCCGCCATGTGATCCGGGCATCCACTTCGCCATTAATTCACGCGAGGCAGCAATTCCGCTCAACGGTAGACCGGAAGCCAACCCCTTTGCCATGATCATGATATCGGGTTTAGCGTCAAAATATTCAATAGCGAAGAATTTGCCTGTCCGCCCGAAGCCGGACTGTACCTCGTCAATGATCAACAGAATGCCATGCTTATCACAAATATCGCGTAACGCCTGCATGAACCTGGCCGGAGGCACGACATACCCCCCCTCGCCCAATACCGGCTCGATCAGGATAGCGGCAGTTTCCTGCGGAGCGGTCTGGCTCAACAGCAGGAATTCCAATTCGCGCAGGCAGAAGTCGATTGTTTCTTCCTCGCTCCATCCATAGCGATAGGCATATGGGTAAGGCGCAACAAACACGCCCGACATCAGCGGTTGGTAGCCGACCCGGTAAACGGTCTTCGACGTGGTGAGTGACATGGTACCCACCGTCCGTCCATGAAACGATCCCTGAAAGACGATGATGTTCGTTCGTCCGGTTGCCTGGCGGGCCAGCTTGATCGATGCTTCGACGGCCTCTGCCCCGCTGTTAGAGAAGAAAAAGCTGTCGAGATGGGATGGGACAACCGTTCGGAGTTCCTCGACTAAATCCAGCATCGGCGGGTGGAAGACGATATTGGCCTGCCCGTGCAGCATCTTCGCAGCCTGATCTTGAACCGCTTTGACCACTGCCGGGTGACAGTGCCCGGTGTTGGTCACGCCAATACCGGAGGTGAAATCGATATACTCATTCCCCTCTGCATCGTAGAGGTTGATCCCCTCAGCTCGTTCCACAACGATGTGGGTCATGTGTGTCCACACCGGCGAGAGGTGATCCATCGATGTTTGGGTATTCATTTATTTTCCCCTTATTGTGACGGTCACAATCCTTTGGTCACCGTGACCTGGGTATAAATATCACGTTCCTCCAACTCTTTGAGGAAGGGTTCGGGGTCAAAAGCCAGTTCCGGCGGATGGACACCCGGCTCAACTTTGCCTGCTGCTTGCCAGGTTGCTCCCCGCGCCGGGACAACACCGGTCGGCAGTGCACCCTTGACGGTTAAAATACCGATCCGGTAGATGGCGGGTTGGTCATCAACCGTCCCCTTGACTTCCGTGACGATCTCTTTTGTCCAGTTGGGAGGTTGGGTAGCCGGAGGAGCTAGGAAAGCCTCAACCGGGGGAACGTAACCGCCCATCATGGCGATCATGAAATCACGTGGTGCGATTTGCATCCCCTTGATGTCAATCGGTTCAGCGCTGTCTAAGCCAAAATCAGCCAAAACCTTGACCCGTTCCACCAGTTCTTTTGCCATTCCCCAGTAATTAATCTTGAAGAAGCACTCCTGGACACCCTTATCCTTAAAGCTGACCGGTAAGGTCGCGACTTCAGAGTGTAGGGAAAGATGCATCGGAAGAATACCGAGCGGATTAGTAAACTGGTAATCCTCAAATTCGGTGAGCGGCTCACATTCGATGAATTCGCCATCCCGGAAAACCATCGGTTTGAAGGTCATCTCGTCAATGATGGTGGGGACAGCATAGGTAAAAGCCACCTGATCAGACGGCGGTGGCTGGATGCCATCATAGATGCGGATGTACTCAATAGTATCGAGCCGGTCGGCGGCGTAACGCGCAGAGATGTTTGGCGCGCCCGGAGCCGACCCCATCCCCAGCACCGCGCTTATCCCGGCCTCGGCAAACCGGTCATGCAGCTCTAACTGCTTGCGCGTGGTGTGGAACAGTCCACCCATATCGGTATAGTGAACACCGGCTTCAAGGCAGGCTTCCATGACCTGGAGATTGGTGTAATAAACAGTTGCATTGACACAGGCGTCAACGCCCTGCAAGGCGGCGACCAGCGCAGCGTGATCTTTTAAATCGATTTGCTGTAAGCTGATCTTTGGACTGTCGAGATAATCAACGACAGTTTTAGCGGTATCAAGGTTAAGATCGGCCAGCACGACCTCATCAACCCGTGGGTTGACGACCAGGTCCTGTACCGAAATAGACCCCATCTTTCCTGCACCACCTAGCACAATGATTTTCATTATCTCTGTACTCCCGATTTGCCGTCTATGACGGAGAATTAAGTAGATCGGCCATCCAATCCAGGCCGAGGGCATTTAGCTTCTCACGGGTCGGTATTCCTGTTTCGACATCCCAACCTGCGAGGGCGTAATAGGTATCTTTGGCCCGTTCAATCTCCTCCGGGTCTAGCTTCCATCCATCGGACGGACCGCCTTTCAATGCCTTCCACATTTTGCCAGGCAGTTGATCGGCTTCCCGGCCAAGCCCTTCGCGGGCGTTGAATGCCCGGAGCATGTTCAACCGGCGCTCGCCGACTTCCATCAATTCCTCAAGAGTCACATCCCAACCTGTGATGTACTGCACCGCCTCGACTAATTGAGCCGGGCCGTAAAGCTGCCACGCGGGGCCAAATACAAACTGGCACAGGTTGAGTGTGTCCAGGCAGCTATACAAAATTTGTGTTTGCAGTGCAAAGCGCACCTTCTCATCGGCCAGGCTTTGCGCTGGCTGCGGGTTGGTCAGGCCAAGCAATTGTAGTCTATCTTCATAATACTCGAAATCGTCTTCGTAGGCCGGATCATGCTCCGAGGATTGGTGATCGGCTCCGAAGGGATTCACAGCGTAGATCAGACCCAGGCTGCGTTTGACCCGCGGCATGTGGGCGGGGAGTTCCTGGTTCTTAACGGCGACCACAAGTTCCTCGGTTCCGCGCCCGATTTGTTGCGCGGCGCGGGCCGAACCTTCCGCCAGCAGATCGCCGAAATCTTCCCGCTTGCCGATCAACTCGGTCAGGCGGACAACCACATCGGCATCACCATAGCGCAGTTCGAGGCCGCCGGTATCCTGTGCGGTGATCAGGCCCTCCTCGAAGCAGTTCAAAGCCCAGGCAATCGTCGCCCCACACGAGATGGTATCCATGCCATACTGGTTACATAGTTGATTGGCGTAAGCAACCGCTTCCAGGTTGCCAACGCCGCAGTAACTCCCAAAGGTTGACAGCGTTTCATATTCCGGGCCACCGTAGTAAGGATCGACCGGGTACGGCCCTCCGGTTACTTCGACGACGCGCTTACAACGGATGGTGCAGGCATAGCAGGTATCGCGTCCTTTGAGGATGGTGTCATATATAGTTTCGCCGCTGATCGATTCCGCACCATCAAACACACCGCTGTCCCAATTATAAGTAGGCAGCCCACCGGAAAGCTGCTGCGGCATCATGACTTCAGCCGTGCCGTATTTGCCCAGTCCGGCAACGTCTGATTCTTCGAGATTGGCCGCACCCCACCGGGCCAGTTCGTTGAGCTTCTTTCTATCGGCCAGAGCGGGGCGATTCTTACCTCGTACAACCACGGCTTTGAGGTTCTTCGATCCCATCACTGCACCCATACCGGTGCGTCCGTTTGCCCGGTTGCTCATGCTCATAATGGCCGCAAAGCGTACCCCTTTCTCACCCGCTGGGCCGCATTGCAAAACTTCGATCTTGTCGTCGCCCAGTTCCTCTTTGAGAAGTTGCTCCGTCTCGCCGGTAATTTTCCCCCACAGGTGAGAAGCATCACGCAGCTCGGCCTCGCCATCGTGTATCCACAGGTAAACCGGGGTTGATGCCTTTCCCCGGATCACAATCGCATCGAACCCGGTAAACTTAAATTCGGCAGGCCAGAATCCGCCCGACTGCGAATCGCCGACGGCTCCGGTCAAAGGTGACTTGGCGACAATTGTCATCCGGCTTTGCCCGGAGATTGGCGCACCGGTCATTACACTGAGGGCCATTACCAGCGTGTTTTCCGGGCTGAGAGGGTCTGTGTGGGGCGGCGTGTTGTTCAGAAGATAGTACAACCCTAATGCACTCCCCCCCATGTAGCGCCGGTAAAGTGACTCCGGTGGTTCTTCTACTTCTAGGATGCTGTCAGTTAGATTGACCTGCAGGATCTTGCCCTGATAACCTTGCGGCATGTTTATTTCTCCTCGGACTTTATCGCCATAGACGAGCTGGAATTCTCGTTGACAATTAACTGAAATACATCAGGGCGGGCATAATGCCCCACCACGTCAAAGTCTAACTTACTACGGACTATCTCCGCCATGTCCAGTTTAGCATAGAGGATACCTTCTTTATCCCACAGTGGCCCGGCAATCACCTCCCCCAGCGGCGAGATGATCGTACTCCCACCCCGGCACATGATATCCGGCTGATTGGCAAGTTCTTCCACCCCGACCAGATCGGAGGGATACATATCTTTCTTCACAAACTGGTTGCATCCCAGCACAAAACACCGGCCTTCACAAGCAATGTGACGCAGGGTTGCCTGCCACGTATCACGGGAGTCGGCGGTCGGAGCCAGGTAGATTTCAACGCCTTTCTCGTAGAGAGCCATCCGGGCGAGTGGCATGTAGTTTTCCCAACAAATCAGCCCGCCTATTTTGCCAAACGCCGTATCGAATACGGTCAGAGTGCTTCCGTCGCCCTCGCCCCAGATCAGACGCTCGGCGGCGGTTGGCTTGAGTTTGCGATGTTTGCCGAGGAGGGTTCCATCCGGGCCAAAGTAGAGCTGAGTACAATATAGAGTCCCGCGATTATCACGCTCGATGATCCCGATAGCCAGATAGACTCCAGCCTCTTTGGCCGCGTTCCCCAGAATGTGGGTAGTTGGACCGGGCACTTCAACCGCATTTTCCCAATAACGCTGCCAGGTCAGCCGTCCCTCTGGGCTGCGGCTTCCAACAACTGTTCCAAAGCTCAAGCCGCGAGGATATGCCGGGATGAAGGCTTCAGGGAAAAGAATAAACTGTGTTCCAGTCTGGGCAGCTTCTTTGATCAGGCTGCGAGCCTTTTCAACGGTTGCGTCACGGTCAAAGAGAATGGGAGCAGCCTGTACAACTGCGACTTCAATTTGTTGAATTTTCTCTGCCATAGTTTCCCTATCTTTTCCAGATGTCGGTAGCAAAAAGGCCCAACTCTTTTGAGCTGGGCCTCTACTCCACCAGCTGGATTCGAACCAGCAACCCTCCGGTTAACAGCCGGATGCTCTGCCGTTGAGCTATGGTGGAACAATGGAAACATTATAACCTGTGGATACCTCAGCGTCAACCAAAAAATTGGACATATTTTTAATCCAAGCAACTGTTAGCAAAAGATATAGTTTGAGCGGGCCAATTCTTAAAAGTTTCTAGTGCTGTCAAATTTTTAAGGTTCTTGCGCCTTGCCCCGTTTGCAACTCATCCCCCATTCTGTTATGATGCGAATATCTCCATAAACCGGGTATCGGATGATGGTCTGCGGCCAGAAGGAAAGTCCATTTCCAACCCGAAAACAACAAATTACAATGGAATAGATCTATCATGAGTCATCACCCCTATGTAGCCATAGAGGGCGTAATTGGGGTTGGTAAGACTACGCTTGCGCGTCTCTTACAACCGGAATTAAGCAATAGTCAACTGATTTTGGAAGTGTTCGAGGAGAATCCTTTTCTGTCGGATTTCTACTCTGATCGCACGCGTTATGCTTTCCAAACTCAGATTTTCTTTTTGCTTAGCCGGTACCGGCAGCAGAGTTCGACTATTCCACAGGCGATCCAGCAAGGCCCAATCGTATCAGACTATACCTTTGCAAAAGACCGATTATTCGCTGGCCTTAACCTGGCTGGCGACGAACTGGCAATGTATGAACGCGTCCATTCGGCACTGGGGGAGAAAGTGCCCCGCCCAGATTTGCTAGTTTTTCTCAGGGCAGACCTGGACGTATTAATGGCTCGCATTGCCGCCCGCGACCGTCCCTATGAACGTAACATGGATCCGAATTATATTGACGAACTGCGGGTAGCCTATGAAAAATTTACGCAGGGATATGACGAAGCCCCGATGTTGGTCATTGACACCAATAATCTGAATATCGTTCAAAACCCGGATGATCTGACCCTGGTGATTGAACGGATCAAGAGTACCTTGCGTTATGGCGAATATCAGCCACAGCTTCCCGGCGTTGAAGGTTTCGACCCGGAGAGTTTCTTA
The DNA here is from genome assembly GCA_050288085.1 of Anaerolineae bacterium. Taxonomy (GTDB): domain Bacteria; phylum Chloroflexota; class Anaerolineae; order Aggregatilineales; family UBA3940; genus JBNKDD01. The sequence goes on from JBNKDD010000020.1 coordinate 33,753, forward strand.
CACGAGTTGGAGGAGAAACCCAGGGGCTTGACGGATTTCCAGCAGTTTCATATTTCGCTGGATGCCGAAAAAGGTTTTGACCCCGATCCATTTCTGAACTTTATCGGCTTGAGCGAAGAGATCGGCGAACTGGCCCGTGTGCTCAAGGTGATATGGAACAAGCAGTACCAACTTAGAAATGAAGGGCTTTCTAAAGAGAACGCTCATCATCAGGCGATACAGCAGCATCACAAGCAGATTGAGGAAGAATTAGCGGATTGCCTGGCTTATTTGCTCAAGTTGAGTAACTACGCTGGTATTGACCTTGAGGCTGCTTATTTGGAGAAGATGTCCATAAACGCCCAGCGCCGGTGGAAAGATGGACAAGTATTGAGGGAGGGTACAGATTGAAGACTAGAGACAAGAACTTCATTGCGATTGCCGGTAACGTTGGCGTCGGGAAAAGCACCCTGACCCGACTCCTGGCTGACCGGCTGGGTTGGAAGCCGTTCTATGAGGCCGTTGATGATAACCCTTATCTGGCCGATTTTTACAAGGACATGAAGACCTGGAGCTTCCATTCCCAGGTGTTCTTCCTTTCCCGGCGGCTCCAACATCACCAACAACTGGCGGCGTATCCTGGCTCGGTTGTGCAGGATCGCAGCGTCTACGAGGACGCCGAAATTTTCGCCCGGAACTTATATCAGCAGGGCAATATGGCCGACCGGGATTATCAAAGCTATCGTGAGCTTTACGAGGTGATGACGGCTTTATTGCCACCGCCCGATGCAGTCGTTTATTTACGGGCTTCCGTTGACACCTTGTTTGAGCGTATCCGCCAGCGCGGGCGCGATTTTGAGCAAGATATCGACCCGGATTATTTGCGGCGGCTGAATATGCTTTACGAGGATTGGATTGGCCGGTTTACCCTCAGCCCGGTTTTAATCGTCCCGGCGGATGACCTGGACTTTGTTGCCTATGGCGGCCATCTGGATTTGATCATCGACAAGATAAACGAGCAAATCCGGGGAAAAGATGATGTGTGTTTCCAGGCGGATGAAATCGCACGGGCGAGGATCAAAGTAGCCTGAGCCAGTCATTAGTATAATCATTTGGGCAGCATGGATGCGGCAGTTTCCCAGAGGAGCCGCGTCCTTGTTTTTTTCTCCCCCTACTTTTGGGGTTGGAATCCACAAACGCTTCGACTATAATGAGATTGAAGCTGTTATCCATTGATTAACCTATCAATAACTATTAACATACAATAGCTTTGTAGCTAAAAGGAGATAAGAATGGATTGGTTGGGTCCAGTTGCATGTTTCGTAATTGGCGCTCTGGTGGTCATCGGCGGTCTGGTTACCTCCGCCATACGGATCGTCCAGGAGTATGAGCGCGGTGTGGTCTTCCGGTTGGGTCGTGTTGTGGGTGCAAAGGGGCCTGGCCTGTTCTTCCTTATCCCCTTTATCGACCGGATGGTCAAAGTTGACTTGCGTGTGGTAACACTCGATGTGCCCACTCAGGAAGCAATTACCAACGATAACGTGACGGTCAAGGTTAACGCGGTGGCCTACTTCCGCGTAATCGACCCAGAATCGGCTGTCGTACAGGTTGAAGACTTCCGCCGGGCGACCTGGCAGATTGCCCAGACCAGCTTGCGTAGTGTGATCGGTGAGGCCGAACTGGATGAAGTGCTGGCGGAACGTGAGCGCATCAATGAGAAATTGGCTCACATCGTTGATGAGGCGACCGAACCCTGGGGCGTCAAGGTCAGCGTTGTCGAGATCAAGGATGTGGAACTTCCGCCCACCATGCAGCGTGCGATGGCTCGTCAGGCTGAAGCCGAACGTGAAAAGCGGGCCAAGATTATCCATGCCGAAGGTGAATTCCAGGCTGCACAGCAGCTCAAGGAGGCAGCGGCTACGATGGCTTCTGAGCCGATGGCACTCCAACTACGTTATCTCCAAACCCTGACCGAAGTCGCTGCGGAGAAGAACAGCACCCTGATCTTCCCTGTCCCAATTGACGTGTTTGCGGCCTTCACAGAAATGGCCCGCGCTATCGGCAAGAATAACGGCGGATAATTCCAAAACTTGTAGGTTTCAGTACCCATCGCCCCGGCGGTGGGTACTTTTTTGTTTTCCTTTGCCACCCCTACGACCCTCCTCCGACCTATTGCCCTTATCTCTGAACACCACTAAAATGGCATTGATGAAGAAACAAAAAAGAGCGATTGACAAAATAGATGGTGGAGCCTCTACCCGGCGATTAATCATTGTTGGTTGTTTGCTGATGTCAGTACCCCTTGTGGTGGTGCTCATATCGGCTTTGGCTGTAGGTTGGCCGCTCCTCTTTTCCCTCCTCCCGCGTGACATGAGACCCGTCCGACCGGCTCAAGGCGATGAGGTGTTAGTACTGGTTACCGATTTTAACGGGAAGAACGGGCATAACCCGGCAGGTGACATAGACCGTTCATTTTTAGATATTTCTGATTACTACTACACGGGATTTCGCATTGGCCGTTTGAACAAACAACCAGCCGATCAGCAAGCTGCCCGGCGGATCGGACAAAATTACCGGGCCAGCATTGTGATCTGGGGCAATTACGATGCAAGCAGTTATACGGTCAACTATGAGATTCTCAATCCAATTGATCCTTTTGAG
>JBNKDD010000021.1:0-35167 GCA_050288085.1 Anaerolineae bacterium
CTTCCAAATCCTTGATGTAAAAATAACGGCCTGGGCGGTCTACGGGTACGTTGTTGTAACGATACTTGGTGATACGACGGTCACGGGGGTCCTTGTGAAAAGAGAAGCCGCCGCCCGATTGGCTGACAATTCCACAATAGCCTTCGGCATTGGAGATATAGTTAATCCAGGGGGTCGGTGTATCGGGGCGCTCGATGATATATTCGGATTGGTCAGGCGAAAACTGCCCGTAGTGCATACAGTTGTGCCCTTCTTGGTTACGGAAATGAGGGCGCAGCATGCTGCGCCCCTAAAATCATATCAATTACTTATGAGGTTATCGGTTTGTGCTAGCCTTCCTGAGCACAGCAGCAAGCTACGAAGTGCCCGCTTTCTACCTCGATCAACTCAGGACTGCCATCCAGACAACGTTCGCTTTTCCCTGGAAGTGGACACCGGTCAAAATAGACACAGCCGCCGGTAAGTTCGGCATTCTTCCCCCTCAGGTCAACCTTTACTTCCGCCTCTGCCTCGACTTCTTCCCACTTCTTATCCAGGCGGGGAACCGAAGCCATCAGCATTTTTGTATATGGGTGGAACGGATTAGAGTATATCTTCTCCGTCAGGCCCATTTCGGCAATACGACCCCGGTAGAGGATCACGGCCCGCTCGCTGATGTAATAGCCCAGCGAGAGGTCATGCGTGATGAACAGGATCGATAGGCCGCGAGTTTTGAGATCGGCCAGCAGGTTCAGGACATCGATCCGGGTGGAAGCATCCAGCATGCTGATGATCTCGTCAGCCACCAGGAACTGGGTATCGAGTAACAGGGCACGGGCAATCAGCAAGCGTTGAAGCTGACCACCACTCAGTTGGTGAGGAAACTTGTTTAAGACATGTTCAGGGTTCAGGCCAACGTCCTCTAAAGAACGGTGTAACTTTGCCTTCCATTCCGAGTCTGCCAAGCCTGGGAAAAATTCGTCCTTGACGATCTTAAAAATACGGTCGGCTTTGAAGATAGGGTTATAGGAACTGAATGGGTCTTGAAAAACACCCTGTACGTTCCGGTAATATTCTTTGAGTTCGCTGCCCCTGAGGGCGGAAACGTCAATGCCGTTTGAGTGAATTGACCCGGAACTGATCGAAATGAGGCCCAGGATCATCTTCCCAATGGTGCTTTTCCCGCTGCCGCTTTCACCAATTAGTGAGACGACTTCGCCCTCACCGATCTCGAAACTGACATCACTTACGGCATGGAGTTCTTTGCCACCGAAAGTTCCGACCCGGTAGACCTTTGATACTTTGTCTAGCTTAAGCATTCTGTTCGAACTCCTTCCAACAGGCTACATAGTGATTCTCTTCGACTTCAATAAACGGAGGCACTTCAAAGCATTTATCAAATGCGAAGGGGCAGCGGTCTCTGAAGCGGCATCCGACAGGAGGATCGAGCAGAAGCGGAGGCTTTCCGGGAATGCCAGCCAACCTGGTTTCAGTATATTTCACGCCAACCTTTGGCAGTGATGAGATCAACATCTCCGTATATGGATGGCGAGGCGAGTTTATGATCACCTCGGTGGAGGCTTTCTCTGCTAACTGCCCGGCATACATGACCATGATGCTGTCCGCAACCTGATAGAGGATCGAAATATCATGGGTGATGAAGATCATGCTTTTGACAAATCCCCGGTCACGGAATTCAACCAGCATCTCCGCGACGGCCTGTTGGGTGGAAACATCCAGAGCCGAGGTGATCTCATCCGCTACGAGCAGGGAGGGATTCAACAGGGTTGAGAGAACCATCACCATACGCTGCTTCATCCCGCCGGAAAGCTCGATGGGGTACATCTTCAGTACGTCATGTGTCAGTTCAACCAGATCAAGCCGCCGCTTGAGCTCAGGCAGCGTATTTCCGAAGTTCACATGCCTGGATTCGAGCAGTTCGGCTGTCATCTTGCCGATTTTTCGGGTGGGATTCATGGCGCTCATGGCGAACTGTGGGATGATAGAGACTTTCTTGAATCGGAAAGCATCCATCTTAGCCGAGTTCCAGATGGGCAGTTCTTCGCCGTCGAGCTCCACGGTACCGTCAATATAGCGCATGCGGGGAGACATATAGACCAGGCTGTTACCGAGAGTGGTCTTTCCGCAGCCTGATTCACCGGCCAGGCCCATGATTTCCCCATCCGCGATGGTAAATGTAGCGCCCTCTAATGCTTTGACATCCCCGCTAAGAGTCTGGTAGTAGATGGTGAGGTTTTCTGCTTGTAGGCTCACGGTTTTACATCTCCCTTAGCTTGGGGTTAAAGACTTCGTCCAACCCAACGTTGGCGACGTACAATGCACCGACAATGCTGGTCAGTGCCAATCCCGGTGGAATAAACCACCACCACTGTCCCAGCAGCAGCGCCCCCCATAAAACAGCGTTGTTCATCATCAAACCCAGCGAGATACCCTGGGTCGGGCCAAGACCGATGAAATCCAATGTAGCCGCGATCAAGGTTGCCCCCCCAAACTGGAGGATCGCAGCCAGCAGCAGATAGGACATCATGTTCGGCGCGATCTCGTTGACGATGATCTTCCACGAGCCGGTGCCGTTCAACCGGGCCAGATCAACAAAATCACGGGAGCGCAGGGAGAACGCCTGAGATCGAACCGCTCTGGCTACCCAGGGCCAGGCCGTACACCCGATGAATATGCTCTCAACAAAAATCCCCCGGAATTCCAGGTAGGCGGTGATAATCAAAAGAACGGCAAAAGTAGGGATAACCAGCACAATATTGGTGATCATGCTGAGGATTTCGTCAACAATGCCGCCCCAGTAACCGGCAGAAAAGCCGATCGCCACCCCGATCAGGGTTCCCAAGCCGCCGCCAACCAGCCCGACCAGGAAGGTTGCTCGCAGTCCAAATACAAATTGGCTGAAGATGTCCTGGCCGAAAGTCGTTGTCCCGAACCAGAACTCGGACGAGGGCGGGTTAGCTCCGCTGGTCGCATACTCATAGGGTTCGTATTCAGTAAGCAGGGGGCCAAACAAAGCCAGCAAAAGGAATACCAGAATGATAAACAGCCCAATGCGCAGCTTGTTGTTTCGCAGTGCAAAATAGAGGAATTCGTTCTTTTTGGTGGTCATTAGCCCGCTTCTCCTTGCATCCCAATTCGCGTTCGCGGATCTACCAGAATGTAAACAATGTCGATCACAAAGTTGGCGAGCAGCACACCACTAATAATAAACAGGAAGCATCCTTGCAGCAGGAAATAATCCTGATTCTGGATCGCTGACAGGATCAAAGAGCCAATGCCGGGGTACGAGAACACAACTTCTGTCACCAATGCACCGGCCACAATCACACCCAGTTGGAGTGCCAGCCCGGTGATCTGGGGTAGGAGGGCGTTTCGATAGGCATATTTTCGAATCAGGTTGCGAGGGGCGCCTAATGCCATCAGGTAGTGGGAGTAGTCGGCCTCGAGTTCGTAAATGATCATGTTTCGCATGCCGATAGCCCAACCGCCAAAACCAACCAGGAACAACGATAGAAACGGCAGGACCCAATGGCTTAGCACACTTCCAATAAAGGTCCATGATAAATGAGGGGCCATCTCGTAGCTGTACGCCCCGGCAATCGGGAAGGCACCCAGAACAATCCCAAAAAACCAGGATAAGAGGATGCCGAGCCACATGTAAGGCGTGGCTGTCAGGATGTAACCGATGGGCAGCACGGTGTTATCCAGCCACTTGGAGCGCACTGCAAAGGCACCAAATTTATTTCCCGCAATCCAACTTAATAGAATCGATGGAAGCAGCAACCCGACGTCGTAAGGGACGGCCTCCATAATGACATCTAATACCGGTTTGGGGAACAGATAAACGCTGATTCCAAGATCGCCGCTGAACAGGGCAATCCAGAAATTAATATATTGCTGCCAGATAGGAACATCTAAGCCAAATGCCTGGGAGAAATACCCATACATAATCTCGGCAGCATCTGCATTCAATACCGTCCTCGACAGCATATTCGAAATAGGGTCACCGGGCATGAAGCGGGGGATCATCCAATCAATGGTCACCGCAATAAAAAAGGTCAGAACGTAGACGAGGAGTTTTCTGCCAAAGTAACGTCTCATGTCGACTCCATCAGGAAAACTTACTGCGTCGTAAAACTTCCCTCCCTCTATTTTCTAGAGGGAGGGATGTATACAAAACAGTTTACGATATTACTACTATAACCTACTCTTCGACCGGTACCGGCTCAAGGTTGATGAGCGTGGGCAGGCCACCCAACTGCCAGTAGCCTGACCAGGTGGTTGGGAGAGTCGGCGAATCAGAGTCTTCTGATGGCCAGTTTGTCCAGGTTGAATCGCTGTACTGTGCCCAGAGGCCGTTGTACCAGAGCGGGATCATGGGTACTTCAGTCAGCATCTTCTCCTGAATGGCAGAGCAAGCCGCCTGCATACCTTCAACGTCATCGGAGGGGACGCGGGCCAGGGCATCTACCAAGTCGAATATTTCCTGGTCGTCGTACCGACCGAAGTTGCCGGTTTGCATCTGATCCTGGAGCGGGTGCCTGAACAAGAGATTGTAAAGTGTCCAGGGGGTGTTGCTCATGTTGGCCCAGTTGTTCAGGGTCATGTGGAAGGTACCCTGCTGGAGCGCATCATTCCAGGCACCATAGTCAGGGGTGACGTTCTGGATGTTGATTCCAGCTTCCTGGGCGCTGGTGGCGATCACCTCGATGGCGGCCATCCAGTCGGTCCAGCCGTTCGGGCAAGTGACTTCCAGTTCGATAGGCTCACCGGCAGGGGTCTGATAGAAGCCATCAGGACCCTTGGTGTATCCAGCCCCTTCCAGAATGGCGGCAGTCTGTGCCGGGTCATAGGTCCAACCCAGTCGATCAACTACATCCTGATCGATGTAGGTGTCCAGAGTGGGCAGCAAACCGGTTGGGCTGGCAGCCTTTACCAGGTTGGAATAGGCAACGTTCACAATATCATCAGTATTGATTGCATAGGCCAACGCACGGCGGAAGGCCGGATCGTCCATCGGTGAGATGGTGGTATTCAGGAACAAAACGGCGGTATTAGCCGAGAGCATATAGGGAGCGTCGGCATAGTAGGTATTGACATAACCCTGCTTGGCTAATTCGGCGACGCCCGGCAGGAAGTTATTGCTCAGGTCGAGGTCACCCTGCAATACCATACCTAGCGCCACGTTGTTGCTGGAGGTACGGATATCGACGATGCGCTTGGGAGCCGGAGCGCCAAAGACATCGTTGCCCCACCAGTCTTCGTTACGAATCCACACATTGCGATCTTCGCCGTGTGATTCGTACATATAGGCACCTGAGCCAACCGGATTCTCATTAGCCCCGATGGTGATATCCTCTTCTGATAGACCTGACCAGAGATGCTCTGGGACGATCGGGATATTGTAGAGGTTGTTCTCGAATTCCTGGTAAAGCGGATCATCGTTAAAGGTGAAGACCAGGTTGAGGTCATCGGTGGCCTCAACATCAACCAGGTAGTCCCACATGGGAGCGAACCACATTGCCGCGTATTGCTGGCCCAGTTTGTAGGTGAATACAACATCATCAGCCGTCAGGGCTTCACCATCGGACCAGGTCAGGCCATCCCGCAGGGTTACATTGAAGGTTGATGCGTCGCTCCACCCGCCACTTTCGGCCAGCCAGGGGGTCATTTCAGCTGATAGCGGATCATAGGTGTACAGGAATTCGTACACATAGCCGATTGTTCCGGTTGTGTTGGCAAGGCTGCCCGGTTGGAAAGGATTCCAGGTTGAGGGCGGGCCCCATGCAGCGCCGGCCACGTAAATGGTTTCGGCGCGATCATAGGTCACTTCGGGTTCAGCTGGTGCTGGTGCTGCGGCTTCGGCGGCAGCCATAGCTTCTTCTGCCGCGGCCCTTGCTGCATCCAGTTCGGCCTGAAGCGCAGCAATCTCTTCCTCGCTCGCGCCAGCTTCGGCTTCAGCCAATTGGGCTTCTAGCTCGGCAATTTGGGCCTGGGCTTCTTCGTCCACTGCCGGAGCGGGGGCGGCGCAAGCTGCCAGCAAGAGAGCAGCCAAAACGGTGATAATTAGGGCGGTTAAGACTCGTTTACGCATTTTCTTTCTCCTTTTAAATTATTTGAGTTGTTGAAGAAATATGCATTTTGCTCAGTTTTTCCTGATCCTCACCTCCTTCTAAAGAAAGATATTTAAACGTTGTAAATTTATGGGATCGCTCCCAACCCCAGAAAAATCGAGAGGGTACTATCCCCCTTGCCTTCAAAATGCGCGACAGGGAACTCGTTGTTACCCGCCATGATCTGGCGTGCAAGTTTTAAGGCTTCGACACCTGAATTAACAATTGGTTGATGGATAGTAAATGACACAATGGGTAACTCGACGCAAAGGCCAGCATTGACCACACGTAGAATAGTTGATCCCCCAATGTTTTTGAGTGTCAGATTCGACACCTAATTGCTCCGAGCAGTTTTGGTATCGCTCCCATTATGAGAGCGCTCTCAACATCTAAGACCATTATATATGCATAATTGGGTGGGAGTCAATCAGATTATCGGTAAAAAGTACATAACTCATCCTACCCCAGCCTACTTTTTACCTCTAACCCAGGCTCGAATTGGTCTTGACGAATTCAATAATCTCACCGACATAGGCAAAAGCCAGACAGACAACCGTATCCGCCCCGCCATAGTAGATTGCTATACGCCCGGTTTCCGAATCGGTTAATGCGGCACAGGGGAAAGCGACATTCGGTACATCACCGGTGCGCTCATAGGGAGCCTGTGGAGCCAGAAGATAAGGCTTGCCCCGATAAATAACCTTCCAGGGTTCATCCAGGTCGAGCAGTGCGGCCCCAAAGCTATATACAAATCCATTGCAGGAGGTCAGTACACCGTGATAAATGAGCAGCCAGCCCTCATCAGTTTCAATCGGAATCGGCCCGGCCCCGATCTTAGTTGCCTGCCAGCCATCGGTAGTTCCCATGACAAACCGGTGACGCCCCCAGTGAACCATATCGGGGCTTTCGCTGTAGAAAATGTCGCCAAATGGCGTATGCCCATTATCACTGGGGCGGCTGAACATGGCGTATTTGCCGTTTATCTTGCGTGGAAACAGCACCCCATTGCGATTAAAGGGAAGGTAAGCGTTCTCCATCTGGTAGAAGGTTTCAAAGTCGTGGGTGTACCCAACCCCAATAGTCGGACCATGATACCCATTACACCAGGTGATGTAGTAACGATCTTCCAGCCAGACCACACGGGGATCATAGGCGTATACGAACTCGTTAATTTCGGCGGCCTGATCATTATCCGGCTGCCAATGAATGCGCTCGTTTTTGATCGTCCAAGTAACACCATCCGGGCTTTTCCCGGCGTGGAGCTGCATGGTCCGGCTTTTGTCATCGCAGCGAAATACCCCGGCGAATTCACCCTCAAAGGGCACTACGGCACTATTGAAGATGCTGTTCGAAGCCGGGATTAAATCATGCGGGATAATCGGGTTGCGCTGTGAGCGCCAGACAATGGCGCTTGAGTCTTCTGGGCGATCCTCCCAGGGGATATTAGGGAGTGGTGTATTGGGTGTTAGATGTGGCATGGAATCCTCATGGGGTTAATATCTGGGACTGGTGAATCCAGCATTGAAATCTCAAAAAGGTCGTTATTTAGTTATTTTACTAAAAAATTTATCAACAACAGGCAAAAAATATATAAGAAGATGTCAAAAGCGACACTCTTCTACAAAGTCAATATTAAGAGAGTTTCAGAGCTGTGTCAAGAGTTTTAGTTGATTTTACTAAAAAATTTAATTATCGAGCTCCTGTGCTTTCACCGATGCACGCCTGACCAGATAGGGACAGATAATGGTGCGGACACGGCCCGCTTCAGGGAATTCGTAGCGATTCATTAACAACTGCGCGGCCAAACGACCCATCCCCATCATGTCAACTCGCATCGTTGTCAACGGTGGGATGACATGTTGGGCCAGCTCAATGTTATCAAAGCCAACAATCGACAGGTCTTCCGGTACATGCCTACCGAGTTTCTGGGCGGTTCGGACAGCCTCTATCGCTACAGTATCGTTACATGCGAATAAGGCGGTAACTTCGGGCTGAGAATCGAGCAGATCCGCGACTGCCGGGGGAACTTTATCAGGATATAAATAACAATCGGCGAAATAGGGTTCGAGATTGTTGTCAGCCAATGCCTGCAAATAACCCGCGCGGCGTTCCTGGATGCTGGGGTAGGCATCATGACGACTGCCAACAATGGCGATCTGCCGGTGTCCTGCCTCAATCAGATGGATAGTGGCCTGATAGGCCCCCGCGAAATTATCCGTTACGACCGAATCAAACTGATTGTCAGCGGCATAAGCATCTACCAGTAAAACCGGCAATTTTTTAGAATGCAGTATCTGCACGATATCGTCGTTCAGGAACATCCCGACCATCAAGACGCCATCGATCTGCTGCTCCAACAATATATGGGGGATTTCCAGCGGGTGGTTTGCCAGATCGACCGGCAGGTTGGCATACATCAGGTTGATCCGGTTATGCCTGCAAACGGCCTCAATTCCGGCCAGGACCGGCGCATAAAAGCTGTTGGTGGCGGGCAGGTCGTCTGACCGGACTTTGATGATCAGGCCGATATCCTGCGGCAGACGACGCGCTTTTGCCTGGTTAGAAGCCGTATAGATATACCCTAAAGCACGCGCCGAATCGTAGACACGCTGCCGGGTGGCATCACTGACACCGGGCTTGTTCCGCAGCACTAATGAAACGGTTGCGACCGATACGCCACTATCCTGCGCAATGTCGGCGAGGGTTGCTTTCTTTTCGCTGTTTGACAATTTTTGGTTCTTGCCTTGATTCAATCACTAAATATTTTAGTTCTGAATGATAGGATACCCCCCGGTTTAAGTCAAGAACCGCCAAAGACAGCACAAAAAAGGTGGTCTTCCCGCCCTACTTGCTTATTGAGGGCTTGCCGGAGGTGTAAAGGTATTGGTCTCTGAGCTATCAGGGATGCTGTTCAGCATTTCGATCAGTTCTTTGGAAAGGGTCAACCAACCGGAACGGAGCTGTGTGAAGACCGTCTGGGCCTGTTCTGCGTATTCCCAGGCCTGTTCGTATAGCTGCATCGAATAATAGAGTTCAGCCAGATTAAAGCAGATAATGGCCCGCTCGTGGATATCTGGCTCATCTTCGAAGGTTTGTAATGCCTGGAGCAAAAGAGCTTCGGCACGGTCGTAAGCACCCTGCTGCTTGAAGATCAGGGCCTGATGGTTTTTGACCATCGCCATATTTTTTTCGTCACTTAAAATATCGAACAGGCGTAGAGCCTGGGCATAGTCACCGCTGGCGCGTCCCCATTCCCCGCTGTCATCGTGCAACACGCCACGCTGCATCAGGCATTTGGCTTGCAGGTGCGTATCCTTCAGGCTTTGAGCCAATCCGATAGCCTGCTCAACCGCCCGCATCGACTCGTCGGTTTGCCCCAGGTTTTTGTGAGCGAGAGCCAGATTAAACAGGGCTACCGCCTCGTCGCGTTCGGTGTCGTCAGGAAGCTCCTCAAGGGATCGCAGGCTGCGGCGGTAGGTCTGAATAGCCGCCTGAATTTTACCCTGCTGCAAATCAATATTCGCCAGGTTGTTTTGCGCCTGGATTTTGCCGTGTTCGTGATCTTCCCGACGATAGATGCTTCCAGCCTCCTGATAGACCTTGCGGGCCTTATCCCACTCTCCGTGAGCAAATAACCAATGCCCCAGCATCATCAGCCGCTCTCCGGTGACCAGCGGTTGGTTCTTGCGCTGTGCCATATCGATCCACTGGCGGAATCTGGCCTGGGCAGTATCGATGTCGCGGGCCGTCCGGGCGACGGCTACCGCCACCGAAGCGGCCTCTTCCAGGTCGGGGTCAAGAGTCAGTGCCGACTCAAGCGAGGCCAGGGCTAACTCGTTCAGGCCCTTTGACCAGGCCCCGTAAGCATCACTGAGCTGGCGGAATGCTTCGAAATTGGCAGGACGGGGAACGTCCCTGATCTGCTGGCGCACCTCAGCGGTGACAGGCGGATCAAGACGCTCGACCAGCGCCAGCGACAGCCGCTCGATGAAGCGGGGGAATCCGGCCAGAGGTGTTGAAGCTTCAAGCGGTGGGCCGGATAGGTCTGTCCCTTCAATTAACAGCCGCACCCCGAACATCTTGGTATCTTCATCCAACACGTAGTGCCCGTGGATTAATGCCCGCAGCTTGAGGGCCGTCTGGGTGGCTTGCACACCGGCCTGATCCAGGGGGAGCTTCTGCCGGGCGGTTGATAGATGCCGGTTGACATCATCGTAAGGCAGGATCGGCAGACCCGCCGCATCAAGATGGGTGATCAGCAGCTTGCAGAGCAGCGCACCCAACCACCGGGCTTTTTCGGTTTGCTGCTTACTGAGCAGCGGCACAATCGCAACGTGATTGACTTGCATAACAGCTGTCATCAGACTACCTCAATAAACGCACCCTCAGGGGTTTTGGTAATTTCTAATCGAACTGGGAAGGCTTCTTTCAGTTCTTCGATGTGGGTGATGACCAGGATCAAATCAAATTCATCCTGGATAGCGTGGATAGCCTGTACCAGCCGCTCCCGGCCTTGATTATCTTGAGAGCCAAAGCCTTCGTCAATGATCAGGGTTCGGAGCTGCGCCCCGGCCCGGCGGGCCAATAAACGTGATAGGGCCAGCCGGATGGCAAAGTTCACACGGAAGGCCTCTCCGCCGCTGAAAGTAGCATAATCTCGCGTGGCCCGTCCATCCGATATGTTGATGTCGAGGGTTTCTTTTGTACCCCCGGTGACTTTCTCCCGCTGGGTGTCAAAGCGAACGTGCATTTGCCCGTCGGTCATGGCGGTTAAAATCTGGTTGGCTTCCTGCTCGATCTCCGGGATAGCCATTTCGATGATCATAGCCGGGATGCCATCCTTGCCAAAAGCGAGGCGTAGTTCATGGTAAATGCCGTACTCCTCCCCATATTGATCGAGCTGCTCGACCAGTTCAATCCGGCGGGCTTCACGGCCTTGTAAGGCGTTTAATCGCTGATCTGCTGCACCTACCCGGACACGAGCATCGGCCTCTTCATCACGCAGGGTTTGTACCTCCTGCTCGATCCGGTCGAAATCGACTAACTGCTTATCCAGGTCCTTGATTTTATCGGCCAGGAGGGCACGTTTATCCTGACTTTCGGCTACCCGCCCCTCGAGAGCCATCAGTTCTTCATTGTACTTTTCGATAGAAATTTCGACCTTGGGCACTTCTTCCAGGGCATGCTCAAGCTCGGCTTTCCGCTTCTCGTATGGTTGATAGGTGTCGATGGTGGCCTGTATCTCGCGGTGAGTTGCCCCATCATATCCCAACTCGGCTAACTGCTCCTCGATCTCTTCGGCTGCTCCCTGCTCGACATGGGCATAATCTTTGTCGGCCAGTGCTGTTTCCAGGTCGGCCAGTTGGAATCTCAGTGCCTCCAATTCGGCCTGGGCGTCCTGGGTCTGGTTGGACTGTTCGGAAAGCCGGGCGAAATGATCGCGAAGCGGCGGCAGGTTACGCAGTTCTGGCTCAGCCTTCTTGAGCTCTTTGTCAAGCTCGACCAGTTCAGCCTTCAATATTTCGATCTCTTCCTGGTTCGCCCGCCAGAGATCGCCCCTTTGGTTGCCCCTGGTTTCCAGCTTTTCTAATAGATCGATGCGATGGGTATCGCTTAATTCCTGACCACACAACGGACAAACCGGTTCCGTCACCGCTTCTACATCGTCACGCTGGCGGGCCAGATTTTTCATCTCTGCTTTCAGGTTGTTATTCTGGGCATCAAGTGATGCGAGTCCTTCACGCAGGGAAGCCCGCCGCTCACGCAGTTCGTTACAATGAACATCCAGCGCCTCTAAACGGGCGATCTTTTCCTGGGCTTCCTGAAGGTTATCCGGCTCCTCTGAAGCCTCTGCCAGCCTGCTCTCAAGTTTGTTGATGCTCTTTTCTGCCTGGCGTTTCTCAGCCTCTAAATGACTCCGGGCCGAATTGACTATCCCCTGAAGTTCACTCAACCGTTCACGTAGATCGTTTTGAGCCAGCAGGTGATCGTTGAGTTCCCGATCTCGCTGGCGGGCTTCTTGCAAGGTCAGATAGCCAGACTCGATCTCAGCCTGATCCTCAACCAATTGAAGCAGAAACTCTAGCCGCTGCTGCTGCTGTTCACGCCGTGATTGGGCTTGTTCAAGGCTTTTCTCATCCAGGGTAAGCTGGTGATCGATACCCTGATAATGAGATAGGACCGACTCCCGCTCCCGGCGTGCGCCATCCAGTTCGCGGTAGCGTTCCTCTACTTCACGCAGCTGCCCGGTCAGGGTATCCAATACCTGTTGGGTTTCGATCAGTTCGGCCTGATATTCTTCCCGGCGGCCTAAATCCTGGTCGATCTGGTCGATCTCATAGTTCAGTTGGGACTGCTGCTGCTTGATATTTTGCAAGCGCCGCTTGGCTTTGTCCTCGTAATGTTCCCATACACTGAGGCCCAATATTTCACTAAGGATCGCTTTTCGTTCACCAGGTGTTTTGTTTGTGAATTCATCAGCCCGCCCCTGAACTAAAAAAGCCGAGTTGATGAAGGTCTGGTAATCAAGGCGAAGGGTATGGTCGATCTTATTCTGGGTGGCCCGGATGGTGGGTTCGGAGATGCTGTGCCAGTCGTCACTGTGCCAGATATCGAGTGTCAGCATACTCCGGCCTGATCCCTGGGATGAGCGGTGGCGCAGCACCCGATAGAGGTTATCACCAAGCTGAAAAGTCAGGGCGACCTGCATTTCGGTCTGGCCGATGTGGATCAGTTCATCATCCCGGCGGGTACGTGCCTTTCCCCATAAGGCCCAGGTGATAGCATCCAGCAGCGAGGATTTACCTGCACCGTTAGCTCCGGCCAGGCAAGCAACATGCAAGCCCGTCAGATCAATCGGCTCCGGTTCACGATAGGCCAGGAAATTGTACAGTTCCAGTTTTACGGGGATCATAGTACCTTTTGCCTTCTAAGAAAAAGGCCGCCCTTTGGCGGCCTTACAGGTTTATCTATCAGTGGAGGTTTTAGCTCAAGAACATTGGCATACCTGCCACGTGCCGCACCTTGGGTTTATATTTGGGGATGTCGTATAACTCGCCAACATCAACCTGTTTGCGCCCCTGCATGATCATGCTAACCGGGATATCAGTGTAAACGCCACCGCGCAAGGCGACCATCCGGCCACTCTGCCCCTTAAGCACCATATCCATCGCCATATGAGCATAGTTGAAAGCGACCATCAGGTCAAGCGAGTCGGGTGCGCCAGAACGCATCAGGTAAGCAACCTGCTGGTAGATGATATTATGGCCGGTGATCTCTTTGATCAGTTCGCCGGTGATCTGCCCGATGCCACCTAATTTGCGGTGACCGTAGGCATCCGCTTCACCTGTCTCAATGATCTCCCCATGTTCCAGACGTGCACCTTCGGAGATGGTCATCATGGCGTAATTGCTGGGATTAGCGGCTTTATCCTCCACCAGGAGTTCAGCCAGCTTCTCGTGGTCAAACGGCACTTCCGAGATAATGGCCCGGTCTACCTCGGCGAGATAAGCAGCAATCAGGGAGGTTTCCCCAGAGTTCCGCCCGAACAACTCGACCACGGCGATCCGCTCGTGGGAGCCGGTGCTGGTGCGCAGGTTGTTGATAAAATCGATGCTGCGCGTCACTGCCGTACTGAAGCCAATGCAATAGTCCGTGCCAAATACGTCGTTATCCATCGTCTTGGGGATGCACATAATGTGTACCCCTTCCCGGTGCAGACGCTCGGCATAGCTGAGTGTATCATCGCCACCAATGGCAACAATCACATCAAGTCCCAGCTCTTCGATAACCTTCAATGAATGCTCGGTGTAATCCTTGATCCCCTGATCCTCCGACCAATCATCATCCCGTAGGTGCTCAGGCACGACTGCGGCTTTAACCTTTCCCGGATTGGTACGTGATGTATGCAGGAATGTGCCTCCGGTACGAGCAATACGCCGAACAGTAAGTCTGTTCAGGGGGACAGCACATTGAGCATTATTTGTCTCGTCATCCAGATTATAATTCAATAAACTGGCCCAACCTCGCCGCAACCCGACCACTTCGTGACCTTCGTCAATACCACGATCAACAATGGCCTTGATACATGGATTCAATCCGGGGACATCTCCACCACCGGTTAGAACACCTATCTTCATACTTTCTTTCCTCCTAGTTGAATCAAAAGGACGGCTCAATTTTACCGCAATCAGGCTAACATCTCATCCAGTGCGGTAAACTGCGGATTAATTGTTCGCTGCTTTCCGATCACCTCTTCCAATTTGAGGGTTACCATGTCATCCTGGTCTAAGGCAACCATGACACCGTGTTCCCCTGCTAATAATTTTTCGACAGCCGCTACCCCAAAACGGGTAGCCAACAACCGGTCAAAAGCGGTTGGACGGCCTCCTCGTTGAACGTGTCCCAAAATAGTAACCCGAACCTCAAAACCGATATCGTGCTGGTTGAGGTACTGTTCAATTTCATTACATTTGAGGTTAGCACCTTCAGCGACCAGGATCATAGCGTGCGATTTTCCCTTCAAATAGGCTTCACGCACAACTTTGTCCAGGTCTTCCAAAGAGGTTTCCTCTTCGGGGATGACAACCAGTTCGGCCCCGGTTACCAGCCCGGCGGAGATCGCCAGATATCCGCAGCTCCGCCCCATCACCTCAACCAGGAAAACCCGTTCGTGAGATGAGGCTGTATCCCGCAGGCGGTCGATAGCATCAAGAATGGTGTTGAGTGCCGTATCGACACCGATACAACTGGCCGATCCCCAGATGTCATTGTCAATGCTGCCAGGGATGCCGATCACTTTGACTCCGCGTTTATGCAGAGCTAATGCACCGGTCAGGCTGCCATCTCCGCCGATCACTACCAGGGCATCGATGGCGTGTTCATTCAGGCGGCGGATCGCCTGGAGTTGATATTTCTCTTCCTTAAACTCAGGCAGGCGGGCGGTTTGTAACATAGTGCCGCCGCGTTGGATAATGCCGCTTACGTCGCGGCTGGTCATCAATTCAATATCGCCGTTAACGAGCCCTTTGTAAGCCTGGCGAATGCCATAGACTTCCAGCCCATAATGAATTCCACCGCGAACGACGGCGCGAATAGCTGCATTCATACCGGGTGAGTCGCCGCCGCTGGTCATCACTGCAATACGCTTAATTTTGTCCGTCATTACGTTACCTCTCAATTTGTAGGTCGAATTATCTGAATAGCGTCTGTTTCCATAAGGAGGCTTAATTCTTCGCTTAATTCAGGACAATACCGTGTAGTTTGTGGAAAGTCGAGTTTAACCTCCTTTCCATTACCGACCAGGAGTATTGAAAATTTATCTTCCCCATGATAGCTGATCAGCTTGCCATGTACATGCATGAGTTTGCGCCGGTCGCGGACATCATCACCGCTCCGGTGGAACACCACGACGATCTCAACCGGGTCATTTTCAGGCATGGGTGGGGGAGGAACGGTCATAACCGGAACTGCAACTTTCCCCCCATTTGGCTCGGCAGCTGGCGGAAGCTCAGGCTCAGGTGACTCCGGTGGTGCAGCAGGCATCGCAGGGGATTCATCAAGCGGCTCGGATTCCATGACCGGCTCTGATAATTCCGGGGCCTCAAAAGGCGATTCTTCATAGTATGAAGGTGGGATGAAATCCTCCTCTGGGGGAGGGACATAATCATCAAATGGGGTTTCTTCAACCGCCTGGACTTCATCGGCGGCCCGGTGAACGGTAATGTCAGTGGTTGCGCCATCGCACAGCAGCTTGGCATCCCCCCTACCCGCATCGATCTTCCCCTGCACCTGGATGATGCGGTCAACCTGCCAAAACTCGCGGGTTTCATCCCAGGTGCTGGGCCAGATTACCACCTCCATATGGCCGTATAAATCCTCCAGCCCGGCAAAGGCCATCGACTTGCCGGTCTTGGTCAGGTGAGGGCGCACATAGGTAACGGTTCCGACCATGGTGACCTGCCGGTCGTGATCAGATTCGGACAGCTGGTTGCTAAAGGTGATCCCGCTGGTGCTGCCGATCTGATCAAAAATCGCCTGGAGGGGGTGTTCTGATACGTAGACGCCGACCAGTTCCCGCTCCCATTGTTTCATTTCGCGGTTCGATACCTCGTTGGCGACCTGGTCAACGAGCAGGCCGCTGGCATCAGTCGACAACTGTACACCGGTCGATTCGCCAAACAAGCTCATCTGGCCCATATCAGCCGCCTTATGCTGACTGCCGCTGAAGTTCATTAACCGGTCCAGGGATTCCAGCAGCTGCTGGCGGTGAGCCATCTGATCGAGCGCCCCGACTTTGATCAGGCATTCGAGTGCCCGCTTGCCAACCGCACGGAGGTCTGCACGCTGGCAGAAATCGGCGATGTCTTCAAATGGTTGATCCTGCCGGGCTTCCAGGATCGCTTCAACCGAGCCCTCCCCGACATTCTTGATCGCGCTTAACCCAAAACGGATCGCCCGCCGCCCGTCTGGCTGGGGTTCGATAGTGAAATCATGATCGCTCTGATTGATGTCCGGCGGCAGGACGTCGATCCCCTGGCGGCGGCTGTCATTAATGTAGACGCCGATTTTATCCGTGTTGGCACGTTCGATGGTGAGCAAGGCCGTCATGTATTCTTCGGGATAGTGGGCCTTGAGAAAAGCAGTCTGTACTGTCAGGACGGCATAGTCGGCGGCATGGGATTTGTTAAAACCGTAGCGAGCGAAGAATTCAATATCGTTAAAAATCTGGTCGGCGACCTCCGGGGAGACATCCCGCTCCGGGCCGTTTCTCTTGAAAATTGCCCGGTGTTTTTCCAGGTCTTTGGCTTTTTTCTTGGAAACCGCCCGGCGCATCAGGTCGGCATCACCGAGCGAATAGCCGAACAGATTCGAGGCCACCTGCATGATCTGTTCCTGGTAGACGATGATGCCGAACGTTTCGCTCAGGATCGGCTCTAATAATGGGTGATGGTAGCTGACCGGTTCCTCACCATGCATCCGGCGGATGTAGGTCGGGATGTACTCCAGCGGACCGGGCCGGAACAGTGAAATGGCGGCAATGATGTGCTCAAAGCGAGAGGGCTTCATCTCGGTCAGGACACGGGTCATGCCCGCTCCTTCGACCTGGAAAACGCCGCTGGTATCCCCACGGGTCATTAAATCAAATGCCTGATCCAACAGGCGGTTATGCTCTTCCGCCTCCGGGTTGTCATCAAGGCGGTGACGGTAGGGAATGCTGTCCAGGTCATACTTGATGCCACGATAGTGCTCGACCAGTTCACAGGCTTTCCGCATAATGGTCAGGGTGCGCAAGCCGAGGAAATCGACTTTGAGCAGGCCAATTGACTCGACAATCGCCATCGGCCACTGTGACACCGATCCCAGCCCTTCGTTGCTGGCATTGGTCGGACGGTTGAGCGGCGTATACTCGACCAATGGCTTATCGGCGATCAGCACCCCGGCGGCATGGGTACTGGCGTGACGGGCGATACCTTCCAACTGGCGGGCGGTGTCAAGCAGGTTCTTGATGTAAGGCCGGTTCTCATCTTCGTAAGCGGCCTTTAGCTCCGGCACCTGTTCGAGCGCATCCGAAATTCCAACTGCCTTTCCCGGCACAGCGGGGATCATGCGGGCAAGCTCATCTACCTCACCTAACGGGATATCGAGTGTCCGGCCCACATCACGTACCGAGGCCCTCGCTCCCAACGTTCCAAAGGTGATGATCTGAGCGACCTTCTCTTCGCCGTACTTATTCACGCAGTATTCGATCATCTCCGCCCGGCGATCATCCGGGTAATCCAGGTCGATATCCGGCATGCTGACCCGGCCCGGATTCAGGAAACGCTCGAAGATCAGGCTGTTCAGGAGGGGGTCGATGTTGGTGATCCCCAGGGAATAGGCCACCACCGATCCGGCTCCCGACCCACGCACGTTCCACCAGATGTCTTCGTCACGGGCGAACTCGCATAAATCCCACACGATCAGGAAGTAGGTATCAAACCCCATATCGTGGATGATTTTTAATTCGTGCTCCAGACGGGTTCGCACGTCGGCATCTTCGGCCCGGTCACCATAACGCCAGCGTAATCCCTGCTCGCATAATTCGCGGAGATAGCTTTGAGCGTCATAGCCCTTCGGCACAGGGAATTCAGGGAGGTGATAACTCTTGTCGTCCAGGTCAACGTCGCACATCTCGGCGATTTTGATGGAGTTGGTCAGGGACTCCGGTGCTTCGCCAAAGATAGCGTACATCTCCTCCGGGGAGCGTAGATAGTAACTATCGTCGCTGAACTTTAACCGGTTCTGTTCGCTGACCAGGCTGCCCGTCCCAATACATAACAGGATGTCATGGGGGTTAGCGTCCGTTTTGCGAACGTAATGCACGTCATTGGTTGCCAGCAGTGGGATATCGGCATAAGGGGCTACTTCAAACAGCCACTTGTTGATCTGGTGGAGTTCGGGAATGTCATGCTCTTGAAGCTCAATATAGAAGCGATCAGGGCCAAAAACATCCCAATACCAGCCCAGCATTTTTTTTGCTTCTTCTTCACGCCCGGCCATCTTTAACTGGGGGACTTCCGCCGCCAGACAACCGCTGGTGCAGATCAGGCCCTCGGAATGCGCGGCAAGGAATTCTTTATCGATGCGTGGGCGGTAATAATACCCTTCAAGCTGTGAGGCACTGGCGATCTTCAGCAGGTTCTTATAGCCGGTCTGGTTCTGGGCGATCAGCAGCAGGTGATAGGGCTTGCTATCCAGCTTGCTATCTTTATCCCGCATACCACGCGGAGCCAGATAGGACTCCAGGCCGATGATCGGTTTGACACCCTCGGCCTTGCACGCCCGGTAAAATTCGATCACGCCATACATTGCACCGTGATCGGTAATTGCCAACGAATCCATACCCAGTTCTTTGGTGTAATGAACCAGGTCTTTAATGCGACTCATGCCGTCAAGCAGCGAATATTCAGTGTGGACGTGTAAGTGGGCGAAAGAAGCCATACCAATATCACCTAGCACAAAAAAACGGAGTTATCAGAGAGAAGTATACCACGATTCAGGTGGCGGGAATGGCCCGGCAGCGGCCTGTTTTGGAAGTTTTAAGGAAGCTGGTATTGAGATAGCTCTTTGAGAAAAATTCATTCTGTGATTTACTTGGAGAGGATCGCACCAAATAACAATTTTATCTATCAATATCTCCAATGAAGTAAAGCAAATAAGGCAATTGAATAAATCATAAGTAGATAGAAGGGTTATTGAAATGGATATTCAATCCAGTGCGGAAAATCTCAAACTAATGATTCAACGAGCGGCCAGGATCGCCAAAATTACCGGGGGTTGGGGTGCATTCTCAGAAGAAGCACTCGACTTGATAAGAAATGATTTACCACTTTCTTCAGATATCGTTGAATGGTATACAGTTGCAGCGCCTATTGAACTAGGGATTCCATGGAGCGTCTCTGAAATGGTTCTATACAGCCCTGAAAATTTAGTTGTTAGTCAGGAAGGGTATAGGTGGGAGGTTGGTAAGCGGGGAGAGATAGACCTATATTGGAATGAGAATTGGATTACCATCGGAGATATCAACGCCGATCCGATTATTGCTCATGTGGATATTACAAACACCCCAATTTCATTTGCGCTACATGGTGTAGGCAGTTGGACACCTCAACGAGTTGCACCCAATCTGGCTGTGTTCCTGGATGTGCTATCCGCCTGGCTGAGGGTTTTCACAGAATATCGTGGTGAAATTGTTGGGCTTGATGATGCGCTTCGCCCAGATTTCACTACTGATTTAAGAGATGAATTGAACAGGGTTTTGTCTCCACAACATGTAAACAATTTTTTGAATTTTTGTGAGTAATTTCTGACTATAATGTTGAAAGAAGGACCTGAACCAGGAATTAATTCCTATCTAACAAAAGAAACAGGGCGACCGAACCAAAATCTCTGGCTCGCGTCGCCCCGAAATTATTCTAAAGAGTGGATTTAGTCGTTGATCTCAACGCTGCCGACACCACCCACAATGGTGATTAAAACGCGGTTGGCTGCGCCATCGTAGTCCTCAGATTCCCAGACGCCGTCGCTGATTTGCTCGAAGCGGTCACCGATTTCGATATCGGTCAGGCCCTCTTCCCGAAGCTCAATCCGGGCTTCGAGATCACCGGGAATATCAATGTACATCGAGCCAACGCCAACATTGATATCCAGTGTGTAATCGCCCTGCTCCGGCAGTTCAACCTCAAATGATCCGACCCCGCCGCTCACATTGATCTCGTCAATATACAGGTCTTCGGAATCGCTGGGCGGATAAAGATAGGTTTCGCCCACACCGACCGCCACATCAACTTTTTCAATCTCGCTGGATTCCGGCAGGGTGATATGAACCTCACCCACGCCGCTGTTGATCTCCAGCGCCGTCAGGTCCAGCCCGGACAGATCAAGATTGGACTCGCTAACACCAGGACTGATGGTCAGATCCATCGGGACCTGGCCGGTCAGGTAGAGATTAAGCGAAGGATCGCCGCTGTCGCCGATGCGGAAAGAATCGTCGCCTTCCTGCTTGACCGTGAGTTTGCCTTCGCCGTTGTTTTCCCGGTAGTCCACTACATAATTAAACCAGCTTGGGCCGGAGTATTCACCCTCGACGACATTGCTGCTATCTTCCAGGGCTTCAAGGTAAATTTCGCCGACACCAAGATCAAGCGTTGCGTTGACGGAATCTACAGCTCCCAGGGGTTCGGCAAAATCAGCCGTGATCGTCTCACCGTCTCCCCCGAAGGCGCGCGCATCCGACATTGAATTGGATGAAGGTAGGGCATCGGCCCAGAAGATCAACCCGCCGATTACGACAATTGCCATAACGGCTAACAGCAGACTGCCAAAAGCTGAACGTCCCCCCAGGATGATGTCCAATCCAACCAGGATCAGCAGCACGGGCCAATAGTGCCAGAGGTCACCCCAGCTAAACGAGATGATCCCCATGTTGCTTAATAAGATGGCAACACCAGCGCCGATCATGATGATTGCCAGTGTGACTCCACGCGGGCCATGTCGCCTCTCCTGGCGCGAGGCCGGGTATTCCTGGTAAGGCGGTGTTCCTTCGCTGTATGCAGTCTCTTCAACTGCTTCTTTTTCCATATCCACGTTCATATTGTCCTTTATGTACCAATAACTATCTCACAACAATATTGCCCACCGCCGCGTCGATTTCCAGTTTGACCCGGTTGTCGGCCCCATCATAGCCAGAGGACTGCCATAAGCTATCGTCACGCTTCTCAAAGCGGTTGTCTATCGTCCGGCCTACAATGGCGCTGTCGATATCGATGCGTGCGTCGAGGCTGTCCGGCACCGTTACCTGAATATCACCTACGCCACCGCCAACCGAAACTTCGAAATCACCCTGTTCCGGCAGCAGGAGCGTTAACTGCCCAGCCCCAAGATTTAAGTCCAGGCTGGTCAAGTTAAGCCCGGTCAGATCAAGGTCGAGGTCACCTGCCCCGGCATTAACCTCCAGCTTAACCGGGATGTTATCGGTCAGGCCGAGGTTCAGTTCACCGCTGAAATTACCGTTACCCGGCAGGGGGAAAACCATATCATCTTCCTGTGAGATTTCCAGTTTGCCGGTTGAGCCGCTGTCGTCATAATCAACAATCAATTCAAGCTGCGGGTCGGTAGTATAGTCACCGGAGACGGCCATATTACTATCTGACAGCGTGGTGATATTGGTCGCAAATGCCCCCAATTGAAGGGTGACATCGAGTTCTTCTACCTCGCCAAGCGGTTGGGAAATCTGGCGGGTGATCGCGTCGGCTGAGACGGCAGTGCCGGAAGCCAGGTAAATCACACCGATTACGATGGCGAGTCCAAGCACGGCCATGATCAACTGTCCGATCAGGGAACGCCTGCCGAGCAGTACATCTAACCCAACCAGGATCAACAGCACCGGCCAGAAACGCAGCAGCCCTAACCAATTCACCGAAAGAATACCCATATTGTTCAACAGAAATGCGACGCCCAGGCCGATCAGGATGACGGCCCCAACAAGCCCACCCCCTTGATTACGGGATTCAGTTTGTTCAGACATAGTGGTTCTTCTCCTCGCTGCGGGGCCGTTAACGCCGGGTAAACAGCAGATAGATTCCGGCTAAGATCAACAAGGCCGGGAACAGCGCCCAGAAATCCAGGCCGGTCAGGTTTCGCAGCAGGAACAATGCCCCCAGTACAACCAGAATCAAGCCGATCAACCCGGATTGTGTCTTCGATCCCGTGACCGATTCGCCCAGGCCCCTGGCGCGGTTCTTGATATCCTCAACGTTGGCACTCACCACATCGCCGCCAGCCATACCTTGATTGGCCTGATCAGGCACGAGCAGCCACATGATCAGGTAGATCACCGCGCCGATGCCGTTAACCAGCCCCAGGATGACAAAGCCTATCCGTATCAGGACAGGGTCTACATTAAAATATGCACCCAGGCCGCCGGACACTCCCCCCAGGACACGGTCAGTCTGGCTGCGAAAAAGTCGCTTTTCTTCTGACATTCATTTTCACCTTATATATCGAATTGCTTCACAATACATTACGCATTGCAAGGGTAAGAGTTGCATTATCCTACGGCTGTCACTCAGGCTTGATCTTAATCTTTGCCAGTTCAACCTCGCCGGTCTGTGCACCGGGGCCGGATACCGGCAGACGGATCAGATCGGGCCAGGTGTACATCCCGACCAACAGGTCATAATCGCCCGGTTGCGCATCCGGTGGAATCTCAACGGTAACCGGCTGGGCGACCACTTCGCCGGGCAGCCAGCAGCGCATGGGATAATCGTCGGTGAGCGGTGGCACGTCATGTTGGGCAACTAACCCGGCCTCAGTTGATAGAATGTGTACAAAACTCACATAATCGCCGGTTTGACGCTGGTTGGCCTGCCAGTACAGGGTCAGATTTAATGTACCACCCGGCTGCGCCTGTAGGTTATCGATGTCATATCCAACTAATTTCAGGCTGTCACCAAGCTGTATCCCGGCTTCCACCGCGTCCTCATCTAAATTATAGACATGATCTAATATCGGTGCGGGCGGTTGGGAGTGGTCAAAGACAGTCTGCATTACAATCGTCTGGAAGGCAAGCAGTAAGGCTACACCGATCCAGCGCCCGGCAGAATCCGCCGGGCCGCCTCTGGCCGCAAAAGCGGTCAGCACTGCCAGGGGCATCAATAACAGCCAGACCCGCCCGACCTCGGCCCGCGATATGCCGGACAGAGTTAGCGCGGTCAGGGTCAGCGCCGCCGCAATCACAAAGGTGGCGGTGTTGTTATCTTCTATCCCACGATTAGCAACTGCCGACTTCCCGACCTGCCATAATGCCACCAGGGCGATCCCGCCCAGCACATAGCCGAGGAACAAAACAAAATCGTAGGGATTGTAGAACAGGCGCAAGCCATAATGGGTGGTCATCTCAAAATGCGGGTCGGTGTTGGCCTGCCATACTTCAAAGAAGGTCACGCCATACACTAACCAATAGACCACCCACACGCTGACCAGGGTGATCAGGAAGCCCAGGCCATTGAGGATCAACTGCTGCCAGTGCGCCAACCAGTAATCACGGTCACGCCAGAGGTGGATCAGGGTGTAGAATCCGGCGAATCCGATCAATGTCAGGGCGGAATATTGGAAAAAGGTGGCGATAGATAATAACAATCCGGCTAACCACCAGGCCCAATGACGGTGCTCAACCAGGGCGGCATACAGGAGCCAGATCAATAAGGCTGTCACCAGAACAAAAGCGGCATCCCAACCCGCCGCCCACACGACGTACCCCGGTATCAAAACGCTGATCAAGACTGCGCCCAGGGCCGCCTTCTGCCCGATCAATTTACGGCCTACACTATATAAAGGAAAAGATGCAATCGCGTTGAGCGGCAGGGTCAGCAGGCCGCCAATGGCGGTAGCGTAGGTTGCATCGGCCAGATAAATGTGCCAGTGATGCTCACACCGGTAAGGGTGGAGAATATCCATTACCCGGTTCACAACAGCGGGGGAATGCTCCATGAAGCGTTTGATCAGCGCGTAATAAACAAATAAGCCCGGCGGGTGACGTTGGGCGTGGGGATGGAAACTTGACACTTCCTGCGGGAAATTACGCAGCAGGACATTTACATCTTCGTACTGAAAAACCAGGATATCAAACCAGCCTGCCGCCCCTTGAAGATTGTTCCCGGCAGTGGTTCGCCAGATCAGTTCACGGAGGGGATCGTCAACGAAGATCGTGAGGGCTATCACCTGGATTATGATGCCTGCCACTGCCGCAAATCCGACGACGAGCCAAGCTCGCCGGGAGGTATCGGCCCAGCGCCACAGGATCACCGCTGTACCGATATAAGCCAGCATGGTGATGATCGTCAGCGGAAGGCGGGTCAGGTCGATGGATGGGCGGAGCATCCAGCGAAAGTCGAGATCGCCACGCAACCAGGGAGAGAGGTCCAAGGCGAGTCCGATGGTCAGGAGCAGCGCCACCGCCCAGATAATCCACAGCCATAAGGGGATGGTAAGTTGGGTTTGTTTATCAGACATGAACCGGTTCAATGTTGCGGGAAAGAATTTACACGAGGCGGATCGTAGCGCAGATTCGATCCTCATACAAATTGCGTAAAGACTGACGACAGAGGGGGGGGATTGTCAGGTATTTGTCGGGATCGGGTCAAAATCCTGAACGACCACCCGGTATACTGGAAACAATGAAATGTGATGAACAGGAAAACCAGGATGTCTGAGCGGAAAAAATTGTATCGCAGCCAGAACGAATGGATGATCGCCGGGATTTGCGGCGGGATCGCCGAACGGTATGGGATCAAGCCCTGGCTGGTGCGGGCCGGATTTATTGTGCTGGGTTTGTTGAACGGCCTGGGGGTGTTGATCTACCTGATCATGTGGCTGGTTGTGCCGGATGAAACTTATAAGTGGGACGATGTAGAAGGTGTTTATTACCCGACAGAAGAAACACACCGGCCAACAATCGTTGACCGGATTATGGCGATGGTAGACCGGTTGGGCGAATCAGTTCAGGCAGCTTTTCAGAATGGCCTGGGCCAACGTACTATTATCGGGTTGGTGCTGGTTGGCGGAGGGATTGCTTTGCTGGCATTTACCCTGATGAATCCGGGGCGGTCAATGCATAAAGTCGACATCCCCTGGTGGCTGTTCTGGGCCATCCCCTGGTGGTTATTCTGGGGTAAGAAAAATAGAAGATGCAGCAGCCAGCCGCAGACCCCATCACGCCAGCCGTATCGAGGTTACCGGCCTATCCACCCTCAACCACAGGATGAGCAGGATAACCACATCCGCATCATTTGATCCCCATCACTCGTCCTGAAAAGCCGGGTCGCGGCGGGTGAGCATAAAATCGATCAGGATAGCGGCGATATTCCAGGCATCATCAACCGCCCGGTGATGGGTCCCATCAAGCGGAAGCTTCATCAGGCGGAGGGCCTTTGCCATGCCCGCCTCGCGTTTTAGCTGGTGGGTCAGGGCAAACAGCGTCTTAACGTTGATGTGGCCTGGCCCGAAGGGATAGGTCAGATCCCAGGATTGGCACTGCCGCTCAAACTGGCGGCGGTCATAATCGCCAAAACTGGCCCAGGCCCGGTCACGCGAGTCGTAATCTTTACGCAGAATTTGGCAGGCTTCGGCGAAAGGGATGCCTTCTTTATCGAGCTGTTTCTGGGTCAGGGTGGTTAGTTCGGTGCAAAATTGGCTGACTCGTGATCGCTCCGGCTTGACCAGGATTGATCGCTTTTCGAGCCGCTCCAACGATTGTATATCTACCGGGCAAATACCGATCTCAATGATCTCGGCTTCCTGCCCCTTGGGTGGTGCGCCTTCCCAGCAAGTGGATTCAATATCCACCACCAGAATTTGATCCAGTTTGCGGGCCATAATGATTCCTCTCTTCTTCTCCGGGGCGGAATTATACCATAGAGGCGCACCATAATAGAGTGGATTTCCCTCCTTGCTGGCTACCCTAAATGGCGAAGTTTAAGTATAGTGTATTTTATTAAACTTTTAAGGAGGGATATCAAATGTCAAAAACGGTAATATACGAAAATGATTACATAACAGTCGAATATGATCCTGATCAAGGAATGATACAACACGTCATTCATAAACCCATTGAAGACAAAATGTTCATGGAAGCCTTAGATGCCGGAACCGCCGCCTTGAAGGAGCATAAGGCGACGAAATGGCTATCCGATGACCGTAAGAACGGGCCACTTTCAGATACATTCCTCAAGTGGTCTCATGACGACTGGCAGCCTCGCACCATCGCCGTTGGCTGGAAATACTGGGCGGTGATTGTACCGGGCGAACTCATTGCGGCAGGAACCCTGGTTCCCGTTATCGATGCTCTCTTTGAACATGGTTTAACGATGTTGGCTTTCAGTGACCCTGATAGAGCCCGCAAGTGGATTGAAAGTCAATAGTGTTCTGCAGCCGCAGGGAAACCGGATGAAAACGGGAGCAAAAAACAAAGATGTAGTTCCTCCGGTTTCACTCCACAAAAAAGTCACGCACAAGGAGCAAGCTCCCGTACGTGACATTCTTAGCCTCTTTAGCTTTCTTTACCGGCCAGCAGCTTTTTGGCCTTGACTGCGATTTTCTTAATCGGGCCCGGTTCGGTCTTGGGCAGGGTGATAGTCAGGATACCATTTTCAATCTCGGCATTGGCCTTGTCAATCTTGATTTCGACAGGCAGTTGGACGGAGCGGGAAAACTTGCCATAGCGCAGTTCGCGCATGTGCCAGCCGGTTTCCTCTTCCTCTCGCTTATCCTCGGTCTCGGCAGAAATAGTCAGGACATTGTCACTGACGCTGATATCAATATCGTCCTCAGAAACACCGGGGATGGACGTTTTGACCACAACGTTTTCCTCGTCCTCGGTCACATCCAATGCCAGTTGATGGACATCCGGCCAGCCAGGGCTTAGAGCCGAATTCTGGCTGACAATACTGCGCATGTTCTCTATCATTTCCTGGAACGGGTCATATTCACGATACGGTACCAATCTCATTTTTACCTCCTAAACCATCTAAACCGTGAGATTTTGTTATCACACTCTCACCATAAAGGACGTATGTAAAAATAAGATTTGAGCCGTATAAGATTTGTATATGTATCGCTGCCGCCAGAAACCAGGGCACCACTTATGGATCAAGGCTCCACAGGATCACCGTGCCATCGGATGAGCCGGAGGCCAGAATAGTTCCATCCGGGCTGAGAGCAATAGTGCTGACCGGTCGGGCATGGCCTTTAAAGGAAGGCATAAGTTCAGCGTTGGGGGTATTCCAGCGGAGCACCCGTCCGCCCGCCCGCCGGGATGATCCGGCATAAAGCAGCCTTCCATCTAATGACCATTCCACACTGCTGATCACGCCCTCAGATAGGCTGAATAACCGTTCGTTGTTTGATACGGCCCACCCCACCATTGTGCCATCGTCCAACAGGGCTGCGATTCGCTGTCCCCCTGGGCTGAAAGCTAACTGCCTGACCGGATAAGGCAGGCTTTCTGCCCCTACTATACCGGTTGGCTCCCAGGTTTTCGGATCATAGAGGGTGATCCCATCGGTAGCAATCGCCAGCAAGGTCCGATCTGGCGACCAGGCTACGGCGGTCGCAGGTTCCTCGAAGCGGTGGACTTCCTCGTAAGTTGTGATATCCCAGATTGCGAGGCCGTTCTGATCCATCATGGCAAACAGGTTAGAAGGAGCACCTGTGCCAAGCAGAGTCTCATAAGGAAGCCAGCCGTATTCCCCGGTGTGCAAATCCCACAACAGGACAACATTTCCGCTGACCTCGGTCAACAGATACTGACCATTTGCCGATATACCCAGCCGCTCAATGCGATGTTCCATCGGGCCGCCCAACACACGCAGCGGTTGGCGGTCAGCTACATCCCAGGCAATGATCCGATCCTCCCCGGCGGCATAAAGGATGGTTCCCTCTGCATTAAAAGCAACAGCCGCTATGCCGGGAGTCCCAACCAGACTGTGGATAAGCTCGTGATCCTCGGCGCTCCAAATTTCAATCGCGTCTGCCCCTTGTGAGAGGTAATAATCCCCATCCGGGGTAAAGCTAATGTAGACCTCATGCCCTTCATCGGTGGTGTTAACCGGCTGGCCGGAATCTACATCCAACATAATTCCCGCCCGGGTGGTGCCTACCCCCAACTGCTTTCCGTCCGGTGACCACTCCAGGCTGGTCACGACCTGGGGGGTGGTGTCTACTTCAAAGTAGATAATC
Organism: Anaerolineae bacterium; assembly: GCA_050288085.1. Lineage (GTDB taxonomy): Bacteria > Chloroflexota > Anaerolineae > Aggregatilineales > UBA3940 > JBNKDD01. The sequence continues at coordinate 28,389 of JBNKDD010000021.1, forward strand.
CGGGGCAGTTCGTCCCGCTCTACATCCCAGATGGCAAACTCCCCGACCCCTCCCCCGGCGATTTGCCGTCCATCGGGTGACCAGGTCAGCACACCGGAGAATTCGTTCAACTTCGCCCGGAGCGATCGAATAGGGGTAAAGGTATCTGCATCCAGCAAGCTGATCGATCCGTCAGCCCTGCCAACGGCCAGCACCTTGCCATTCGGTGATAGGGCGGTTGAGCGGGCCAGTACGTCAATGGCAGTCAGGGCGTTGCCGGTTTCAATACTCCACAGGAAAACCTGTCCACCGCTGGTAGTCGTCGAATCGCCGCTGTAGGCTGAGACGCTGATCAATGCATCCCCATTCAATGACCATTCCAGGTTCTTGATCTGCCCCAGGTTTCTGAGCTCCTGGATCATCTCGCCGGATGACGCCTTCCAGATCATGATTGTATCGTTCTCAGATGGTTCCCCATCCAGACGATCCCTGGATGCAGCAGCAATCAAGGTCTTATCCGGTGACCATACGATATGGCTCAATGCTGCGCCGGGATGCGTCAGGGCAACCTCGCCGATCTGCACACCTGACTCGATATTCCACACTTGCAGCCGGTCATCCACGTGGGTGATGATCTGGGGTACGCCGTCTGTTTCTATCCACTGGATATGCCAGACCGAAGTCTCCGCGCACCATAGTTCTTCAAATGGATCGAGCTGGTAGAGTCGCAGAGCTGCTTCGCCGCCAATCGCCAGGTATTCGCCATCCGGGGAAAAAGCATATGTTCCGATCTGCCCCAGACCCAGTACGGCATAAGCCTGGAAAGGGAGCGGGCCGTTCGATTCCGAAGGTAACTGCAAATCGGCAACCGGGCCGGAAACAGATGGTGTGGGAGTGAGGGTCGGCGAGATGCCGGTCGGTGAGACATCGGTTGGCGAAACGGCGGTCGGCGAGACATCGGTCGGTGGCAAGCTGGTTGGAGCCGGAGCCGTTGTAGGAGATGGCTCGGCTGTCGGCACAGTCGGTGAGGATGTATCTGATCGACATGCGCTGAAAATAAGAACTGGCACGATCAGCGCAGCGAGGATTCTATTCTGATGCTTCATGCTTCCTGCCCGTCTTGGTTTGTTCCTTTGCTGAGGCCGGTGACCGGGCGGCTGTCTGGAGGTCACTCTGCCCCATTATACACAGCCAGCTCTGACAGGGGCAAAACCGGAAGGATGAACAATTCCCGGAACCTCAAACGCTGTTTTTTCGTTATTTACTATGAGAAGATGGCCTATGAGCAAGACGGCCATCTTCTGATACAATATGGGATGTTAAAGATTATTTTATTGTTTGTTTGAGGCCGAGAAGAAGATGCACGATGCTACCCAGCCCTCCAGGTCAAGCCAACCCACCCAACCTAATATGCGGGTGCCCATGCCAGTACCGGAAGAGATCGCTCAACCACACGTCCGACCGAGGGCTATTCAACCTGAGCCCGAACGCCCCCGCCGGAAGCGTCGACGCTTATTTAACCGGTATACCCCCCGGGCTGTGATCGCGGGGGGGCTGATCGGTATGGCGGCTTTTGGGCTGTTGATCCTGCTGACCGGTCTGAGCGTTTATGGCTACTACCAGGTCTACGAGTTGATCGCTCCCGGTGTTTATGTTGGCGATGTGGCGCTTGGTGGTAAGACGACTGCCGAGGCTGCTGAGGAACTCAACCGGGTGTGGAACATTGATCAGGGCTTGATCGTCACCGATGGGGAGCGTACCTGGTATGCGGACCCAGCCGACTTTGGCCTGTCAATCGATGCGGCAGCGACCGCCCAACGTGCGTTAAACGTCGCTCACGGGCAGGGAGCAATCGCCGAGATGAGCCAGATGTTGGATACCACCCTCAACGGGCAGGCGGTTGCGCCAGTCGTCGCACTGAATGAAGAGACCGCCCGTGCCGGGTTGGAATCTTTTTCATCAACAATCAACCTCCCGGCGGAGGATGCTTCACTGCGGATCGAAGGACAGGAAGTGATCGCCGTGCCGGGCCAGCCCGGTTACAGCCTGGATGTAGATGCAACATTGGCAGTGCTAACTGCCGATCCGGGAGCGGCGCTGGCCGACGGTTATCTACCGCTGGTGCTGGTTCCTATCGCGCCCCGGATCACCGATGCGAGCGCAGCTATCGCCGAAGCCGAGCGGTTGTTAGCCCACCCCCTGGATATTTTGGCCTACGACCCGATCACCGACAAGTATGTCCAGCTTTCTGCTATGCCGGATGTGATCGCTACCTGGCTGGGGGTTGAATCGACTGAGGATGGGCCAACGGTGGTGGTTGATGAGAATCGCCTGTCGGCCTACCTGGATGAGATCAACGGGACACTGGGTGAGGGTCGCTATGTCGATTCGGCGGAGAGCGCCGGTATCCTGTTGGAAGCGCTGCAAAATGCAGTCTCCGCTAATCTGATTGTCAGCCATGCGCCGACCAGCTACACCGTTCAATCGGGCGATACGCTGACCTCGATCTCGTGGGATGTTGGAATGCCCTACTGGCGGATTGTCGATGAGAATCCCGGCCTTAATGCGGATGCCACCTTGAACCCTGGGCAGGTATTGACCATCCCCTCCAAGGATGATCTGCTGCCGCTGCCGGTTGTGATCGGCAAGCGGATAAAGGTCAGCATTAGCGAGCAGCATTTGTGGGGATATGAAAACGGCACACAGGTGTTTGATTATGTGATCAGCACCGGGATTGACCGCTCACCGACTCAGCCGGGTATTTTCCAGGTGCAAACCCACGATCCGAACGCTTACGCCTCCCTGTGGGATTTGACTATGCCCAACTTCCTGGGGATTTACGAGTCGTGGCCCGGCTTTATGAACGGGTTTCACGGCCTGCCAACCCTATCCAGCGGGCAAATCCTGTGGGCCAACATTCTGGGCAGCCCGGCCTCTTATGGCTGTATCATCCTTGATCTGGACGATGCTGAAGCACTCTATAACTGGGCGGAAGATGGGGTCGTGGTGGAGATCGTCGAATGATGTATCGACCGGGCACATGCATGCGCAGACCGAAGGTCTGATGTGCCCCTACAGATGCCACCATTATGATGGGTTACCTGCGGTCTACCGGTGATTACCCTTCAGGTCTATTCGCTTTCTTTGATGGGCTTTAAAGCCTGAGCTATAATCGGTAGCCTGATAGGGGACAACGTCTCCCTAAATAAGACATTTATCAATGGTTGGGTCAATGACCCAACTTATTTATGAAAACTAATTTGAGGGTAAAAGCGTGGAGCTTTATTTCAACATTGCATTGATTGTGCTCTCCGTAGCACTGGTGGCAGCCATCCTGCTTCAGAGCCGGGGCGGTGGCCTGGGCAACTTTATGGGCGGTGAAGGCGGAATGGGCCAATATAAGACTCGCCGCGGGCTTGAAAAGACCCTGTTTCATGTCACCATTGGTCTTTCGATTGCGTTCTTCGTACTTGTTCTAGCCAACGTTTTCTTCCTACGGAGCTAGTGGTATCACTCTACACCGGGGCTGTTATCCCCACATGCTGCTATGAGTGAATTCCCTCCTGATTCCGAAAATTCCGGCTTCGGGTCACCTGAGAAACGGGACACCGACGATTGGGTGACTCCAAATGCCGCACCGGTCATCCCGGATGATGATGCGGATGGTTGGGTGACGGTTCCCCCGGTTGCCAAACCGGTGGACACTACACCTCTTCCTACTGATCCGGTGGTGGTTGAGCCGACCGACGATCAGCCTGAGCCGGCTCCGATTGATACCACCTCTATACCTACCCCGGCCCTGGAACTGGAAAAGCCAATCCAGTCCAAGAAATCGGTTCCTGACTGGTTGGTAAAGATACAGCAGCAGTGGCGGCTGATCGTGCTGATCACCGGGCTGGTTATGCTGGTAGGGTCGGTGGTGTTTATGGTGGTCAACGGTCTGTCCGGCAGCGGTGGGCAGGCGGCTCCTAACCTGGTCTTTAAGGACACCCAGACCTTCAGCGAGGCAGCAGCCGGTGACCCAGCCTGGGTTAATCCACTGCTGGCAAATACGCAAGCGGACCGCGATCTATCCAGCCTGGTCTATTCCGGCCTGACCCGCCTGGACGAATTCGGGCAGCCGGTCCCAGACCTCGCTCAGAGCTGGGACATCAGCGAGGATGGGCTGACTTACACCTTTAACCTTCGGCCCGGTGTGACCTGGCATGATGGTGAACCGTTCACAGCAGAAGATGTCGCCTTCACGATGAGTTTGCTACGTGCCCCTGATTTCCCCGGCCCGCCTGAATTGGGCATCTTCTGGCGCACCGTCGAAACGTATGCGGTAAACGATTCGACCATACAGTTTGTGCTGACCCAACCCCTGGCCGCATTCCCTGAATATGCCCGGATCGGCATTCTGCCTGCTCATTGGTTGGCGGGGATCGCTCCGGCTGACCTGGATAACGATCCGTTTAACCTCGATCCGGTCGGTACGGGGCCGCTCCAATGGGATTACATCGAGGAAGGGAATCGAACCACAGAGGTACATCTCTCGCCTTATTCTGATTTCTACGACTCGCAGCGGCGTATCACATTGAATGAGGTGGTCTTCCGCTTCTACGCTAACAGTAACCGGGCTTTTCAGAGTGTGGATGGTGTCGAGGCTCAGGCGATGGGCGGCCTGACACCGGAACAGGTTGAGGCAGCTTTAACCAGCCCCGGCCTGAACGTATATGCCTCCCAACTGCCGGTCTATGGAGCGGTGATCTTTAACCAGCAGAATGAATCGCTGCCGTTCTTCCAGGAACAAGAAGTCCGGCTGGCGCTGATCATGGCCCTGAATCGCAGGGGGATCGTCAACAGCGCTTTATCCGGGCAGGCTGTCCGCAGCGATTCGGTCGTCCTGCCGGGAACCTGGGCCTACAATTCGAACCTGACTCCTGTCCCCTATAATCCAAACCAGGCCGATCAACTATTGACCGAAGCCGGGTGGACGCGCCAGGGAGGTGAGCGGCTGCGCGGTGAAGAACGGTTGAAATTTAGCCTGCTGGTCAGCAGCCGGACGACCGATCAAGAGCTTGGCAAGGCCATGATCGAGCAGTGGCAGGAGATTGGCGTCCAGGTTGATCTGGAAGTGGTCGATATCGATGAGCGAATGGATCGTCTGGAGAGCGGAACCTTCGACGCGGCGCTGGTCGAGTTTAGCCAGGGTGGGCTGGCCGATCCAGACCCATACCCCTTCTGGCACGAATCTCAGACCGGTGAGGGTCAGAATTACAGCGGCCTTGTTGACCACGATATCAGCGAAGCATTGGAGATCGCACGTAAAGACATGAACGGCGTGCGCCGGGCAGAAATGTATCGCTATTTACAACAGTTGTTCAACGAACATGGCGCGGCAGTTTTGCTCTACAGGCCGGTGTATCATTACGCGGTTAGCTGTCAGATCAGCGGCGTCCAGCCGATTATCATGGCCGATCCCAGCGACCGCTTCCGCAATATGCATGAATGGCGGATTGTTTCCCCCGAAAATATTGACGAAGTCTGCTCCAACTGATCAGTTTTCGACCACTTGAATAACTCTCAGTTTCTAACTGCTCGAACAACTCTCAGTTTTCGACTACTTGAACATTCCCAATAATCGCCCGGTTGTCCGGCAGGGGTTGGTCCGCGTCGATTAAGGCCAGCCGCTCCAGCGATGGGAAAGCATACCAGCCGACCGATACATCATACTGGCCGGGGGGTGTTCCTGCCGGGATGGTGATAGCAAATGAATCGATCACAACTACCCCCGGCTTCCAGCTTGAGGTCGGATAGAATCCCAGGCAGGGCAGCCCGTCACGCTGGGCTACCAGGGGTTGGTCATCAAACCCTGTCCCGATATGGGTAAAGGCCGTCCAGTCCGCTGCAACCGGTTCGGTTACCTGCCAGTATAAGGTCAGGAAAAGTGTTTCTTCCGGCTTGAGCGTGTCAGTTGACCAATCGTACCCGTATAGGCTGATACCTGAATCAAAAAGGGCGGCGGGTTGGTTGGCGGGTGGTGGTGCGGCTGCGCCCGGTGGTACTTCGACAACTGAAGCGGTCGTTTGCCACAAGTCCAGGTCATGCAGGGGGGCGGCACTTTCCGGGTAGAGATCAAGCAGCTTTCCGACCGTTTCCTGATCGCGCCCACTGAGCACCAGGTAATTGATCCGGGTGTTGTTCTGGTGGGGCAATGGGAGACACTTGCGGAAGTCCATCCGGTCGATGGGCTGTCCGGGGAAATACCACTCAAAAGCGGCAATGTCCTCGCTCTCCGGGATGAATTCGGCAAAAACGACCTCTGACTCGACGCGGTCGATCATATCCAGGGCCAGATCAACAGGCTCGGCGGTGAACTGTTCGCGAAGGTTGGATACCACTGGCCACTCGACAAATAGCAAATAGGTATGGTAGGTCAAGCTGCCGAGTATCAATATCACGCCAACGGGGGCGAGATATGTCGCGGCATTATGGGATAGTTTCCCGCGCACCCAATCGGCAATTAATATCCAACCAACGGCGACCAGTACCGCTGTCGGCGGGGCGATTCCGATCATGCGGCCCAGGTTGGGTGCACCCTCGGTGAGCAGGCTGGGCAGCGACATCAGCACCAACCAGAATAAGGTGGTGCGGGCAAAGCTGCTCTTTGGCAATTTCCAGACCGCCCAGATCAACCCGATAACAAAACCGGGCGTCTGTACCCAATCGAGGAGAGGAATGCCGGGAATGCCGTTTTTGGGATCGTAGCTGCCTTCGATGCTGAATACCTTGAAGATCATCCAGGCATTATGGCGCAC
>JBNKDD010000022.1:0-35040 GCA_050288085.1 Anaerolineae bacterium
CCTTCATCCAATTGAGGTGAAGTGCAGCGGATGTTAACCCAGGTTCCCCCCAAGTAACGCGCGGCTCCCCCGGACCGGCATTGGAAAAAGTGACCATCAAGAATTTTCTACCTTAGCTATTATTTTTTTGTGGAGGATATGGTAATGGCAGTTAATCTGAGACTACGGCGAGATGAGATCATCTGGGAATATGAGCGTGGTTTGCTCTACAAGGACGGGCGTTTTGAGATGCTGTTGGAGCCGGGGCGTTACAAGTACTGGCGCTGGGAGAAAATCCGCGTACAGCGCGTCAGCCTGCGCCAGATGAGCCAGGCCGTCAACAGCCAATCGATCCTGACCAAAGACAAGATCGAGGTACGGATCACACTGGTGGCGCAGTTCCAGGTCACCGATCCGGTCCAGGCTACCCACGAAGTCGAGAGCTACACCGACCGCCTCTATCAGGATTTGCAGCTTGGACTGCGTGATCTGGTAGCAGGCTACGAGGTCGATGAACTGCTCGAAACCCGCAGCGAGATCGGCGACGAATTGTTCAACGGGATAGCCGAAAGTGCCGCCAGCTACGGCGTCGAACTGCTGCGCGTCGGCATCCGCGATATCGTGCTGCCCGGTGCAGTCCGCAACGTCTTCATGAAGGAAGTCGAAGCAGACCGCCAGGGCCGGGCCGACCTGGTCGCAGCTCAGCACGAGGTCGCAGCCGCACGGGCGCGGGCCAACACCGCCAAGATTCTCAGCCAGAATCCGAACATCGCCCGCCTGCAAGAGATCGATGCCCTGGTCAAACTGGCCGGTCGCCAGGGAAGCGTTGTACTGCTGCCCGGCATGGCCGATTTGCTCTCGCTGGGCAAGAACAACGGCAACGGCAATGGCTCGGCTGGGGGGGAATAAACCCTGTGTGAGGAAGGCGTAGGGGCGACTGGCCAGTCGCCCCTACAAAATGGGATTTTGCTAAGGACAACAACCATGTTCAACAACCTGACCCAACATTTCCGCCGGATGCTCAACCTGGATCAATCGACCTGGGATCGCGATGCCTGGTGGTTGAACTACCGGTTGGGCAGGCCGCTGGGTTTATCCGAATCGATGATCCAGACCTTGCTGGCGGGCGGCCCCCTTCCCCCGCGATTCCGCTACCGGCACTTCAAAGTCAAGAAGCGCGACGGCAGCGCCCGCCAGATCGTCGAACCGGGGCCTGATCTGAAAGAGGTGCAGCGCATCCTGCTCAAAAAGTTCCTCAACCGGCAGTCGACCCACCCGGCAGCGATGGGTTTCCGCAAGGGCCTGTCAATTGCCGACCATGCCTGGATGCACGCGGGTGCAGCGATCATCATCACGGCAGATATTGAGGATTTTTTCCCCAGCACCAGGCGTGAGCGAATCAAGGAGTGGTGGTCAAACCGGGGTTACAGCGAGGTAGAAACTCGCCTGCTGACCACCCTGACTACCTATCACGGATCGCTGCCCCAGGGCGCACCGACCAGCCCCGCACTGAGCAATCTGGTCAATCACCGGCTGGACGAGCGCCTGGACGAGCGTGCCCGGCACAGTGGTGGGCGATATTCACGTTATGGTGACGATATGGTATTTAGCTGGCCGGATGGTTACGGCCCGCCCTCGGATTTTGAACCCGCCGTCAAGGGAGCGATCCGGGCAGTGGGTTATGAACTCCACCCGGTCAAGGGTTGGAATATCTGGGAGCGGCGTGACGAGCCGGAAGTGACCGGCTTAATCCTCACCCGACTGGGCGAGGTCGATCTGCCCCGCTCGATGAAGCGGCTGATGAAAGCCCTCGCCCGCAGCAGCGATCCCTACGACCGGGCACGGCTGTCCGGCTACCGGGGCTACGAATCAATGGTCAAACGAACATAGCAACAACGGGATATTGGGCTGTTGATGTTCTGGATTATCTGCCTTACCCCACACTAAAGCGTTATCTGCCCCCCTTCGCAAAGGGGGGCGAATCGCAGCGAATGCGCTCGCGCATGAGCGCGATGGGGGGTTCAAGACTCAATAATTGTGAAACACCCTACCCCTCGGCAAACAACCGCGCAAACCCAGGATAAGCCACCAACGGGATCAACTCAAACCTGATCAACCCCTCACGCACCAGAGGCAGCGTACCTAACACCTGCTGTGCTTCCTCCAGGCTGTCACATTCAAGCACCAATACCGCCTCCGAACGATCAGCCCGGAAGTACAACTCGCGGATGACGCCCTGTTGATGCAGATCCCAGGCGCGGGCCGCCTCAGCTTTGACATGCAGCTGGAAATCCTCCGCCCTCACACCGGGTTGCTCATGTTCAATCGCCAGAATCTTCATGCACCTATCCTAGAATTTTGTATTGCCCCTGTACAACCTGAAGGCTGCCCCCACCCTGATGAGCATTAAGAATTTAGATCGGCAATTGCGTTCGATCTTGACTCCCCTCGCCCTGAGGGAGAGGGGGCGGGGGTGAGGGCCAGATGATCAATTAAAATAGCTTACCACCCAAATCATACCACCAATCATCCCCCGCCTCGACGCGCAGCAAATGAGTATGGCCGGGCAGATCGTTGGCCCCCAGCCCCTTCTCAATGATCGCCGTGTGCGGATCGGATTCCAACAGTTCGCCGACTGCCGACTCGATCCGCGTTTCGCTGCGGATCGCGATCACCTGTCTGATCTCAGCAGCCGTCTGATCGAGCAGATAGTCGATATTCCAATGCAGCCGTTTAGGGGATGGCTGAACGTCGCTAAAAGCAGCGATCAACGCCGGGCGGATCTGGTGGGGCACTTGATCCGCCGTCCGGCTGGCATGACGCACCAACCGGCGGGCCAATGCCGCCCGCCCTCGCCCCATCGCCGACCCGACATAGCTGTACGTCCCGGCGGGCAGATCGATCAATTTACCGCCCTTGAACCGCCCGAAGGCCAGCCTTAGATCATGATCCACGTCAATCCGCAGAACATAAGCCCCACGCGGCGATTCCCTTCCCAGGAGAATAATTGGTGATACACTCATATCTATGAGCATAGCACACACCCTAACCAGAATCTAACCACTCCCACTTAGCACCGGATTCTAGGCTATGGTAGAATGAGTCTCGAACGTCAGTTCAATCCTTCCGCGTTGGTATTGCAAGGAAAAAGGTATGAGTACTGCAACCGCCACCTTAACCCGTCAAGTACAGGCCCGCCGCCGCGCCGATCAGATTGGCCGCGTGGTGATGGTGTTCTTCTTGATCATCACTGCTGCTATCTATCTGGTTGTGCCGTTCGTGGCCCTGGATTATTTACAACAGCCCTTTCTGGGCGTTTTTATGGAATACCCAAACCGCGTTAACCGGGCGCTCCTCGCTCCCTTCTCCGGGAGTACGAGCATTGGGACCTCTCTCGACCTGATCAACGGCGACCAGATCTTATCCGTTGACGGAACGTCGATTAACGGGGCCAGCGACCTGCTCCGCACCCTGGAGAACAAACGTGAGGGTCAACGGGTCGAAATCGAAGTCATCGACAGAAATGGCAGCTTCAAGACTCGTTATGCTGTTTTGCAGCGCCTTCGTTTCGGGTTGGCCTTTGGCCTGTTCGCCGTCCCCTACCTGACCGGAATCGGCTTCCTCGCAATCGGCTTATGGGTACACCGCCACCGGCGCGATCAGGCTATCGGGCGGACATTCACCTTGCTGACCTGTGCGGTGGCGCTGATCCTGGTCACCCTGTTTGACTTGTGGACAACGCACGTCTTTGTCCGGCTCTGGGTAGCCGCCATCCCATTAGCAAGCGGCATCCTGATGATCTTTGCCCTGGTCTTTCCAACCGAGGTTGCCCCCGTTGCGAAACACCCGGCGATGCGCTGGCTCCCGATCACCCCGGCACTGCTGTTGATCGTGATCACCCAATGGCTGGTCGGCCTGCGGAACATCAACATGACGCAGGTCTGGTTCTACCAATATTGGTTTGCGGTGCTGAGTGTGGTGGTTTTTATCAGTGTTATCTTCGCCCGCTCGATCTTTGCCCGCTCACCCTCCGTGCGGGAGCAAAGCCGGGTCGCGCTGGCCGGTTCACTGATCGCTTTTGCGCCCTTTGTGGCTTTTGCCTTCCAGGTGACCGTCGTACCGCTCAGTTGGATGATCGCGCTCTCGCTGTTATTCCCGCTGGTGATCGCTTACAGCATCGTGCAGTACAGCGTACTCGATACCACCCGGACACTCAGCTTTGGCACTACCTACGCGATCATGGCAATTGGCGTCACGATTGGCTACGGCGCGATCATCGCCGGGCTGTCGTTGATCCTGGGGATAGCCCTCAACGAAATCGCCGCGAATCCGGCCATGATCGCCATCTTCTCATTCACGCTGGTGATGATCTTCCAGCCGATTCACAACTGGCTGCAATCGCGGGTGGATAACTTCTTCTTCCGAACGCGCGGAGCCTACAACGAGCGCCTGACAATCTTCCGCCAGGAATTGACCGACGCCGCCAGCCTGGGCGAGATCGTCCGGCATCTCAAACGTCAGGTGCGGGAAAGCCTCCAACCAACCCACATGTACGTTTTCCTGCGCAATTCCAACACCGGCGATTTCGTCTCGATTGGCGAGGGACGCCGCCCGGATACCGACATTCAATTTGAACCGAGCAGCGGGTTAGTCCATGCCCTGAGCACCACCCGCAGCGCGATCTTCCTTGAACTGAACAAACCGCTCCCGCCCGAATTAATCGGCGAACACGCCCGTTTAGCGGTGCTCCGAACCCCGGTGCTGGTTCCTTTGCAGGGACAGGATCGGCTGGCGGGCTGGGTGTCCGTCGGCGAAAAGCGATCCGGCAGCCGCTACGACATTCATGACCTGCGTTTTATTCAGGCCCTCACCGAACAGGCATCGCTCGCCGTCGAACGTGCCCAGGTGATCGGTGACCTGGAACGGCGTGTCCGTGAACTGGACGTGCTGCGCCAGGTTTCGCAGGCCGTCAACTTCGCTGCCGACCCGGACGACCTGATGGACTTGATTTACCACCAGTCCAGCAAACTGATCGACACCACCAATTTCTACATTATCGTCCATAACGAGCAGTTCAAAATGCTCAGTTATGCCTTCTACGTAGAGAGCGATGAACGGCGCACCGAGTTCGAAGGCTCGATGTGGCCGGAAAATCTCGGCCTGGCCGCCGAGGTGATCCGCTCCCGGCGCGAAATCCTGACCGATAACTACCGCACAGAATGTGCCCGGCGGGGTGTCCGCCCGCGTGATACCGGCCATCAAGCCTGGATGGGGGTTCCGCTGCACGCCGGGGCCAGGACGCTGGGCGCGTTGATCGTTGCCAGTTACGTCCAGGGTGTTTTCTTCACCCGTGATCAGCTCAAGGCTTTCTCCGCCATCGCCGACCAGGCCGCGACCGCCCTTGAAAAAGCCCGCCTGTTCCAGGAGACAGAAGAACGCGCCCGCCAACTCCAGATTTTGAACGAGATCAGCAAGGAGCTGTCATCAACCCTTGACCTCGAAAGCGTGCTGATCCGTATTATGAAGAGCGCCGTCGACATCCTCAACACCGAGGCCGGATCGCTGTTCCTGGTCGAAGAGGAAACCGGCGACCTGGTTTTCCGCGTGGTTGAAGGCGGCGCGCTGTCCCTGGTTGGGGAGCACATCCCCGCCGGATCAGGTATCGTTGGGGCGGCTGCTGCCTCCGGTGAGCCGGTCATCTCGAACGAAGCCTCCCATGACCCGCTGTTCTACGACGATGTAGACCAGGAAACCCGCTTCACCACCCAATCCCTGCTGGCCGTTCCGCTTCGCCTCCAGGATGAGAGCATCGGCGTGCTGGAAGTGATCAACAAAAAGGACGGCTCGCAGTTCAACACCGACGACGCCGCCCTGCTGACCACCTTTGCGGCACAGGCCGCTATCGCCATCCAAAACGCCAGCCTGTACGCGGCCACCGACGCCGCCCTCCAGGATCGCATCGACGAATTGCAGAACCTCCAGCGGATCGACCGCGAACTGAACCGCAAGCTTGACTTCGATACGGTCATCAACGCCACGCTGCAATGGGCCATCCGCACCACTGGCGCATCGGCGGGAACCATCGGCATGGTCAATGCGGAAGGCAACGGCCTTGACCTGTTGGCCGCGACCGGCTACCGGGAAGACTTCCTGGAAAACCACCAGGATAAGCCGGTTCCGCTCTCCTGGGGGATCGCCGGGCGGGTGCTGGCAAACGGCAGGGCTGAATTCAGCCGACACGTTCAGGACGACCCATACTACATCGACGCCGCCAGGGATACGACCGTTGCCCAGATCACCGTACCAATCCTGCGGGGCAACCAGCCTATTGGCGTACTGGTGCTGGAAAGTGATGTCGCCGAATTATTCACCGACGATGACTTCGCCTTTATCCAACGTCTGGTCGAACACGCCGCCGTCGCGATTGACAATGCCCGCCTGATCCAGGGCATCGAGCAGGCCAACCGGGATAAGACGCAGTTTATCTCGACCGTTGCCCACGAGTTAAAGAACCCGATGACCTCCATCCGGGGCTACACCGACCTGCTGAAAGGCGGGCAGGTCGGCGAAGTGACCGATATGCAGGTGCAGTTCCTCGGCACCATTCGCTCGAACGTCGACCGGATGACCCGGCTCGTCTCCGACCTGTCCGACATGGCCCGCATCGAAACCGGCCATATGCGGTTGGAGATGTCACCCATCTCGGTTAAGGATGTCATTGACGATACCGTCCGCGGGATGCAGAGCCAGATCGAGGAAAAGAATCAAACGCTCAACCTTGATGTACCGGAAGATCTGCCGAAGATCTTTGCCGACCAGACCCGTATGATCCAGGTCATGACCAACCTGGTCAGCAACGCCTACAAGTACACCCCCGAAGGCGGGGAAATCTGGGTTGGTGCAGCGCTCGAAACCGAGGAAACCGACACCAACGGCAAACGCGAGATCGTCCACCACTGGGTCAAGGACACCGGCATTGGCATGGACGAGGAAGAACTCGGCAACCTCTTCCAGAAGTTCTACCGGACTCAGCGCGGTAAGGGTATGGCGCAAGGCACCGGCTTAGGACTGAACATCACCAAGAACCTGGTCGAGAGTCACGGCGGTCGCATCTGGGTAGAAAGCACCGTTGGCGAGGGAACATCCTTCCACTACACGATCCCGATTGCAACCGGCAGCGAAGAGGAAGAATCACCGGAAGCGTAAACACAATTTATTGCTGATAAAAAGAGGCACAACTATCCCACAATAGTGTGCCTCTTCTGTTTATATGCTCCAATGCCCCGCCGTCAAAACGATGTCATGGCTGTGGCAGGCAATTCAATGGTGCCATTTTTCTCAACCAATGCCAGACGTTCCAGATCCTCCACACGTAGGGCAATGACCTCCCCCCCCAGGAATTCATCCTCAACAAAACTTGGGATCAAGACCCCAGTATCGTGAGAGTATGCAATATATCCGGCTTCTCCCAGGATCGATGCGATGTTGGCCCGTTCATCATTGGTCAGCAAGGTATTGTGGATAGATAAGAAAAGCGCACCATAACGCCCACTCATCAACCCCGTCTCCATACCTCGAAGAGCACACTCCTCAGCACCTTCGATATCGATCTTGGTCAAGTCCACAGAATCCAACCCATTATCATCCATATATGTATCGAGTGTCACTGCGTCAACGACAATGCTCTGGTCGGTGTAAGGTCTATCTATAATGCTGGTTGTACCAGGCTCAAATAACGTACGTATATGCAAAGTTATTTGGGTGTCTTGATCAGTCACCGCCATCTGATTGAGTGTCACACCCTCAAATTGATTGAGTTCAATATGCCTCTGAAACTGAGTAATCATCCGGGGGTTAGGTTCAAAAGCATGTACCCAGGAATCAGGTGCGGCTTGTTTAGCCAGAAATGTAAAGTAACCAATATGCCCACCAACATCAAGAATAGTATTTGATTGGCGCGCTATGAACTTCCACCACTTCAACTCGCTTAGAGACCAGGCATTATCAAGGGCAAGATTTGCCTGCAGAAGATCACGCAGATCCAACTCATAGGAAATTCCATCGATTGTAGTCGAGTAATTTCCAGGGTATGGATAAATTCGAATCAGCAGCGACACGATGATATGTGGAATAGGCAAATTAGTGGTATAGATACTTCGTAGCCAACGAGCATATCGGAGATATCGATTGTCTCTCATATTTTTAGCCTACTGATACTATACTATGGTGATGGCAAACAATGAGCTATTCTATCCAAAACGACTGGATATTGCCTATGAAGTGGTTGAGACTTTTTGATTAAAGAATTGACGCCGAGGGTATCATCCTCTCTCCAGCGTATTTGCGAAGTTGGACAGAAGACACAAAGGTCACAGAGATGCGGTAAAAACTCTGGCTCATGTTCAGTACAAGTGACCCCTTTGGATGAACCTTAAACAAAAGGAGGAAAAACCGATGTTTGAAAACAAAGTCGTTTTGATCACCGGCCCGGCAGGAGGGCTGGGACAGGCCGTCACCCGGAAATTCGCCAGCGCGGGCGCACACCTGGCATTGATGGAACGCAGCGAAGAAAAACTCCACCGGGCATTTGATGATCTGAAAGACGCCATCTTGATCGGCGATGTCGATGTAACCAGCGAGGATTCGGTCGAGCGGGCCGTCCAGATGCTCATCAAACAAACCGGGCGGATCGATGTACTGGTCAATATCGCCGGAGGCTGGCAGGGCGGCGAACCCGTCTACGAAACCGACCCGTCCATATTCGATTTCCTCATGAACCTCAACGCCAAATCCGTGTTCCTGATGGCGCGAGCTGTCGTCCCCCACATGTTGGATCGTGGCGAAGGCGGGGCAATCGTCAGTGTCGCAGCCAAAGCAGCATTGCAGGCCGGGGCCACCAATGGCATCTACAGCGCTTCGAAGAGCGCCATCGTCCACATCACCGAGTCGATGGCCGCCAAATTGAAGCACCAGAACATCAACGTCAACTGCGTGCTGCCCAGCA
This sequence comes from Anaerolineae bacterium, assembly GCA_050288085.1. GTDB lineage: Bacteria > Chloroflexota > Anaerolineae > Aggregatilineales > UBA3940 > JBNKDD01. The sequence continues at coordinate 8,984 of JBNKDD010000022.1, forward strand.
TCATCGACACCCCCGCCAACCGTGAGATGATGTCCAGCGCCGATTTCAGCAAATGGGTTACCCCTGAAGCCCTGGCAGATGTGATTTTGTTCCTGGCCTCCGATGCCGCCCGCGCCATTCACGGAGCCGCCATTCCGGTCTATGGGCGAGTGTGAGCATGAGCACAGGCATGAATATCCGGGTAAAACTCCACGCCAACCTGCGCGATGCTGCCGGTGGTGCAGGCAGTCTGTACATCTCCGTTGAAGAAGGGGCCACCATCCGAGATTTGCTCGACGCACTGATCGCCGACTACCCGGCCTTAGCCCAACATCTCTACGACGAAAACAGCGAGCAGTCCTCCCAGGTGATGATCTTCAGAGACACCCAGGATATCCAGCTGTTAGAGGGCCTCGATACGCCGCTCATTCTCGGCGCAACCATCAATCTATTCACCGCCATCTCAGGCGGCTGATATAGCAGGAGGAGCGAGGCATGACTCGCTCCTCTTCCGGGCCATTATGCCGGTGAATGGCGCTTTTTCCCTGACCATCCTACAATGGCAGCATCTTTTATAAAGGACTGGGAGCATGCCACCCAAAAAGAGAATCATTCTGCTGACTGCCACCGTTTTGATTGTCATATCTATTCTGCTTGCCGTCTTCCTGATTTCCCGCCCTGCCCCCTCACCGCAGCCCGACCCCTTCATCCTGATCATCGACTTCGACAATACCGGCTACGGCGACGAGCTGCTGGATGCAATTCAGGACAATACCGCCGAATACGGCTATTTATCAATGTATTCTGCCATCGTCGAGGAAGGCCGCGTCGAAGCTGAGGTATACATCGTTATGACCAGCCGTGAAAAGCAAGACGCCATCGACGCTTTATGGGAACTGCTGAAATCATTCGGTCAATATGACAACGACCACGCGGGCAAGTTGAACGCCATAGTATATTGGAACCCCAACCGGCGAAATTCGGATGAAAGGCTCTGCCATATCATGGGTTGGATCGAGTATAAAGCCGCCCGGCAGATTGATTGGAACCAGGGCAGCGAGGGTCTGTATGATGCGTATAGTTTCAACCGGTATGCCGACAAGGACGAATTTGGCGAGGGCGAAGCCTGGCAGGTGATCATTGATTTCCCATCTTATAAGAATGTCCCAGAGGAATGTGAATAACATACAGGTTGTTATTATGCGGTGGAAAACCTTGATATGGCTATTGCTGTTCACGATGATCTGGCTTGCTGCCTGCGCACAGCCATCACCGGAGGTTGCAACACCGGTGGCGGATGGGCCCGTTCAGGATGATCTTTTCATCGTCGAGAACGCGCAGCTAACAGATGGAATCTATACCGTACCGCCAGGGGAAATGATCACGCTGCGCTGGCATATCACCAGCGGCAAGAAAGTCTATATCAAGCAGACTGCTCAATATGGCGCGGATACCGATGAGACCTTTGGCCCCCTGCCATCAGAAGGTACGCTTGAAGTCTGCCCAATGCCTTCACTCACCCTGTACTATCTTGGAACCACAGCCAATTCCTATGATCTGACCCTGACGACATACGCGGAGTTCAGCATCGACCAACCCATTGATCTGGAAGCGGCCTGTTGGGGCAGCGACGGTGATTACCTGCTCTCAACTCACGGCAAAGCCTTAATGAACGAAATGGTGCTTTTGTTGTGGTCGGCGCATGATGTTGAATGGGTGACCATCATGACCTCTTACGGAACGGAGCCGGTCGATCATTACGGCGCATTGCCGCCATCGGGGGTGCTGGCCGTCTGCGAACAAAACGAGGCCGTTTACACCCTCCACGCAGGCGATAAGCCACCGCTTCAGGTGACCGTCAGCCGCGCCAACACCGCGCAGTATGCCGGGAATCGGGTCTATGGTGAATGCCCATTTACGGGGCCGGTCTCCTGGCCGTGACCCTGGGATGCTCACCCTCTCTGTTCAACAATGTCTGTGCAGCCGACACCCTCATGATGATACCGATCCCTGAAAGCGTGTCCGGCTTCACCAGCGATTGTTTTTTGCCTCCGCACGCCTCTCCTGTCACTTCACCCCTATATCAGCCCAATCACGCATCAATATTTTCTTCACCGCCTCGGCCAAAATCGCGTATCCCTCCGCCGACAAATGAATGCGATCCCGGCGATAGAGTTCGCGCCGGGGCTGCCCGTCTTTGCCTAGAAAAAGCGCAGCGGCATCAATGAAATGCAGTCGCTCATCAGTCGTAGTGTAGGCCGCGATCAGGCGGTTAGCTTCTTGAACCGCGGGCCAATGCTCCCAGCGTCCGGGCGTCGGTGCGATGGACAGATAATAGATGGGCACCTTGGGCAGTGCGGCATGGATCACAGCACAAAATTCCTGGAACTTCCCAGCGACATAGGCTGCGGGCTTGACCACTTTGCCCGCGATGTCATTCGTTCCCGAAAACACCACCACTGCCGCTGGGCGATAGGGAATCACCATGCGGTCGGCGTAGTACACTGCGTCGAGAATACGCGATCCACCAAACCCGCGCCGAACGATGGGCAAGGGAGCCATATCATCAGCCAATGACTGCCAATACCTGATTGTTGAACTGCCAAAAAACACAATCTGATTCGGGGGCGGCATGTCGCGTTGATCCTGGCGCTCGAAGCGGCGGATTTCNCCCGCCCACAAGCGTACATCATCCGTCAGCCACATATGCGTCATCCGGCGTGAAATCATTCCCAGGCAAACAACAATCGTGCTAATCACACCACTGATGACGATACTCGGTAACGAACCGATCACTAAACCAATAGTCAGGCAGCCCGCCGCAATGCCGATTGAGATTATCAATGGCGTATTCTCATTCGTCCACATCTCACCCTCCTATCCGGGAAATTATACATCACGCGATGCTGTTTCCCTGAGAATACTGCGAGAATAAAAGTTCAGTCTAAAAAATATGATTTATGATGCCAGAAATCGAAGTGAAAACAGAGGGGTTAAAGAGTAGGATTCAGCTTACGCGGCTAAACCAAACAGGCCATTGATTATCGCGGATATAATTCAAATGTGAGGGCAAGAGAGAGCAAAAATATACCTGAAAGCGTAAGGCGTTTCTGGAAATTCTGGTAAGTATCTTGCTTGATAGCCTAAATCCCTCTCCCGAATCAGCTTCGCTGATCGGAGAGGGACTTAATCTCAGACCTTACTCCCGGGGCGCTTTATCAGCTTCCGGGCCAGCTTTGGCCCTATCTGCCGTAGGCCCATAAGTCTGGGCGGGCTTTTTGACCCGCGTACCTGGACGCAGCAGCAGCGCCGCACCCGCCAGGATAAACACCGCCGGGACGATATATTGTGCGACAATGTCGCCGCCAGCCAGGAAGTTGATCAAGCCAAAGGTTATCCCAATAGCAGCGGTCACCCCACCGGGAATCAACGCCCACCAGTTCTTCCGGTTATTGAAGTAGACAATGAAGAACGGCAGTGCAATCGCCAGGTTGATGTAAGCCGGGATGCCGAAGTTATATAGCAGCCGGGCGTCGATCAGGCCGACCATCACGGCAATGGCAAACATCGAATAAGCCGGGATCAATGCCCACCAGTTCTCATCTGGATCGCGTGTGAACACATACAGGAACGGAAACCCGATCGCCGACAGGATATAGGTAGCGATCCAACCACCGCGCAGCAGGTGAAACGAGGCGACAAACACCAGCCCCGCCACCGCCCACAGCACATAAGCCGGGATCATCGCCCACCATTGGCTGCGATCGGTCAGGTAAAAAGCAAAGACCATAAGACCGGCTGCGCCAAGTGCGATCACCCAGGCCAATGCGCCCAGGCCCTCGATAAATCGTCCGAGCAGGGCTAACACCCCCAGGATAATTAACAGCCCACCCCAGATCATGCCGGAACCACGGTTATTTGAAGGTTGGGACTCCATGCTTAACTCCTTCTGATTATTTCCAATTTACGCCTAACTGCGTAAACATAAGTCCTATTCTATAATTCTTTACGCTTAACAGGATGGCAAGTTGCGCCGGGGAGATACAACCCTGCGCATTCTTATGCTTTTGTTATGCCACCCGCCGCGACTGACCGCCAGCGTAGCCACAGCCAGATACCGATTATGGTGAGCAAAATCGGCAGAAAGTCAAAGGCCCCGATAACCGGTGAGACTAACCAGGCTGGCCCGGCATGATGCGTCATTGCACCGATGGATGTTCCGCCGGTTTTCGCTCCCAGATTAAATACATCGCCCGACAGGAAGTTCCACGCCCAGTGAATGCCCAATGGCAGCCACAGGCTTTCTGTTCGTAGATAGGCCCATCCCAATGTCCCACCTAGCATTGCCAGCGCCAATATCAGCGCCGGTATAGACATGCCCTCTGCCTCAACAAATAGCAGATGCGGGAGTGCAAACAATAACCCCATGGCGGCTACCGACAGCCATTCTGACCAACGCCGGTTCAAACCGGTTAGCAGATAACCCCGGTATAGCAGTTCCTCATTTAAGGCTATCAACACCCACATTACGACCGATACCAGCAGCCGGGCGATCCATCCTGTAAATGGTATCGTCTGGAACACCCAGCCATCAAATACCAACCACCCGGCGATAATCTGAATCGAAAAGGAAATCAGCAGCACCACCGCAGCGATCAGCACCCCGGCACCAAGATCGGTCAGCCAACCCGGCTTCAGAGCCATTATTGTATCACGAGGGCGCATCCGCAGTATTAACCGGATGCCCAGCCACGCGACCAAAGCCTGCCAGCCATATAAAACAATCTGAGAAAATATCGATTGGATATCTGAACTGCCGCCCACCAGCCCCTTTATAAGGGAGCCAAGCACCAGTCCCCCGCCCCACGCCACGATAAACAAAATCAACCAGCCCCCGATTACCAGCCAGGGAGAGAGGTTGTTTTGTTTCGCATCAAGCTCCGACATCATATCCCCCATAGATACATAACGATTCAACATAAATGAATACGGCGGAAGGGGGACAAAGTTTCCCTGGCCTAGAGTTTCCCTGGCGTAGAGTTCCCTGACGTAGTCGGCGCTACAGATTTTTATATTTCTTATTGCAAGGGGAAGCTGATCAGCCCTTCGACCGCGTCAAAGTCAGCCTGGCGCACTTCACACTCATCAAAGGTGCGATTCATGGCTTCGTTATAAGCCAGCTCAAGCTCGACACAGGTGGGATAAGTGCCGAGGGCCTCCATCCGATCGGCGAGGGTAGCCGCACAATCGATGGCGATCCGGGCGTGTGTCTCTTCATGCTGCACCACCCGCTGATAAAACACATTCCACTGATTATATAAATGGGGACTGGGTGATCCAGATGGAACCCAGTTAGGATAGGTATAGACAATATCCAGGTTAACCGTCGTATCGGCCAGCGTGCAGGATCGGAGCGTTTCCGCCGACGATGAATCGACCTGAAACACATACGAGGTCGAGGCAATCGGGTGTGGCCCCACTCCCGGATTGGCCGCCGGGCCATTCGCAAACAACCCATCCTGAATTTCGGCAGCCGTCGAGGCTCTGAATTGGTAATACTGGGTGGACATGTTCGTCACCACGCGAGCATCATTTACCGGAAGGGTTGGTTCCTGAAGGGTCAGGCCGCGGATATCCTCAAGCCCCCCGCCAGCCGTCAAACCGCTCACCATCCCCCACACAAGCAATCCACCGCCGACCATTATTAACAGCATAATGGTGGCGATCAGCATCGGGCTGAACCGCCGCTGTGTTGAAGTCGAAGCTGCTCTTGCCACCGGGGGGAAACCGGCCCTCGCCCCTAAGACGGGGAGAGCCTGCACCGCCCACAGATCGCCTGGATTAAGGACCATCACCCGCTGGGCAGCCTCGTAAGCCCTGACCGGATCGGTCTCGAAGTGGGCCAGCCATTTCCAGGCTTGCACCTGATAGGGTGCGCGCTCGACGACCAACCGCAGGACTCGAAGCGCCTCTTCACGCTGACCGGCATTCCCGGCCTCAATCGCGTGGAGGATCGCCGCGTGGATGCGGGCTTCGGGTCCGGGTTGGCCCTGATATGGTTGCATGGTCATCCCTTAATCGCTATCACCTGTTGATTGATTATATCATGCAGGGATGGTGGAAAGCTTTAAGACGTTGGTCATGTATTATGGATAGCTCACAAGATAGAATCACAGCACTGACGAGTATGCTGTGGCTGAGAGATTGTGTTTAATTGCGGGAGAAAAAAACGCAGTGTATTTCGCCTCACCAGGCAGGTGTGTTGCTTGTAACCCAAACACACTCTTGATTTTCACCCCCAACCCTGACATACTTACTGATAACATATCTATCCTCATTATCGAAAATTCAGGCTAGGAGGCCTTAAATTACAGTTTTTAAGAGGCCATCATGTCAGAACCAGAAAACACCCTTCGCAAGAAAAATAAGGAACTCACCCGGCAGATCTACGAACTCGAAATAGCCCTCACCGCGACAACCGTGCATTTCACCGTCTTTGACCGCGATGGGCATTATCTGTATGTCAACCCGGTTGGGTTACAAGCGCAAAATGTAAGTCTGGAAGATGTTCGGGGAAAGACATGGCGTGAGATGGGCTTTCCGGAGGAGGTCGGGAAGCCTTTTGACGAGCGCCTTGAAAAGGTCTTCATCGAGGCGGAGCCAGTCCGATCCGAGGCTTTATTTCCGACGAAGGATGGAATGCGCATTTTCGAGACGGTCCTACAACCGGCTTTCAACGAGGCTGGAGAGGTGGTCGCTGCCGTTGCCACACATCAGGATATCACCCAGAGGCGGCAAGCGGAAGAGGCACTTCGCGAGACAAACATCGAGTTGGAGAAGCGTACTGGAGAACTGGCTGCCGCCCTGGAAACTGCCAGGCAACTACAAGAAAAGGCAGAAATCGCCAATCAAGCAAAAGACACCTTCCTGGCTAATATGAGCCACGAACTGCGCACTCCCTTGAACACTATTCTCGGCTTCACCCAGATCATGAGGCACAACCAGACATTGTCTCGCGATGTGCACGATAACCTTGGGGTGATTATGCGCAGCGGGGAATACCTGCTGGCACTGATCAACCAACTGTTAGATTTGTCGAAGGTTGAAGCCGGACATATGGTCCTGAACGAGACGGACTTTGACCTGTATCGTCTGTTGGATGATCTGGAAGATATGTTCTTCCTTGGGGCCAGGGAAAAACAGCTACACTTGGAGTTCGACATAGCAAATGAAGTGCCACAGCATTTGCGTGCAGATGTCACGAAACTGCGCCAAACACTGATCAACCTGATCAGTAATGCACTGAAATTTACCACAGATGGATCGGTTGGGGTGCGGGTTACAAAGACAGAGGGCGAAGGAACACCTGAATCACCTTCCCTCAGACTGCAATTTGAGGTCAAGGATACGGGTGCAGGTATTTTACCTGAGGAAATCCCGAAACTCTTTGAATCCTTCGTTCAGGCTTCTGCCGGGCGTCAAGCCCGAGAAGGTGCCGGGCTGGGGCTGGCTATTAGCCAGGGATTTGTTAACTTGATGGGCGGTGTTATCAGCGTAACCAGCAAAGTTGGACAAGGATCGTCATTTGTCTTCGATATTTCCTGCCAGGTCGCATCGGATACCGAAACCCAAGCCATGCGTCACCACCGGCAGGTCGCAGGCCTTGCACCAGGCCAACCGCAATACCGGATTATGGTGGTGGATGATAAGCCTACACAAAGAAAGTTTTTGCTTGAGATATTAGAACTACTTGGCTTTCAAATCAAAGAGGCGGAAAATGGTGAGCAGGCCATTGAGATCGCGGAAAGCTTTAAGCCCCATCTGATCTGGATGGATGTTCAAATGCCGGTAATGAATGGGATAGATGCAACCAGACGGCTGAAAGCGCTACCGGTGGGCCAGACTATGAAGATCATTGCATTGACAGCCAGCGGAGTTGAAGAAGACAGTGCAGAAATGATTGCCGCTGGCTGTGATGGTTTTGTTCGGAAGCCGATCCATACTGATACTGTGTTTGACTTGTTAAGCGAGCACATCGGTGTGGAGTATGTCTATGTGGATGCTGCACAGCCGCAAGAGGTTTCTCAATACGAAAGCCTATCACCAGATAGGCTCGCCGCCGCATTGAATACCATTCCCGCTGATCTGCTTGGACGTTTGATAGAAAATCTGAAAGTGGGCGATGTAATGGTGATCAATAATACTATTGTCGAAATTCGCGAATATGATACCATTCTTGCCGGAATATTGGATCGACTGGCACAGCGTTTTCAGTTTGATGAAATGCTGGGCCTGCTGAGTGGCGATAAAAAATGATGAACCAGAGCTCGCAAAAATCCATTATGATTGTGGATGATATCCCGGAAAACTTACAATTGCTGGTTGAGGTGTTGACCAACCAGGGCTATCGGACACGGGCTGCATTAAACGGAGAACAAGCGCTGGCGAGTATCCAGAAAGAAGCACCGGATCTGATTCTTCTGGATATCCTGATGCCTGACATGGACGGTTTCGAGGTCTGCCGCCGACTCAAATCCGACGAAGAATTACGCGATATTCCGGTGATCTTCATCAGTGCCCTTGATGAGATTTTTGACAAAGTGGCGGCGTTTAATGTTGGCGGTGTTGATTACATTACGAAGCCTTTTCAAGTGGCGGAGGTGCTGGCTCGTGTACATACGCACCTGAGCCTGCGCGAATTGCAGCAGCAACTGGAAGCACAGAATCAAGAATTGGAAGCATATGCTCATACCGTCGCCCATGACCTTAAGAACCCAATAAATCTCCAGGTGGGTTTTGCGAATCTCTTATTAACGGAAGATTTATCTGAGGAAGAACAACAAACGGCTCTGCAATCCATCAGCGATGGGGCTCAAAAGATGGCGAGAATTATCGATGAATTGCTGCTGCTGGCCAGTGCAAGCCACACCGAAAACATCACTATCAACACTTTGGATATGGGAACCATTGTCGATCTCGCGCAGGAGCGCCTGATCCAGCACCTTGAAGAAGAACAAGTTGAAATAATACTCCCGGAAAAATGGCCGGAAGCTGTGGGCTATGCCCCCTGGGTGGAAGAAATCTGGGCCAATTACATCAGTAATGCTATCAAATACGGGGGAAATCCGCCGTTTATTGAATTGGGTGCCGATATTCAGTCGGATGGAATGATCAGGTTCTGGGTGAAAGATAACGGTAAAGGGCTTACTGCGGAAGAGATGGCTCGATTGTTCACCCAATTTTCTCGTCTTGACCAGGCCCGATCCAAAGGGCATGGGTTGGGTTTATCCATTGTAAAACGCATTATCGAGAGGCTCAATGGCCAGGTGGATGTGGAAAGCTCTCCCGGTCAGGGCAGTATTTTTAGTTTTACTTTGCCAGCAGCAGATTAAAAAGTGCGCATGCTTCGAAAATTAGTCTGAGGGCGAAAACCTCACTCTAATCATCCTCCTCCGGCTCATCGTCTGTTAATTCGATGTGGGGCCGCCCGGCCTTGTCCCAGGCTTCGAAGGGGGTGCGCCAGTCGGGTTCGGGTTGGCCCTCGTAATGCTGCATGATCCTTCCTTACCCTGACTTACCACATCATTAAACGCTAGGATGGCATGACGCTCTAAGAAGTAAGTTATAGTTGATGACCAGGAGGATGAAAAGCCTGTCATGACGGGTAAAGCTTCACCGTTCCAGCTTAGCCGCGGAGTTCATTCGCGGTAGCGGCTTGCGTATATGCTTTTGCAATCGCTCAACCACTCAGCAGCCGCCGTAGTCCCAGCACAACTCCCAATACCACACCCCAGGTGATATAACCCGCGATCAGGGTGGGGCCTAATTTCCAACCCGCGCGGGCGGTCAGCCATGCCACCACCACAAACAGGAAAGTCGGGATCAACCCCATGATCATTGCCCCGATAAAATCCGCCACAGCTTCCCGATCATCGCCTTTGGAGGCGTAGAAAATCCACAACGCCAACGGGATATTGATCGGCATCGTCCCCGCAATTGCCGCAACGGTGCTGGAGAGATTCTTCAGCACAGCGATCAGGATGATGATCACAATCGACACCGCGACGGGCAGAATATCTTGCTGCCAGTTCATAGCTACCTCAACATAATAGCCGCGAAGTTTACTCGCGGCGGTCTGAAGAATGAGAATCAATACGCCGGGTGATGTTACCCGGCGTAATTGTGTTTGCCAATATGACCTCAGGTCACCTGCTTCAAACCCGCAGGGACGACAGAAGGTCGTCATGAACTCCGCGGTTAGAGCGCACCCGGAACCGCGAAGTTTATTCGCGGTGGCTTAATGAAGCGAACGCTCATAGAATATCGGCCATATCAATACCACGTTGTTTGGCTCGCTCAACCATCCATGCATCAAGGTTATCGGGAAGGGGATCGCGGTCGGTTGTTGGCCGGGATTCCATACTCGATGCACCGGTTGAACAGGCCATTACACACTGTCCACACCCCACACAGCGCTGATCGGCCACCACCGCCACAAAGTCCTGGACGGAGAGCGCATCAAACTGGCATCGCTCCACACACGCTTCACAACCTGAGCAAACATCACCATCGACCACCGCGCGAAAATCTGAACGAGCGACGGCGGTTGGGATGTCAAATTCGGCAATGCCTCGCAGAATACCACACGAGCAAGTACAGCAGTTGCAAATGTAGAAATGGCCGTCGTGATGGTTGCCGATAGTATGTACCAACCCGGCGTCGGCGGCCTCCTGAAGCCGTTGAAGGGCTTCCTGTTTGGTCAGGGCGCGGGTGTCCGGATCGTGATCGAACCAACCTTCAACGGGCGAGAAAGTCAGGCAGACTTCAACCGGATGGTCGCAGCCTTTCCCCACCAGCTTTTGCTGTACCCGGCAGATGCAATCCCGCACGCCCCACGCCCTGGCCTGATCCAGCAGGTTGGATACCTGGGCATAAGGTGCAATCTCCACGCTGGTGTTTATCGATTCCTGAACGGGGATCACACGGTGCACCGGAGGGCCAAAACTCAAAAGAGCCTTACCGCGTGTTTCCTGCACATAATCTTCAAACAGGGTGGCGAACTCCTCATCCATGCGATGCAGGTTGAACTCGTAAATGCCGACGACAAAGGGGATCAGGTGATAGACCAATCCGCGTTCCCCTTTCTGTGCACCGATCAGCCCATTGCGTACCATACTTTTAAGCAAATGCCGGGCAGCAGCCTTCTCGATACCGGCCCGCTGTGCAATGTCGGCAGGTGCTTCAGGAGTCAGGCGCATCACAACCGCAATGGATGCTTCTTCGGGAGTAAACAGCTTTTCTAGAAGCCGCAGCTCAACCCGGCTCTCGGTGCGCGGGTATCCGTTTGGAATAGCATCCAGCCGGTCGGCGAGATGTTCGTAAATAAGATCAACCATTGTGCAATCCACTCTCTATGGCCTCTGATGTACAGCCAAGTATATCATGCGCATCTTCAATCACAATCATCCCCTACTGGCAATCGTTTCAAATCCGCCGGAACGACCGGAGGTTGTCATGAACTTCGCGGCTAGAACAAACGCGGAACCGCGAAGTTCATTCGCGGTGGCTTAACAAAAATAGGTACAAATTAATTTTTAAGCGATTGCCCGGCCCTGATGATCTCCTTGACGTTGTTCCCTGTTGAAACGGCTGAGAATCAGTACGCCCGGTGATCACGAAAAATTCGTGTCATTCGTGATGTGCTTTCTGCCGCGCCCACTCGCCGATCCGCTCCCGCATCTCGGCAGGGAATTGGGCTTCTTTGTCCGTCAGTGAATGTCCCACATCCGGCACAACGAAATAGCTATAATCGGGGTGATCTGCCATCCCCTCACCCATTGCCGAGATGCTCTCCTGCACCGGCACAACCGTATCTTCCGCGCCCCATACCGAGAGCACCGGGAGCGTCAGGCTGGCAAACACCGGGACGACATCAAACAACATAAAAGGGCTGTCACCGCCCATCTCCTCCCACTCATCGCGGCTGAGAATTGGCGGGACAGGTTGTAAGTCCTCTTGCATCCCGTCATGTTTTGGCAGGGCTTGAATACCCGCATCGGCATTGATGCGTCCTAACACCTCTTCAAATGCCGGAGTCCACTCGCCTATTCCTATAAATTTGAATGCCTGTTCCCAGAACTCGCCTATCAGGGCCACCTGCTCCGGCGTTGCTCCCAGCTCATCGGCAGCGACCATCCCCCGCCGGAAGCACTCCTGATCGGCGGGTGTTACGCCGCTCCCCGAACAGGCGATGATGAACTTGACCGCTCTCTCAACACGCGTTGCCGCCAGAGGGGCAACCCAACAGCCGTTACTCCACCCGCATAAGCCGAGGCTGCTGACGTTAGGATGCTGCCGTAGATGTTCGATGACGGCTTCCAGGTCATCGGTCAGCGAGTAGATATCCGCCCAGCCTGGCTCCCCGGTCGAGCGGCCCCAGCCACGTTTATCGTAGATGAACGCGCCCATCCCCTTTTGCATGAAGGCATCGGCATAATGATGATAGTCAGATCGCAGTTGAGCGTCCGCCCCATGAACTATAATCACGACCGGAACACGCTTCTGTGCAGGCAGCAGCAGCGAACCACTCAGTGTGTGTCCGGCCTTACACTGGATGCTAATCTCTTCAGAATCCAAAATGCACCTCCTGCTGTAGATTATAGTAACCAGGATTGCCTCTTGTATAGTCGGAGGGGAATAATAGAGTAGTTGACGAGTAAGAGGATAACCCAAATTCTATAATGGATTTGAGTTTGGACAAAGACACCTCGTTCAGAAAAGGCGAAACGCCAATCCTCGAACTCTCATCTAAACCTTGATTTTCTTAAACCGACTGTCGTTGAAAGGGTAGGAGCGATGGGCCAGAATCCCTACGAAGTGCTTGGGCACGAGTCTCCCTCAGTTCGCCGCCGGGCCATCGAACAGATCGCCCATGATCCCCACGCAGTTCCTGTGTTGATAAGAATGCTCGATGATTCTATGCCGGAAGTACAGGCTGCCGCAGCCAGCGCCCTGGGTCAATTGCGGGCGGTAGAAGCCAGGTGGCAGTTACTGGAAATGGTGGGCAGCACGGCCAACCCTGAGGTCTGTCTGGCCTCGGTAGAGGCACTGGGCAAGTTCCGGGATAGGGCCGCCTTACCGGCCCTGATCTCATTGGCTAATGAATCTAGCCATCCCTTACCCGTGCGAGTAGCAGCGGTCGAAGCTTTGGAAATGATCGGCGATCCATCCTCGATTGGCAGATTAGAAGCTCTCGTCAAAGATGCCAACCCCGTGCTAATGGAAGCCGCCCGCCGGGCTGTCGATTCCATCCAAAAGTGCCAATCTGAGTTCGTTGAACGACGACAGCGCTCACTGACATTGATCCTGACTGGTACTTTGATCGTGGGGATGATCGCGGGGGCGATCCTGACCGGGATTCTATTTACCCAATTCTCCCAGAGCGACCTTCAAGATGCCGCAATGATCATGCCGACTGTCTCGTCCTCGCCTGTATCCTATACCCCGGAACCCCTGATACCTGTGATGCTCACGCCTGCTCCCCCCCCTATCGGTCCGTCTGATCCGGTACACACCTGGAATTTTGGCTCATCCGTTGATGGCGTGGTCTGGAACGCATCAAGCGATCATTTTGCGGCCTGGGGCAGTGATAAAATGGGCGCTCAGGGATACGTGTGGCTTAACCCCCTGGACGGTGAATTTTTCAGGAGCAACACACTGTCCAATGGCGTGAGCGAAAAAGCGATCTGGAATGCTGGCGGCACACTTCTCTTTGGCTGGGGAGGTGGGCACGCTGTGTTGTGGGATTCTTCTGGCGACCTGTTTAAAGACTGGGTTATGAATATCAGAGGTGGGGTATGGAACCTGAATGGAACAAGGCTTGCGATCTGGTTTGATTTCGGACAGCTAGAACTGGTTGACGAACTTGGCGGGACCTTAGCTGTCCTCACCTATCCGGGAGATATTAACGGCATTACCCCGCTGCCCTATGATGATGCTTTTTTGGTCTGGGGAGATGGGGATGTTTCGCAAATTTATACCGCTGAGGGCACCTTGCTGGCGGAGATCCCCCAGTTATTTCCGGTCAACGGGGTCAGTTTCAGCCCTGATGGGAGCCGGGCTGTCAGTTGGTCAAATATTGCTCAGCCCGGCAGCCACGGCCTATGGGTCTGGGATGCCAAAACCGGTGAAATCGACAGTCGCTATACCCTCCCAGATGCCCGAATCTGGGGCGCGGAGTGGGATCCAAAGGGACAGATGCTCGTCGTCTTCGCCGGGATAAGCCAATACGATACAACCGCTCGTCTGATCGATCCCGATACCGGCCAGCAGCTAACGCTTCTGCACAATGGTCGGCAGGCCAGCGGAGTGGCGTGGAATCCATCCGGCACACACGTTGTAACCTGGGGGAACATCGAGTCCCCCACCTTGTACCGGGTGGCGGACGCATCTATCCAAATCCTAAACGACCGTAAATATGTGGGTGAACACATTGGAGCAGTCTGGAACCCGGATGGAGCCAGTTTTGTTACCTGGTCAGAAGGCGGTGCGGCTTATCTCTGGAACGCAGATGGACAGCAGATAGCCAGGCTTCCCCACGATAATCACAAGGTTCAGGTAGGCGGGGCAGTCTATAACCCCGATGGATCTCTCATCCTGACCTGGGGGGATGATAGCACGCTGCGTTTGTGGTCGGCTGCCGGAGCGCCCTTACAAACCTTCATTTTCCCTTATCCGGTGCTGGGGGGGTCTTTCAGCCCGAATGGGAAGTTTATCCTGGGCTGGGGCGAATTGGAGAACAATATCGATATCAATTCAGCCGTTCATGTGTGGGCTGTCGAAACCGGTTCCTGAGGGTTAAAACACGTGTTATATGACCTCACCTGTTAACAGATCGACACTCAGGACAACGGGCTGCTGCGTTTTGATTTGAGTGGCAGTCCCTAACCTAACCGCCGATCTCCGACATTACCCGGTTGAGGGGAATCTCATTTTCAGATAGCCCATGCCCCCAGGGTTTCTGCCACACCCCGGCCCGGACGATCTCCTTGAGATCGGCGACCGTTGCCCCCTGTCGAAGCGGCGTGAGCAGATCGACTTCTTTTTCGCGCAGCAGGCACAACCGCAGCGTTCCATCTGCGGTGAGGCGGGCGCGGGTGCAGGCAGCACAGAAGGGCGCAGTCACCGAGCTGATAAAGCCCACCGTCCCCCGTGCCCCGCGCAACTTATACAGTCGGGCCTCCCCATCGAGCCGACCATCGTTGAGCGCTTCAAGCGGCCCAAGCTGCGATCCGATGGTGGCATGGAGTTCCGCCTCCGTCACGATCTGCGACTGCTGGAAATCCGCCACATTGCCAAACGGCATCATCTCGATAAACCGTACCTGCCAATCATTTTCAATCGTTAGCGCGGCGATATCCACCACATCCTGACCATCGTTGATGTGGCGCACCACCACCGTATTCAATTTGATCGGCAGCAGCCCGGCCTCCTCGGCAGCCCGGATACCATCCATCACCTGGTCGATCTCCCCCCACCGTGTGATCTGGTGGAAGCGTTCCGGGTTCAGCGTATCGATGCTGACATTGCAGCGTTTCAATCCGGCATCGGCCAGCGGGCGGGCCAGTTCACCGAGCAGCAAACCGTTGGTCGTCATCGAAATTTCATCTACGCCGGGGACAGCACACATCTCCCGTACCAGTTCAACGACGTTGGCCCGCACGGTTGGCTCGCCGCCGGTCAGTCGAAACTTGGAAAAGCCGAGTTCAACAAACAGGCGGAACAGGGTAATGATCTCATCATCTTGCAGCAGTTCTGAACCGGGCCGGAAGGTGATATCCTCCGGCATACAGTAGACACAGCGCAAATTACATTTATCGGTAAGTGATATGCGTAAATAATTAATATTCCGACCAAAGCGATCAATGGCCAAGCTGGTTTCTCCGCTGAATGATGCTATCTACTGCTGATTCTATTCTATCAAGCGATCTAAATAAAGTAAATATTTATCTTTTTTATAGGGCGTTCAGGCTGCCGAATTAGCTGCCGAGCCTTCCAAAAATCCGGTATACTCCCCGGTATGAACAACCTGACTCTCCTGACCATCATCTTCAGCCTCACCTTTTTGATCCTTCAGCGCACCGAGCGGAAGCGCTTATGGCTGATCATCGTTTTCATGCTGATTCCCCTGATGGGTGTCACCTGGTACTGGGCCAGTTTCAAAGGCCAGGAACGGGCCTTCATCTTCGCAGCAGTGATCGCCCTGGCGCTCAATGCTCTGTTCTGGCTGATATACGGTCGGCGCAATCCACCGGGCTCCAGCGATGATATCAAGGTGTTCGGGATGGAAGATTAACAGGCTACTAATCTACATACCTGACACCCCCTCCCGGTTTTTAAGTCCCTCCCCATGAGAGGGTTTCTGGAAAGATGCTAGTAATACCGATCACGCCCTCACCTCAAGCCGGTTTCTAAGTCCCCTCTCCAGAATCAGCGAAGCTGATCGGAGAGGGGATTTAGGGGTGAGGGCTATAACACTTACCCTAAACACTCTCAGGGAGAAGGGATGAGGGCCATATTTCGCTACTCATGTGATTGAATATATTCCAGGATCGCCTGGGCAACCACCTCATCTCCGGCGGAATTCCAATGCGAATCGGCATAATGATAGACCTCCGTCCCGCCAAGCATCGTATCGCGGAGGGGTTCGGTCAGATCGAGGAACTGGATATCATTCTCGGTGGCAAATTCGGCCAGCATCTCTAATTGATCGTCGTAATGCTCGTCGAACTCCTGGAACGTTTTAAGCGGCACGGTCCGGGCGATAAACAGGTTGACCTCGGTTTCATCCCAGATACGGCCCCAATAGACATGTTCCTTACTCGGCGCATAGACCAGCAGGAAGTTCGCCCCCTGCTCCGTGACATCCTGATCGATCGCCGTCAGCGCATCGGTGATCAGATCCCACTCCGGCGCAGATTCGAGATAGTCATGGTCATAGCCCAGCATCCGAATCTGATCATTGACAAACACCGTCTCGAACCGGTTAACCTCGGTGGCAACCGTCATCGGGTATTCGCATTTCTGCTCATGGACGGGCATCCCACCGGTTAACTTAGCATACCAGTACCGGATCATATTCGGCATCACCAGCCGTTCAAACGGCTTGGCGTTATGCAGAATATACCCCCGCCAGCTATAACCGGATTCCTGCCGCCGCATATACTCCCCGGCATTGAAGAAATCGTTGCCTTCGAAGTACACCAGGATCACCCAATCTGGATTTTTATCCAGGCCAAACTCCCGGATCGCCTCAACCTGAGACAGCGTGCCCCAACTGCCGATCCCCAGATTGAGGATGCTCATGCCGCTCTGCTCACCAAGCTCATCAATCCAGAACACATCCGCGTGGGGCTGCGCGAAGGAGTCGCCCGTAATCACAATATCATACGAATCCTGCCACGGCGACGGATTCAGGAAGCCGTTTTCATCGGCAGTGAAGGTCAGTTGGAAAGTATCATCACGGGGCGGGGCGCAGGTTTCGTATTGAGCACCAATCACCGCCGGATCGGAAGGGTTGTAGGGCTCGTCATAGACGTAACCGGGTTTATAGCGATAGGCCATTTTCATCGGCTGATCGAACTGGTAGCGATAATCGCAGTAGCCGCCACCTAATACCGGCGAGAACAGGCAGGCTTCAAAGGGGATAGCCTGCGGAAACACCCGGAAGCCCAACTCAAGAGCCACCAACAGGCTGATCAGCGTCAGCACGACGATGGCGATCCCGCGTAAAATACGTTGACTAAGATTGGACGATGCCGTCATAAAATCCTATTCAGGTGGCAGCGAGCGATCAAGACGGGACAATGGTAGCGCGTCACCGGATTTTCGGCTATTACAGAATGCGAAATCTGTAGGGTCACAGTTCCAGCTTGGCACAATCAACTTGTCTGGTAAAATTCTACTAATGGGCACTCTTCATAGGGGTGAGGCTGACAATCCTCTCTCCCCTGCAAACCAACAAACCATGACCTTAAGCAAATAGGGAGGGCTGATGTCGGTTTTCTTCGCTACGGTGACACGTGACAAGTACGATTCGACGGACAAGGACGGGATCTATTTTCTCTGCCTGAGCATCATCGTGATCGGATTCCTGGTCGTTGGTGGATTGTACGCTTATTACACCCCACCCTGGCAGGCACCTGACGAACCCGCTCATTACAATTACGTGGCACAGGTCGCGACCGGCGGCTGCTGCCCGGTGATCACAGCAGGCGATTGGGACGCTGAAGCCCTCGAAACGCTGAAGGCCGAGCAGTTCCCCGACAGCGCCGACCTGACCACCATCGAATATGAAGATCACCAGCCGCCGCTTTATTACCTGATTGCGTCGCTGGTCTATCGCATTTTCGGCGGCAGCTTGTTTGCGCTGCGGATGCTCTCGGTCGTTTTTGGGGCTGGGGTCGTATTAGCCGCTTATTTCATCGTTGCCCGCCTGATCCCCCGCCACAAAGCGCTGGCACTGGCCGCAGCGGCCTTCGTCGCTTTCCTGCCCCAGCACATCGCGATCCTGGCAAGTGTCAACAACGACAGCCTGGCCGAACTGATACTCGGTATCCTGATGGTCGTTACCGTTACCTACCTCGGCAACCCGGTCTATGTCAGTTCAGAGGGATCATTCAAGCCGCGTGACGAATCCAGCCGACCGCATGGGGCCGCACTCGGCGGGCTGGTCGGAGCCGCCTTCCTGACCAAGATCACGGTCTACCTCCCGGCAGTCGTCATCGCCGGGCTGGCGATCTTATTATATTGGCGGCGTGAACGGCAGCGCGAGAACGGGATGTGGCTGGTCGCGCATGCCGGTTGGGCAGTGATCATGGCCCTGGGACTTGGATCGATCTGGTGGGTGCGCAATGGGATCGTCTACGGCTGGCCCGATTTACTGGCCCAATTCGCCCACGATTCGGTCGTTGTCGGACAGCTTCGCACTGCCACCCTGATCGCTGACCTGGGCTTCGGCCCCTACCTGAAGCAGTTCCTATCGACCACCTACCACAGCTATTGGGGCCAGTTCGGATGGATGGGCGTCCCGATGCCGCCCCGCGCCTACTTGCTGATCGGCCTGTTCAGCCTCTGGAACGCCGCCGGGCTTGTCCTGCTGATCGTCCTGAACCGCGACAGGCTGCACCTCGAACCGCCCCAACTGCGGGGATTGCTGGTTCTGGCCGGAGTCGCACTGATCACATTCCTCGATTATATTGGCTACAACCTGCACTTCGTTCAGTTCCAGGGGCGCTATCTCTACCCGGCGCTGATCCCCTATGGGCTGCTGGTCGCTTATGGATCGTGGGGCTGGGCACTGGCGGTTGGACACTGGCTAAAAATCGAGCGGCGGGCACACCTCCTCGACTGGCTGACTCTGGTCGCCGTCGCCTGGATGCCCCTATTCGCGGTCTTTGCATTGTTCCGTTACATCGTACCAAATTTATAAATCTACCGTCACATTGCATGGGCGAGATATTGACTATTAACCAAATAATCCGATAGTGTCGTAGGGGCAAGGCGTGCCTTGCCCTGGCGCTGAAACCATTTTTGCAACTATTGGAATAGCCCGCTATCTCGCCCTCCTAATCAAGGATGAGAACCATGAGTATGATAGGTGAGAGCTTTGCGGGAGTCGCCACATCGTCGACACGGGTGATCGAACTCTACTACCCGGAAGATAAACGCCTCTTCGATGACCCCTTAGTGCTTAAATTGCTTCCTTTCGGTTGGCGGATATTTGTCCGGTTAGCCTTCCTGCCAGGGCTGCGGGATGGAGTGCTGGCCCTGCGTGAACGCCGAATGCCCGGATCCCTGGGCGGTATTCTGTGCCGCACCCGTTATATCGACGACGTGCTGAAAAGGTCGCTGGAAGAGGGAATCGACCAACTCGTGATCCTCGGCGCAGGATTCGACAGCCGCCCTTATCGCATCGCCGGTATAGACCAAACCCGCGTATTTGAAGTTGACCTGCCGGGCACAGAGAAGCTGAAGCAAAAACGCCTGGAGAAAGTACTCGGAGCCATCCCGGAAAACGTAACCTTAGTCGGCATAGACTTTGACCACCAAAGTCTGGCCGACGTACTGAGCGCGGCGGGCTTTCAGAAGGGGAAGCGAACCCTGTTCATCTGGGAAGGTGTGACACAATACCTCACACCAGAGGCGGTAAGCAGCACCCTTGAGTTTGTCTCAAGCGCTTCTGGCGCAATCGTATTTACTTACGTCCGGCGCGGCCTCATTGATGGCACCGACCGCCCTGAATGGTTTGAACCATTTATCGCTTTTGCTGAAAGGGTAGGATCGCCGTTGGTCTTTGGCCTCGACCCGGCTGAACTGGGATCATACCTCGCCGACCGGGGCTTAACGCTGGTAGAGGATATTGGTGCTGCCGATTATCAGGAACGCTATCTCAAACCACTCGGTCGTGAATTGAGCGTATTTGAGGGCGAAAGAGCCGCATTCGCCAGGGTGAAGTAGCTTCGCAGCAAATATCGATAAATCGCCGTAGGGGCGAGATACATCTCGCCCTGGTCACGGCATGCCATGACCCTACGAACGGATATTTTCTAATTTACGGATAGACATTAAGATCGGCGGCCTCTATCCGTCAAGAAATCCAGAACTTCGGCGGCTGCTCCCCAATCTTTTCATCCCACAACAATGAACCTTGAGGGAGCATACTATTTGGAACAGGCTGTCCGGACAGTCGCAACTGACGGCGCTTACATTTTTCAAAACTGCCTTCGCAGTAGGCAGCCCGATAGATTAACTTCGCTGCATTGCAGAAATATTCAAACATCGGGCACTTTTCAATGAACTGGCATTTCTCATCCATACTGTTACCCCACCCCACCTATTCAGATATGATATAGGTGGAACAAACTTACCTTATAGTGTTCATGCAATGTATCATTCTTCACAAACGGGGGCAAGTTACATTTCACCCCCGTTTACACTGTCAAATTTCAGAGGGGCTTACTGGTCGGTATAAGAGCAATGACAGCCCATAGGGTGGTAAAACGAACGAAATGAAGACCAGCCCGATCGCCTGGAGGGATGTCGGCAAGTCCCACCACAGCACCCCAATCGCAGGCCCAAGCAGCGTCAGGCCGGGGATGTAACACAACACCGGAACCAGCAGCACAGCCCCCAGCGATACCACAACTCTCCGCGCCGGTTGGCCTGACCGGAGCCCCTGCCCCACGCCGATTGTCGCCGCCACCAGGTTCAAACCAAACACCCCGATCCCCATCAGCGTAAGGACAATCAACGGGGCCGCGATATTCGGATTTTCAGGAGGGGGAGCGGCCGGGTACAAGGTTGCTATAAAGTACCAGCCGGAAAACATCTCGGCCACCCAGACCGGCAGCAGCCCAATTTGCACTGCAAGCCGCACCCGCGACCGGAACAAGGCCGCCTGTGTGATACCTTGCCGGATTTCATCGGGTGACAGGGGCGTCAACTTGAGAAGCTGATACGATTCGTCGCCGGTAGTTTGCCTGACCAGGGCCGGTGACAGTACCGCAATCACCAGCGGATTGACCGCCATCAGTACCCAGGCAATAAACACACTGGCCTGAACCGCCACCTCCATGCCCAGGACAAAAAACGTCATACTGACCGCACACACCCCCAGCGCGATCACCCCCGCTCCTCGCAGTGACGGCCAACGATGATTCCGGGTCAGGTGTTGGGTAATCGGGTTGTTGTTCTTCATGCTGCGATCATTATACTCGCTGCCGCTTGAATCAGATATCCGACGGTTTGCTTTTTGAATAATTGAACGATATATTCATTTATTCAAAACAGGGAGGTAACAATGCCGCGTTCAGCAATCAATAAACAGAACATCCGGCAGGATTTAGTCCAGACCGGGCGAGAGCTTTTTTCCCGGCACGGGCTGAAAGCCACCAGCATCCAGGAACTGACCCAGGCAGTGAGCATCGCGCAGGGATCGTTCTATTCCCATTTCGAGTCCAAAGAGGAGCTGTTCTTTGAGATCCTCGAACAGGAAGAAGCCGACATCGCCGGTAAAATCATCGAGCGACTCCACGCACAGCAGCTAACCCGTGCCCACCTCAAATCGGTGATCGAGTGGTCACTTGAAGAACTGCGAAACAATCCTATCCTGCAAACCATTTTAGACCCCGGCGAGTACAAACGCCTGCTGCACAAGGTCCCGGCAGAACGTCTTCAGAGCCACTTGAGAAGTGAACAAAACCTGCTGGCCGAAGCTGTCGCCAGCCTCCAGACAGACGGGCTGATCACACCCATCGAACCCGACGAACTGGCGGGCCTGCTCCATGCCCTATTTGTCATGACCCTCCATCAGGACGAAATCGGGGCCGAGCTTTTCCCCAGAGTTCTTGACCGGCTGATCGGTCTGGTGGCCGACCACGTCGCGACACACGGAGAAAGGACCATCCAACCATGAAGCAGATCACCGATAAGCCGCAGGCAGCAATCGAGATCGAAGGGCTGACCCGCTACTACGGATCGACACGAGGCATCGAAGACCTCGACCTGCGCGTACACGCCGGGGAAGTGCTGGGATTCCTCGGCCCCAACGGAGCCGGAAAGACCACCACTATCCGCCTGCTCCTGGGTCTGATCCGCCCCACCCGCGGAACCATCCGCCTGTTGGGCAAAGAAGTGCCTAAACATTTTCCCGCACTGCTTCGGCAGATCGGTTATCTTCCCGGCGACCTGGGACTCTACCCCGACCTCAGCGGTCGAGATTATCTACACCACATGCTCAGACTCCACACCGGTCGCGACGGTAATTTGAGCAAACTTGAGGAACTCACCGAGCTGTTCGGAATTGCTTTCGAACGGCCTATCCGAACCTACTCAAAAGGAATGCGCCAGGTATTGGGAATCATCCAGGCATTTGCCCACAGCCCTGCGCTGATCATCCTGGATGAACCTACAACGGGCCTCGATCCCCTCAACCAGGAGCGATTCCACGAGATGCTATCTCAGGAGCGAGCCGCCGGGACGACGATATTCTTCTCATCCCACATTCTCAGCGAAGTCCAGCAGATCTGCGACCGGGTGGCGATGGTACGTGACGGTCGACTGGTGCAGGTACAGGATGTCAACCAGCACCGGACAGCCGTCGGAAAGCGAATCCGGTTGTTGGCCGCAGGCAGAACCGAGCAGGTAACCGGGGCATTAGAGGGTCTGACTGGCGTCCAAAGGC
Organism: Anaerolineae bacterium; assembly: GCA_050288085.1. Classification (GTDB taxonomy): domain Bacteria; phylum Chloroflexota; class Anaerolineae; order Aggregatilineales; family UBA3940; genus JBNKDD01. The sequence continues at coordinate 32,205 of JBNKDD010000022.1, forward strand.
TGGCAGTTCGCGACGATGCAGTAGAGTTCCAATTCACCGGGGCAATCGGCGACCTTCTCCGGCGAATCGCCAACCTGCCTCTTGACGACCTGATCTGCGTTAACCCCGAAATCGAGGAAGTTTTCTTCGACCTCTACAGGGAGCAAGCATAATGGATATGGAACTCGTGTGGATGTATCTCAAGCGTTATTTTGGCCTTGCGCTGGTAGTGGGTCTGCTGGTTGGACTGGTTGCCGGTGGACTCGGTGTCATGTTCCCGGAAATGTCGATTAATGATGCCAACGCCGTAGCCTCAAGCTGGCCCCCGGTGATGAAAGCGCTATTCGGCGATCCCCTGGCCGGTTTCACCGACATCTATGCCTGGCTGGATTTGGAGATATTCCACGTCACCTATTGGATGATCCTGGGCACGCTGGCCGCAATCCTGGCTTCCCGGATCGTCGCTCAGGAGGCCGAGCTAAGAACCCTGGATGTGCTGCTCTGTATCCCCCGCTCTCGAAGCGTAATCCTCACCAGCCGGTTATTGGCCCTGAGCCTGTTAATGATTGTCGCCGGGCTGTCTGTCGCAGCGGGCTGCTGCGCCGGAATCGCGATCCGGGGCCTGCCGGTCGATCTGAATGTTATCGCCCTGTCTACATTAGCCGGAATACTGTTGACACTGGTTCTGGCGAATATCACGCTCCTGATCTCGATCTGGATCCCACGCCAGATTCCGGCAGTAGCGATCTCGATGGGCGTTGCCGGGATGCTTTTCTTCATCGAGGAGATGTTGATCCCCATCATGCCCTCGCTGGATCGTATCTCCCTTTTTAACCCATTTCATTGGTATGAGACAGGCGATATCCTGATCCGGGGAGTCCTTTCCCCCTGGCCGCTGCTGATTTTATTGCTGATGGCTCTGGGATGCGCCGGTCTTTCACTGGTGACTTTCACCCTCCGCGATGCGCCATCTTGAGGCCTCTTATATCCAACGCTGCCCCAATCGCATCAGCACCCGGTTCAGAATATAGGGGATCGGATAGATCAGCGGAACCAAAAACCAGGCATGGAACCCGGTTATCACCCCCTGAATCGCGATAGCGACCGGCAGCGCCATAAGTGCAAAGATGACTAACACCACCAGCGGCGCAATGATAGCGACCTCACTGGGATGCGCCCATTTTACAGACAGGACGATCCCGATCAAGCCCGCCGTCAAGATCATAGGCGGCTCGATCACATGTAAGCCTATTCCAATAACTGCCAGTGAAAGTTCTGTTGCCAGGATCCCGGTTCCGATCCCGGATGCCGGTGTAAAGTCTATTGTTGCCAGGCCCCCGATCACGAACAACATCGGCAGCAAACCTGACAGGCAAACCAGCGCCAACCAGACAAAAACCCGCACCCGGTATAAAGCCATGATCAGGTACCCATGGACAATATCCTGGCTAGAAAGGGGCGTCAGCCGGATCATCTCTAAGTTCCCGGTAGCCGCCTCACGCGACATATAAAGCGCGGAACGAGCAGCAATAATCATCGGAACAAGGATGAGCACCAGCAGCAGAACCGGCGCTAGAAAGAAAAGCGCCGCCCCGCCGAAAAATGCCCAGACGACCACCACTCCCACGTGGCTGAACTCCTGATAAAGCGTCTCCGCTATATCTGGTTCAGCCCGTTCTACCAGGGGATTGGTAGTCAGGATTTGCTTGATGCTTTGTATGGGTAAGTGAATCATTCAGCAGTTCCCGGCACATCAACGCTGTCACCTTCTACTTACATTCTATCGCAGTTTAAACAACGGTAGGGAGCCGCTTACCCTATAGTCTCATACCGCCGCCATCATACCCTTTACGAAATCGATCTCATCCTGGTTAACGGTATGGCCCATATTCGGATACAAACGTTTGGTGACCTGCCCGCCCAGTTTTTCCATCACCTCGGCAGATTGATTCACGCGTTCGGCAGGGATGTGAAAATCAACATCGCTGCATCCCAGGAAGACGGGCGTCCCCTCCAGCGAACCGGCATAATCACGCGGGGTGTCATCCGACCCGATCAGCCCACCGCTCAGGGCCACGACACCACCATAACGCCGGGCGTTCCGCGCTGCATATTCCAGCGATAAGCACCCCCCCTGGGAGAATCCCAGCAGGATCACCCGCTCAGGCGGGAAGCCATGATCCTCCAGGTGAGCCAGCAGCCCGCCGACAGTCGCCAACGCCGAAGAGAGGAACGGCTCGTTCTGCTCAGTCGGCGCGGTGAACCGGTGAGGATACCAGGTATTCCCGGCAGCCTGCGGTGCAAGATAAGCGAAGTCATCCCGGTCAAATTCGGCAGTCAGTGGCAGGATTCCCTCCGCCGAGCCACCCCGCCCGTGAACCAGGATCATGGCAGCTTGGGCCGAGTCGAGCGGCGCTCCGGCAGTTATCACCGGTTGGTCTTGATGAGGGTCGCTTTGTGGTTGAAATGACATTTATTCACCTTAGTAACTATGAATCAACAACGTAGGGGACGGGCTTCACTTTTGTAATTTTCCCAACGCCGCACGCGATGTGGGAAGATTAAATTGCCGGAGGATATTACTCATATTCCCATCATGGGACCAGTCGTATTTGCTTTCGGCGATGGCTGAGATCGCTATTTTCTGTAAGCGTGTTAGTCGCTTTGCCAATAACCTTTTAGGAGCTGGTTCCTTACCAAAAACAATCGATAACATTACAGATACCATTGTGTGCATTACAAATATGAATGCACCTTCTTTAACAACTTTGGCAAGGGCGGGTACAATTTGCTCCGCAAAATTCGAACCGACAATGCCAAGAATCTTTGCACAGTCCGCCTGGAGTCCCATGTTATT
>JBNKDD010000023.1:0-34141 GCA_050288085.1 Anaerolineae bacterium
AATCCTTGATCTGCGCTATGTGCTTGAGAATCAGGCGGTAGACTACAGTAAACACCCGACAGGCTGCGACCAGACCACCATCAAAGGGACGATACGCGACGAATCAGGGATGGGTGTCAAGGATATTGTTTTGCGTATCTGGGCAGAGGATGGCTCCTGGTCACAGGTCGTAATCAGTGATGCGAACGGCAATTATGCGGTTGATGTCATAAACGGAACCAGCGAGTTGACTTACCTGGTTCAGTTGTATGATATTCAGGCCACGACCATTTTGAGCGATGCGGTGATCGTTCAGGCCATTCCCAGCTGTGATCTTAACCTGATGACCGTTAACTTCGTGCCGGTAGGTTGATTGATCGATCAGGGCACAGCATAGTGCACCCCTACAAATTTTTTCAATGACCGGCGATACGTTCGACTTCGCTCAGGAAACGGTCAACTTCCTGAGATGTGTTGTAATGTGCTGCCCCGACCCGCACCATGCCACCGGTTTCTTCGACTCCGAGTAGTTCCATCACAGCCAGGGCGTAATAATTGCCATCCCAGACATAGATGCCGGTCTTGCCTAATTCCTCAGCGACCAGTTGGGGCGATTTCCCCTCCACATTAAAGATCACGGTTGGAACCCGGTTATCCAGTTGATCCGGGTCGGTGATCCCTTTGATGGTCACACCACGGATGGACGAGAGCCCTTCGATGAGCTGTCGGCTCAACGACTGCTCATAATGTTTGACAGCCTGGAACCCCAGCTTGAGGGTGCGCCGCCGCCCCCGGTAGCCCTTCACCAGGGGTTTATATGGCTCCCCAAATGTTTCGCCGATCCAATTCAGGTGTTCGACGGCTGCCGCAACGCCTGCGATCCCCTCGTGATTTTGCGTGCCAGTTTCCCACCGGTCAGGGACCTCGTCATGGGCCGGGCGTACTTTGTAAGCGGGCAGGCTTTCGAGATGCTCGTGCTTCCCATACAGGATGCCGACGTGCGGCCCAAAGAATTTATAGGCCGAACAAACCAGGAAATCACAATCAAGCGCCTGGACATCAATCGGGCCGTGGGGAGCGTATTGCACCGCATCAATGTAAGCCAGTGCGCCGACCGCATGCGCCAGCCCGGTTACTCTGGCAATGTCGTTGATCGTGCCGAGCGCGTTAGAAGCGTATACACAGGCAACTAACTTTGTCTTTTCGGTGATCAAACTCTCCATCTGTGCCAGATCGAGGAGGCCGGTATCAGGGTTGAATTCCACCCACTTGACGGTCAGATCGTGGTCACGGGCCATCAGCAGCCAGGGGGAAATGTTGGCATCGTGATCCATGTGGGTGACGATCACCTCGTCGCCCTTGCTCAAGGTGCGCCCTATCGCCCGGCTGATCTGAAAGGTAAGGGAGGTCATGTTCGGGCCGAAAACGATCTCCTCATTCAATTCTGCGTTGAGAAGGTCGGCCATCGCCACCCGCGCATTTTCGATTATCTCATCGGTTAATTGGCTGGTGTGGAAGGCTCCGCCCCGGTTGCAGTTGGCTTTAATCAAATAATCTTTAATAGCATCGATTACCTGTTTGGGAACCTGTGTTCCACCGGGATTGTCAAAGTACACCGGTTGGATGCCCTTCACCTGCTGGCGCAAAGCGGGGAATTTCCGCCGTACCGTTGACACTTTGTAGGCTGTAGCGTTTGACATATTTGTTTCTCCTGAACAGAAAGCAATTCTATTCTACAGGCAATCGCCGTTACAAAACAAGGAGCAGACGGTAAGCATCTGCTCCTTGATAACGACAGGTGGTATTTTTCAGGGAACCGTTACAGGACCGGTCCAGATTATGGTGATGCCCACAGGTTGGGTATTGATCGTCCCGCTTTGCAGGACGGTTGGAACCCCATCAACGACAAGAGACAGGCTCCAATTAACCGGGCCGGTCCAGGTGCAGGTCTGGTAATAGCGAATCTGGATAGTGTATGTCCCGGTTGGCCCGCCATTCGGATAATCTACGCTCTCCTGAGCCGGATCTAATGGTGTCATGCAAAGGCGATTGGTATCACCCGATAGACTCCCACCGGTCGGGGATACTGCCGGGGAAACATAGGATCCATAATTGATGGAATAGCCACCCGGATCGACGATGGCTATATCCATATCGGCGGTGCTGCCGCTCCAGTCGAGGACCAGGGATACAGTATGATATCCATCGATGTCAGAAAGGGTGTTATTACTGGGATCCGGATCGGTTGCTGTGCCGCCGGAGGCCGTCACCTGATAGGTAAAGGAGTGTGGCGGCCCGGCATCTCCACCGGCAAGGATGCTGATATTGATGTTGACGGAGAATGTCACCGTGCTGCCAACCGGCAGATCAACATTCTGGTCAATGGGGCCGGTTCCAGAGGCGGTTGTACAACTGGCTCCGCCAGCAGGTATACAGGTCCAACTCTGGCTGTCTAACGCAGCCGCCGGGGTGATGGATTGTGCAATGGCTACCCCAGTTGTGGGGTCTGGACCATTATTGGTAATAACAGCCGTCCAGGTTGTAGAGCCATTCGGCCAGAGGAGCAGATCCCCATTGAGCAACGAGACAACCTCTACATCCGCCTGGTAATTCTGCACAAGCGTGTTTTCGGTCACTGAATTATTGGTTGCATCCGGATCGGCGATTGCGGAGGTGACGGAAGCCGTATTGGCAATGCTGCCGATCACGGTCGGCACAACGGTGATCATCACGTTGTAGCTGCTACCACTTAAAATAACACCCAGTGGACAGGTGACGGTATGCGGCCCGGCGTTGTAAGTGCAGATTGCGGAGGATGACTGGTAGTTGACACCTGCCGGGAGGGTGTCAGTCAGGGAGACTCCGGTGGCAGTGTCCGGGCCGTTATTGGTCACTGTGATGGTATAAGTCAGCGTGTCGCCAATGGTAATCGGGTCGAGGTTATCGCTCTTGGTGACCAATAGATCAGCTTGCAACGGATCGACCGTTGTTGCTGCGGAGGCCGTATCGTTACCGGCATTCGGATCGGTGGTCGTGGCGGTAACGGAAGCCGAATTAGTGATGTTACCGGCGACAGTGGGAATAACAGTGATGACGACATTGTTGCTGCCACCGTTGTTAATAGTGCCCACATTGCAGGTAACGGTGTGCGGCCCGGCGTTATAAGTACAACCAGCGGAGGCCGATTGGTAGTTTACGTCTGCCGGGAGGGTATCGGTCAGGGAGACTCCGGTAGCGGTGTCCGGACCATTGTTAGATATGATAATGGTGTAGGTCAAGGTCGAGCCGACCGTAATCGGATCGGGGTTGTCAAGTTTAGCCAGGGACAAGTCAGCCTGCGGCGGATTGACCGTTGTGGTTTCGGAGGCGGTGTTGTTACCGGCATTCGGGTCGGCTGTCCCGGACGTGATACTGACTGTATTGGTGATCGTGCCAGAGGAACCTGGGGTGACCGTGACGATGACGTTACTTGATCCACCGGATACGATATTTCCCAGATTACAGGTAACGGTGTGCGGTCCGGCATTATAGGTGCAGCCAAATGACGCGAAGAGAAATGTTGTCCCAGCGGGCAGCGTATCGGTTAAGACCACGCCGGAGGCATCATCCGGGCCAGCATTGTTAACAGTGATGTTGTAGATCGCATTGCTGCCCAACACTATTGGATCAGCCGTGTCAGCCTTCGAGACTGATAAATCGGCGCTCAAGGGAACCGGATCAACCTGGGTAGCTGCCGATGCGCTGTTATTGCCGGTGTTCGGATCGCTGGTTGCCGCGCCAACACTGGCCGTATTCGTGATCGTGCCTGCTGCCGTGGTGGTGATCACGATGCTGGCCGATGCACTGGAGCCGTTTGGTATATCACCCAGGTTACAGGTAACAGTCCCACCAGCCTGACTGCAACTACCCTGCGAAGGAGTCGCGGAGACAAAGGTCACTCCGCCGGGAAGCGTGTCGGTCAGCACTACGCCGGTAGCTGTGTTTGGCCCACCATTGGCTACTGTCAGGCTGTAAGTTACGTCGTTACCAGCAACTACCGGGTCGGGCGCATCGCTCTTGGAAATGGTCAGGTCGGCTCCCGTTGGCACCGCGTTGACGGTGGTCGAAGCCGAAGCGTTGTTATTGGTGTTATCCGGGTCAGCGGTAGTGGCGGTCACATTTGCCGTACCGGTCACCGTACCGGCAGCGGTGGTGGTAAACACAATATTAATGGTGGCGCTGGCTGTGTAACTTAATGAACCGATATTGCAGGTGACAGTTCCGCCAGCCTGGCTGCAACTGCCCTGTGAAGGGGTCGCCGAGACAAAGGTCACTCCGCCGGGGAGCGTTTCAGTTACGACGCTGCCCAAGGAGGTCTCCGGCCCATTATTGGTGACGACCAAAATGTGGGTGATGTTCTGTCCGGCGGTGACCGGGTCAGGGACATCGGTCATGCTTAATGCCAGGTCAGCGTTGGCGGCGGGGCCACTGGTTGCCGTTGGCGTGGGGGTGCTGATCACTACCGGGGTATTGGTCAGGACGGGGGCGCTGGTTGGCGAAGGAGTCGCCGTATTGACAACAACCGGAACATCGGTCACCTCAGCGACAGAAGATCTGGTCGGGGTAGGGGTGATGGTGGGTTGAGCGGCTGCTGTTTGTTGAGCCAGTTCCGGGAAATTTGTACCAAAGACAATAGCTGTTGCCGTAGCTTTCTCTTCCCAAACGGCTGTCGCCAGCCGCAGCGGATCAACCTGAATATTGCCGCCACGGGCCAGTATATTCCAGCGTTGGTAGTCCGCTTCCAGTTGTGATAAACCACTCTGGGCAATCCGGTTTGGGATGACATTGAAAGTCGCTAACCACGAGGTGGAGGCCACGCAGCAAATGAACATCAGCAATACCAGCAACAAGATGATTAGCAGATAACTACGCCGATCCTTTTCTTCCTGGTCTGGTGATTCAGGCTCTTTGTCGGGAATTGCTGAATAAGCCACAAGCACATCCCACCACTTCCTCTTGAGGAAAATGGTGCAAAACAGGTATGAATGGCTCAGGATTTATAAAGAAAAAAATAAAAATATCCTTAAAGAAGGGAACCAAACCTCATACCTGGATAATTAATTTCTATCATTTTATCATAGATAATACAGGTGGAGCAATTCGCAGGTACTTAAAATAAAGGCGACCACCGTTTTGATGGTCGCCCATTTCAACCTTACCAGCTATGCTTTCTCGATAGCAATTTCGGCAGCGCGGAGGGTGTTCTTGAGCAGCATGGCGATGGTCATGGGGCCAACGCCACCGGGGACCGGCGTGATGGCGGCTACCCGCTCTTTTGCTGCTTCAAATTCGAAGTCACCTTTCCAGGCATAGCCCTTCTTGGCGGAAGGATCATCGACTTTCATGGTTGCTACGTCAATGGCAACCGCCCCTTCTTTGAACCATGAGCCTTCAATAAACTCCGGCTTGTAGCCCATCGCGCCGATTACGATATCGCTTTCCTTAACGATGGAAGGAATGTCCTTCGTGCGGCTGTGGACAATGGTGACCGTCGCGTTGGCGTGGGTAAGCAGTAATGCCATCGGCATACCGACAATATTGCTGCGACCCAATACCGCTGCGTTTGAACCTGAAATAGAGAATCCGTCAACCAGCCTTTCTGCTTCTTCAAGCAGAACCATACAGCCATAGGGCGTGGCAGGGATAAATAAGGGATCACGGCCTTTCATGGCAAGGCGACCAATATTTACCGGGTGGAAACCGTCAACGTCTTTCTCCAGGTCGATGGCATGCAGCGCTTTCTCTTCATCCAGGTGATCGGGGAGTGGAAGTTGAACCAGGATGCCATGCACTTTTGGATCCGCATTCAGGTCCGCAATAAGCTGTTCAAGCTCTTCCTGGGTGATGTCGCCAGGATGCTGGAGAAGGAATGATTCAAAGCCAACTTCGGCGCAGCGATTACGTTTCATCTTGACGTACATTTGGGAAGCCGGATTCTCACCAATCAGAACCGCCGCCAGACCGGGAGTAACACCATGATCTTCCTTCATTTTGACGACGGCATCGGCAATTTCTCCTTGCACCCGCTTAGCGACCGCTTTGCCGTCCAAAATAACAGCACTCACGAATTTATCTCCTTTAGGTCGATATTTGTGGAATATATCCCTCAGCATAGCATAAAAGTCGTTTAGGTGAATAGTGATACTCCTCCTTTTCTCCCGTGATGATGGCTATGGAAAAAGGAAGATCGTCAATGGGACGAAAAAGTAGACGATAGCAAGGCCATAAGGCATAATCCCCTACGAAGCACCATGTTTTGAGGAAAAGATTTCCTTCAAAATGGCACGAAAGTCGGATTCATCCGCCTTGAAAAACAGAAAGATATTGTTGTTTCAGGGTTACCTGTTAGTGTTCGAAAAAGGCATAGCAACTAATGAGTGAACGAGTTGGTCTATTACGTTCAATCTGGCGGCGCTTAAGCCAATGGCGCTCGCGCACACGGCGCAGCCTTCAAACTGAATTAAGCTACCATCGACTTGAACAGAGTTGGTTTGATCTCCATTTCTGGCGACAGAAATCTGCGCTCCAACGTAACTTTTCGGTGGTTTTTAAGGCGAAGGCCACCAGTGATCATTTTCTACCGGCGATTCTCTCTTATATTAAAGCCCATTACCGGGGTGTGGGTTATGTGAGTTTTTCGCGGGATGAACGTCCACGGGAAGACCCGGCCAGCGAAGCGGCGAAAGTCAAGTTATACCAGTTCGTTGAAAAGAATCGGCCCGAAGTTCTATTGGCTTATGACAGCCCCTTAAGCCCTCAGGAGATTCATCACCTGGCCGATCAAGGAATCCAGATTGCTTCGACAACTGCCGGGCTGGATTCTTTTTATATTGGCGGCGCGCCAACACAGGCCGCTGCTATCGAAGCTTTGCGACGGTATTCCTGGTATTTTGTTTCACACCGCCCTCATGTAGAGTCCCTACAGAAGCTGGGCATCAATGCTCAACATTCGTTTTTAGGTTATGATTCACGCTGGTTCAAGCCACTGGATAACGTTGAGAAAAAATACGATGTGCTGTTTGTAGGTGACATTTATTATCCAATGAACGCCAGCCGCCAGGAAATGATCGCACAGGTAGCAAAGCATTTCCAGGTGGCATTGTTGAGCTACCGCCCTCCTCAGATTGAGGGGGTGATTCATCTGGGCACAGCGACCAACCCCCACCATTTGAATCGAATCCTCAACCAGGCCCGGATTGTGCTGGGGTCGGATCGAGTCTCGAATCATGATCAGATCAACATGATACCGGAACAAACTATTTTCTATGAGGATGATTTCTTTATCCGAGCACGGACTTATCTGACTATTGGCTCCGGGGCCTGTTATATGGTTGAACGCCATCCTGAGATTGCACGGCAGTTCGAAGACCGGCGCGAAATCGTGTTGTGGGATGACTATGACGAACTATGCGATCAAATTGGCTATTACCTCAAGCATAATGACGAACGGCGGGCTATCGGTAGAACGGGGCAAAAAGCCGCCAGGGAACGTTATAGCATTGACGTTTCGATGGACAACATGCTAAAAACAATGAAGCTCAAGGATCAGGAGTAGATGCTGTCTTTTTCTCATCGTGTTAGAGATGGATTGGTGCGACGTGCGCGGCGGTTACAAGGGATTGCCGGTGCTGTATCTTTCTCCATGAGAGCCGGTTTGAGTAAACAGCCTTCGGTCGTATATTTGACGGAGGGAACCGGTTGGGTAATCGACGAAATTGGCTATCAGATCTCATCTCACCTGAGCGACCGGTATTTGATGCATATGAATCGTGAGCATCGTGGTTATCGCCACACGACACTGCATTTTGCCTCGACACCGGTCTACCTGAAGAGAAAGCCCTTTCTATCGGTCCATCCCTCCAATAATATTGTATTTACCTGGACTCATGGCCTACCGGATAACCCTGATCCAAATATCCAGCATCACATTGCAAATCTGTCAGAAGGAGCGGAATACGCGGATCGGATTCACGTTTGGACATCAACTGCACAAGATTTCTTGATAGGGCAAGGGATAGATCATCACAAAATCGTCCACATACCTTTGGGGGTAGATACTACGTTATTTCATCCGCCAGAAGAATCTGAACGGCATAGGGTGCGTACACAGCTTGGTATACCGGAGGAAGCAATTTGCATTGGTTCATTTCAGAAAGATAGCCCTGGTTGGGATAACAACAACCGGGAAATGAAGTGGATCAAGGGGCCGGATGTGTTTGCTGATGTTGTTGAACGGTTAGCCGCACATTATCCAATTTATGTCCTGCTGACCAGCCCGGCCAGAGGGTATCTCATCTCACGACTGGAGCAAGCTGGTATTTCTTATCGCCATGATGTGTTAAATAAGCCAGAACATCTAGCACCCTATTATCATGCTCTTGACTTATACTTGATCACTTCGCGTGATGAGGGTGGGCCAATGGCGATGCTGGAAGCAATGGCAAGTAATCTGCCAGTAGTTTCGACGCAGATGGGTATTCCTAAGGATGCGATAAAACATGGGCACAATGGTATGCTGGCTAAGGTAGATGATGTGGAAGGGTTAGCTGTTAGTACCGAACAACTGCTCTGTGATAATGAGCTTAGAAATCAGGTGGGCGATAATGCGCGGAAAACAATCCTGGCCTACGATTGGTCGCTGATCGCAGATAAATATGCTCGCCTGTTGTACAATTTTACATTTTAGACTTTAATGCATCTGTTGAATGAAACAGGCAGTATACGTCTATTACGGCCTCGCTCTATTGAGCAGGCAGGCTTAGAGATCGTTGAATTACAGGTTATTTGGGGGGAAATCTGGGCAACTACTTCCCCGGAGGGTCAATTGTGAGCAAAGAACGGCGCGGTTTGGCACTCTTTTTCACGCTAGGCGTATCGCTAGCCGATTGGCAAGCGGGAGGCTATCTAGAGCGAGAGATTGCCTATTACCGGCGGCTATCCAGAGAGATCGGCCCCGTCACATTTATGACATATGGCGGTGAGGAAGACCTCAAGCTGGCCGAAAATTTTAGTGACATACGCATTCTGAATAACCCGGACCGAATCCCTCCCGAAACTTTTGCACGCCGCGCCTCGGATATCTACAAAGATCAGCTTCGGGAAACTGCTATTGTCAAGAGCAACCAGATAAAAGGGGCACAGGCTGCTATCAGGGCCTCTTTGACCAGCGGCGCTAGTGCGGTAGTTCGCTGCGGGTATCTGCTATCGCGGTTTGTTTCTAACCGGCCAGTGTCAAACCGGATGCGGTTTGGCCTGTGGCGGCGTGAGTTGGCCCTGTTTCACCAGGCCAGGCATATTTTTCTCCCCACCAACGAAGATGCTCAATACGCCCGGCGCTGGTATGCCCTCCCATCAGATAAGGTGAAGGTTATCCCTAACTTCGTTGATCCTGACCTGTTTGCGCCCAAAGAAGATGTAGCCTGTGAACCGGGTCTAATTTGCTTCGTGGGGCGGTTGGAACCACAAAAGAATCTGCTGGCCCTGGTTGAGGCAGTATCCGGCATCAAAGGGGCCAGATTACGCCTGATCGGAACCGGGTCACAGAAAGAACAACTGCTAGTCCTGGCTAAAGAAAAGAACGTCCCGATTGAGATCATTGACTGGGTTCCGCACGTTAATCTGCCGCGTTACCTGGCGGAAGGCGAGGTATTTGTCCTGCCTTCGCTGTATGAGGGATTGCCTAAATCCCTGATTGAAGCGATGACGGCGGGCGTCCCGGTGGTTGCAACAAAAGTGCATGGCAGCGAATCACTGATCAAACATCTGCGAACCGGCTGGCTGTGCGAGGATACGTCGGTTGCCTCATTAAGAGAAGGGCTGCAAACACTCCTGCGGGATTCGAGCCTACGATCACAGATCGGGCGGGCGGCCCGCGAATATGCAGTTGAACATTTCTCGTTAGAGAAGGTAGTGGCGCGGGAAGTCAGCATCTATAAGGAGTCGGGTCTTGTCTGACGTACCTGCTGTCAGCGTCGTGATGGCCGTATATAACGGCGGCGATGGCCTGCTCAAAACCCTTGACAGCCTGCAACATCAGACCTTCACCAACTTCGAGCTAATTATCATTGATGATGCTTCAACGGATAAAACTTGGGCGCATCTCTCACAGTGCAACTTAAAGCGCCTGCGGGTGCATCGTAACCTGACCAATCGAGGGCAGACCGCATCACTCAATATGGCGCTGGGGATGGCACGCGGGCAATACATCGCCCGACACGATGCCGAGGATATATCCGCGCCGGAACGGTTCGAGAAGCAGGTCGCTTACCTGAACGATCACCCCAGTGTGGCGCTGGTAGGAACTCAAATAGAATGGGTGGATCGCGAAGGGGAGGTGGTGCGCCGCTTCGAGTATCCGACCGACTACCCGTCAATTGTGAAACGACTTGAAAATAAAAACAGTTTTGGTCACGGGTCGGTGATGTTCCGGCGCGAGGCGCTGGATCAGATTGATGCTTACCGTGAGACGTTCCGGCTGGCCCAGGATTACGACCTGTGGCTGCGCATGGCCGAAAAGTATCGGGCTGCTAATTTGCCAGAGGTGCTGTACCGGATGCGTTTTAGTGCGAGGATGGCAAGTGTTTCCCGCAATACGGAACAGGCCGCTTATGCCCGGTTAGCCCGCCAATTGGCTGCCGAACGTGCCCAGTGTGGCAGCGAACAAACCGATGTCGATCAGGCAGCCCAGGCCATTGACCGCCGCTACCGCCGGATGGACCCGATCTCCCGGCAGGTCGAACGGGCTAATAATATGGTCAACTGGGCGGAGCGGCTCCTCTGGTGGGGTGGGCCATCGGCCCGATATGCCTGGCCGATGTGGACTTATGCGCTGATGGCCTGCCCGGTGCATCCCCGCGTTTGGAAGTTTGCTGCCCGCCAGCTCTTGAAATCCCAAACATCAACAAAAACCTGATACACAGGGACGCGGCGTGCCGTGCTTACCCTTCTATGCTGTCTGCTGATTCGAGAAAATAGGCGAAGTCAGCCTATTTTGGATAAACTTGCTAGCCGTTATCTATATCAACGTGGAGACAATCTGGATGTTCAAAGGTAAACACATTTTAGTAACGGGCGGAACCGGTTCGTTCGGCCATCACATCGTTAACCGGCTGCTTAAAGACGACGACCTCGCAGAAATTCGCATCCTTAACCGGGATGAAGATAAACAACATCGCATGAGCCAGGAGCTTGGAATGCTGGAGCATTTCCCCAGCTTTGGCAAGGTTCGTTTTGTATTAGGCGATATCCGCGACCCCCATTCGATTGATACGGCAATGCAAGGCATCGATTATGTTTTTCATGCGGCTGCGCTCAAACAAGTGCCGTCATGCGAATATAACGTTCTGGAGGCGATTAAGACCAATGTCAACGGCGCACAGAATGTAATCGATGCAGCGCTCAATCATGAAGTTGAGGCAGTGGTTGCAATCAGCACCGATAAGGCGGTCAAGCCGGTCAATGCGATGGGGATGACCAAAGCCCTGCAAGAAAAACTCTTTACGGTCGCTGCCGCTAATTCGCCGAAGACCCGGTTTAGCTGTGTGCGTTATGGAAACGTGGTTGGTTCTCGCGGCTCGGTGATTCCCCTGTTCAAGAATCTGATCGATCAGGGGCGGGACCTGACTATCACCGATCCCGACATGACACGCTTCTTTATCACCCTTGAAGAAGCTATCGACCTGGTGATCTATGCGATCAATTATGCGGTCGGCGGCGAGACGTTTGTCCGGGGTGCGCCATCGGTGCGTATCCCTGAGCTGGCACAAACGATGCTGGATACGATGGCCCCCGGCAAGGGACTTGGCATCAAGAATATCGGTGTACGGCCCGGTGAGAAGATTCACGAGATTCTGGTGAGTGAGGCCGAAGCGCATCGCACTTACTACGGGCATGATGAGCATATCTTCGTGATCCTACCCCAGATCGAGATCAAATCAACCTATGCAGCCTATAACGACGGCAAGAAAGTACCTTTCGTGGAATATAGCTCCAATGAAACACGGCTGCTCGACTCGGATCAGATCGCTGATGTACTGCGCGAAACAGGGTGGTTAGATTAATGACTGTGCGATTGTTGGTGCTTGGAGGAAATGGACTGCTAGGCCATCATGTCTGGGGCGAGGCGCTAAGTGATTCGCGCTTCGAGGTGAAAGCTACTGTGCGCGAAAATCGCCTCGGCAGCCTGCCATCCGGGTATCGACCGTCTGCTACAGCATATGATGTCCGGGATGAACCGGGGTTTGAGGAGATCGTTGGGACCTTTTCCCCTCAAGCAGTGATCAACTGTGCGGGGATCACCAAGCATATCCAGGCCAATCCAGAAGAGGCGATCTTTGTTAACAGCCTGGCCCCTCACCGGTTGGCCCGGATCTGTGCGGGTCATGGTTCAAGGCTGGTTCATATCAGCACCGACTGTGTCTTCGCCGGGAGCAAGGGTAACTACAGCGAAGATGATCTACCCGATCCGCCTGATGTGTATGGGCGCAGTAAATTGTTGGGCGAGGTCAGCAGCGCGCCTCACATTACGCTGCGTACCTCGTTTGTCGGGCGGGAACTCGATACGAAGTACGGGCTGCTGGAATGGTTCCTGTCTCAAAAAGGAGAGATAAACGGTTACCGGCAGGCGATCTGGTCAGGACTGGGTGCTCCGGCATTGGCGCGGTTGCTGCTGGAGGTAGCACTCCGCCCTGATCTGACCGGGCTGTGGCATGTCGGCGGGGAATCTATCGATAAGTATCACCTCCTGCTCAAGTTAAAAGAAACCTTCGGGAAAGATGACGTGGAGATTAAACCGGTTGACGAGCCAATGATTGATCGGAGCCTGGACAGCCGCCGGTTTGCGGATACGGGGCTGAGCGTACCATCAATGGCCGAGATGATCGCTGAATTGGCCGGGGGAAAACACGTCCATGATTGAAAATCTCCGCCTGAAAATCGATGAGCGAAACTACCGTCTCCAGGTTCAACGGAAAACGGTTTGCCCGCCGGATGCTCCCCGGCTGGTTATTGTAGGGCATCACCTCAGCCAACAAGCGATGGATATGACTCGAGTCGCCGTTCGGAGCATTCACCGGTTTACGACTATCCCACACGAGGTGTGGGTGGTTGATAACAATTCGCCGGAGGAATTCTCAACATGGCTGTACGAAGAACCGCATATCAACGTGATCTTGAATCAGACCGAACCGCTCCCGCCCCGGAAAGCTTCGGGGCTGCGCAGCCTAGTCGGTGGGCTGATACGCCCTCGCCAGCAGGTGATGGATCGGAGCTATGCGAATGGGCTGGCGCTCCAGTTAGCCGCAGAAGTAATTGAGGAAGACTGTGCTTACTTCGGCATCTTTCACAACGATATCTTGATTTGCAAAAAAGGATGGCTGGCCTTCTTGCTGTCGAAGTTTAACGATCAGGTGCGCGGCGCGGCGGTGGCTGAACATGACAGCCCGAAACAAATAACATCGATGAGTGCATCGGGGTATCTGGTCGATTTCCGGTTGAGTCAGGAATTAGGCGCTCACTTTCTGCCTAACATGCCGGATTGGGATGCGGCGGAACTGCCGTCACATAAACTGGTCGAAGCGGGGTACAGCTACTATGCCAGCCGCAACACCTTTAACATGCCGGAGAGTGTGGACGATATCCCGGAAGATAACCTACTCCGGCAGATTCATGCCGACCGAAGCTTTGACGATGCGGGGGATATCTACTTTATGCATCTCGGTCGGGGCACCGAAAAAGCGGCTGGCCGCTATGACAAACCTGGCAAAACCTACCCGGAGCAGTGGGTCGCTTATGCGGAGGAGCACCTGTTAAGTTGAGTGATCGACTGGCCTTACGGATGGATGATGTTGGTGCGTCGTCCAAGCAATATGAAATGTACGCCAAGCGTGATCTGACGGTTGGCCCGGTGCAGGTTTCCGGGGATGTTCTCTTCCTCAAAGCGCTGCCTGCCTTCAGGGGGTGGGGGCCGTATCGTGAATTAAAGCCCAAAGAGATTGGAAGCATTCTGAATATATTGGAGCGGCACGAAGCAAAGCTCACGGTGGGGATAACTGCCGCCTGGGTGAATTGGAATGGAAGTTTAACGCCCTATCCTGAACGGTTTCCGGCTCAGGCTGCGGTGCTTCGCGAGGGTGTTCAATCCGGTCTCATCGAGATAGCAAATCATGGGCTGACACACTGTGTGCTGACGGGTCACGCTTTCCGACCGGCATGGCGGCACAACAACCGGAAATCTCACCGGGAATTCTGGGAACATGTCCCGGTGGATACTCAAGAGGATCATATCCGGCGGTCGCAAAATATTTTACAAGAAACTTTCGACGTCGAGGTGGTGACGCTCGTGCCACCAGGCAATGTGTTTACTGACGATACTTTAGCGATTGCAGCCCGCTATGGGCTGCGGATAGTCTCCTGTGATACGCCTCCACGCTCCCATGAGCAGTTACAGGTTATCGGCAATCAAGATGTGCTGGCCTTTCATGATCGTGAAATAGTGTTAGATGGATTGGGCTGGTTGGAAAAACAGCTTGATGCCTATACGGACCGGCAGTTTTGCTTTGTGCGCGATCTGGTGTGATCCATGAAGATTAAACAACTGCTTCTGTCACTTTACCGCCGGATGCCCTGGCGGGCATTAGATCGCTGGGTGGCCTATTCGGAAAGGCGGCGGCTGCTTGATAGCGGGCTGAAAAATAAAACCTGGCTGATCACAGGCCGGGTATTGGAAATCGGAGCGGGGCAGCAAGGTCGTCGCAGCCGAGTGGATCTGCCGGTCGATGATACCACCAGGTGGGTAACCTATGATCTGGCTCAAAGCCAACAACCTCATGTCAGCGGGGATATCCAATCGCTGCCATTTCCTTCAGACAGCTTTGACGTGATTCTGTGCCTGGAGGTACTTGAATATGTCCCGGATTTAAATCGGGCATTAAGCGAATTTCGCCGGGTGTTGAATAATACTCACGGGGTGCTGCTGCTGTCAATTCCGTTTATGCACCGGGCCGATCATCCATCAGACCGGTGGCGACTGACGGCCTACGGGTTGCGCCAGTTATTCGAAAGTGAAGGCTTCTGCCTTGATGATTTACAATCGCAAGGTGCGGCCTTGATGGTGGTGGCCAATACAATTAAGTTTGTGCTGTATTTAATTGTACGCAGAAAGTCGTTGCGCCTGATTCTGGCGGCGCTGGCGTGGCTGCCGATTATGCTGCTGCGTTGGCTGGATGACCCGTTTGCTCAGCAAATCCCACATCTAAAAGATTTCAGCACCGGTTACCTGATTCAAGCTTCGGTAGGGGAAAAGCATGCGCATCTGTAGCCCAATACCGTTCCGGGCGGCTGGCGGCGGATTTTACGTGCTCCGGGAGCTAGAGCGATTCCTGGAATCGCGGGGACACACGGTCACCAAAAATATCACCGACCGATATGACATACTGCTTACCAACAGCTGGCAGGTAAGCTATGATGATGTTCTGGAGGCGATCCGCCAGAATCCCAATGTGCGGATTGTTCACCGGGTGGATGGGTCTTCACAGGATTATGGACGGGGATCAAAAGGGGATCGGAAACAATCGCGGGTGAATCAGTTCGCCGATCTGACGATCTTTCAGAGCGCCTACTGCCGTCACAGCACCAGGGAGAAATTTCCGGTGATTGTGGGTGATGGCCCGGTGATTCATAACCCGGTGGATGTTGAGCGCTTTTCACCGGACGGGGATCGGATGGACTTACCCGGTGATGGGGTGCGGCTGGTGTATGTCACGTTCAGCACTAACCCGATGAAAGGTTGGGGCGATGTGTATACGCTGGCCCAAGATCACCCCAGTCTGACCTTTGTGCTGATCGGCCAGTATGAAGATCCGCCTGATCTGCCCAATGTACAGGTGGCCGGGCTACTGGCTCAAGATGATTTACCTGCTGTCCTGCGATCCTGTGATGTGTTTCTGGCGTTTCAGCGGAATGAAGCCTGTCCAAACGTTGTCTTAGAAGGGATGGCTTCCGGGCTGCCGGTGCTGTACATCGAGAGTGGAGCCACCCCGGAACTAGTCGGCGCATGTGGGCTGCCGATTACGGTGGAAACTTTCCAGCCTCAATTAGAAAAACTGCTTGCTGACCGGGATCAGTATGCGGCCTGTGCCCGCCAACGGATGGTGGATCGCTTCAACCCTGATGTGATCTTCGGGCAATACCTCAGCGAGATGGAATCCACCCTGGATAGACCATTGGGTCTGAAGAAAGTTCGGCGGTGGTTATGGGCCTGGGCGGTCAAGATTGGTCGCCCGATTCGGAAACGGCTGCTGGGCCGATAAAAATGATGAAAATACTGGTAATGACCGATCACTTCCCGCCGGATAATCTCGGTGGGGCAGGGCAGGCTGCCTTTATCCAATGCCGTGCCTTGCAACAATTGGGACACGATGTCCAGGTGCTGAGCGCCCGCCGCGATGACTCCTCACCTGCCGATCTGGATGTTGAGGGGATACATGTCCACCGCCTGAAAATTGCCTATCCGCTGCGGTGGCATGCTTACCTGAGCCTGGTCAATCCTGTCGCCACCCGGCAGGTGAATCAGTACCTTGACCGTGTCCAGCCGGACGTGGTTCATGCTCACAATGTCCATACCTATCTGACCTATCACAGCCTGACCTTAGCCCGGAAACGTGGGCTGCCTGTCTTCTTGACCGTTCACGATACGATGACGGTCACCTATCAGAAATTTGACAGCTTTATTGATCCCGGCTGGCGAGGTATCCCTGAGTCGATGGATTACCGGGTTGATCCCTGGACACAAGTCCGAAAACAGCGGTTCCGGTATTTCCCTCCACGGAATGCGATTATCCGGCAGATCATCCGGCGCAACGTCAATGCGATTATCTCACCCAGTGCGGAACTATTAAAAGTGCTGGAAGCTAACCAGGTCAGTGCACCTGCTATGATCGCGTTAGCCAACGGGGTGGAAGCAGAACGGTTTGCGTCAACGGAGGCGGAGCAAAATGCGTTCCGGGTGGAGCAGGGGCTAGAAGGGCGGCGGGTGGTTTTGTTTGCGGGGCGGATTAACCGGGCAAAAGGTGGGGAACAGATTTTGCGGGCCATGCCGTTGATCGTTGAGAAAGTGCCTGATGCGATGCTGTTGGTTCTGGCGCGACCCGGTGGGTACGGCGAGGGGATGCTGGGTATTGCAGAATCACTGGGAATAGGGCAATATATTCGTTTTGCTGGCTGGCTAACCGGTCGTGCGCTGGCAGCGGCTTTTGGCACGGCTGACGTATGTGTGACGCCGTCGGTTTATTTTGACAACTTCCCAACGATCAACCTGGAGGCTCAGGCTGCCGGAACACCGGTGGTGGGAACTTGCTTCGGAGGAACACGGGAAGCAGTGGCCGATGATGAGACGGGGTATATTGTCAACCCATATGATCTGGACATGTTGGCCGGGCGGATCGCTGACCTCTTGTTGGACGATTCGCTGAGAGTCAGGATGGGTCAGAATGCCCGACAGCGTGTTCACCAGCATTATGACTGGTTGGAGCAAGCCAGAAAGCTTATTGAAATTTATCAGCGATTTTGAGGATTACATGGCAGACACCCAGACATCCACCAGCCGATCTTTCCTGACGACCATTCGCCAGAAATGGGAAGCAATGGATCATATCCAGCGCGGGCTGATCGGTTTAGTCCTCGTCCGGGTAGTGTTAGTCCTGCTGTTTATGTTAAATGTCCTCCCGCTTGAACTGCGTTGGCGCTGGTTTCTGCATCATGGGGGTGACCAGGAAATTTCATTCGGCCTGGCCCAATCGATTATTGCAGGAGAACCCCGCCCTGTCCTGATCGGGATCGGGGCAGCATTACCTATGATCCCCCTGATTCTGATTCTTAACCCCTACAACTACTTTGATATCGTTGCTCCCCTGGTGATCTTGAATGGCTTCTTGTTAGGTGGGTTGTCGGTATTGGTAGTTGGCTATATGGCAAAACGAATCATTCAAGATGATCGGGTTGTATGGTGGTCGGCGGGTATTTGGGCCATCCTGCCCCTGCTGTTTTACGTTGGGTTCTTCTGGCACTTTGATGCTGTAACCGTACGTAGTTCCGCGGTGCCTAAAATTGGCTGGCTGAATGGGCTATCAGATGGTCCCATGATGTTTTTCATGATGGTCGCCGTCATGCTGTTGGCCTACAATCTGGAGACCGGGGAATACAAACATCCCCAATTCTGGCGGATGGTAGGGGCTGGCGCAGCAATGGGGTATGCTGTGGTATACCGGGTACATATCGCGCCAATGGTTGTTTTTTTGACGCTCTACGTATTGATGTCTCATGGCTGGCTCAATATGTTATTTGTGGGTATCGGGGGGATAATCGCCTATATCCCGCAGGCCTGGTACAACATGGTGGTTTTTGGTATTCCTGTCACAACGGGTTATTCAGCGATTTCAGATAAGTTTAATTTTGGCAGCAGTGCGGCCCGTCCCTTTATGGATCGACTGAAGTTTCTACCGTTTCACCCCCAACATATTGCAGAACTCCTACAATACTTTTTAGGTTCACGTCCCTGGTTAGCCATTCCGCTAGGGATCGTTATCCTTGTCGGCCTAGCTGCAACCATCTTGCTCTGGAGAAACAAGGGCTGGCGGTCGGTCGCACTGCTGATCGGTGCGCCACTCTCTTATATCGGCTTGATGGCAACCGCCTGGCCCTTCAGAGAAGATGTGATCCGGTTCTCGATGTTGTGTTATCCCTTCTTAATTATCCTCGCTTGTTATACATTTGTCTGTCTCTGGGATCAGAGACAGAATTTGCGACAAAAATTGTCTAGGAGAAAAACTAACTGATGCGTATTTTGGTCACGGGTGGCCTGGGAGCAGTTGGATCACCCCTGGTGCGTGAACTGCGCCAGCGGGATCACGAAGTTTGGGTGGTAGATCGGATGCATGCCCCCGGCCCTAATTACCTGCGCTGCGATGTAGGCGTTCACCGACAGGTTGCCCGGATATTTGATGAACATTCCTTTGATCTGGTGTATCATCTGGCGGCTGAATTTGGCCGGTGGAACGGTGAAGATTTTTACGAGACGCTGTGGCAGAGCAATGCTGTTGGCACTAAAAATCTCCTGCGCTGCCAGGAGCAGCACGGCTTCCGGATGGTCTTTACCAGCAGTTCCGAGGTCTATGGTGACTGGTCTGGCGTGATGACGGAAGATGTGTTGGATAAACATCCGATCCGCCAGTTGAACGATTATGCCGTCACCAAATGGGTTAATGAGCAGCAGATTATGAATTCGGTGGATCGCTTTGGAACGGAAACCGTCCGGGTGCGGCTGTTTAACACTTATGGCCCCGGCGAACCCTATTCGACGTACCGGAGCGTGATCTGCCAGTTTGTGTACCGTGCCTTACATGGCATCCCTTACACGGTCTACCTTGACCATCACCGATCCTCAACCTTTATCACCGATACGGTGCGCACCCTGGCGAATATCAGCGAAAATTTCAAACCCGGCGAGGTCTACAATATCGCCGGGGATGAGTATCACGACATCAAAAAGTTATCCGATATGATTCTTAAATACCTGGGGAAAGATGACAGCCAGGTCGAGTACGTTCAGTATGAGTCCCACAATACGCGCGACAAACGGTCTGACAATGCCAAAGCCAAGCGCGATCTGGATCATCAATGTACGGTGACGCTCGACGAAGGCATCCCCAGAACTATCGAATGGCAGAAAGAGGTTTATGGCTGTGACTGAAACGATCGTTGTCATTGGTACCGGTTACGTTGGCCTGCCCGCTGCCCTGCTGCTGGCTAAAGCAGGCTACGACGTAGTCGGCGTTGACATAGATGAAAATATTGTACGGGCCATTAATGAAGGCGTGATGCATATCCGCGAAAGTGAACTGCAACGCCTGATGGATGACCCGGATGTGAAAGCGAATCTGCGGGCGCAGTCCACGCCCTGTGAAGGCGATATCTTTGTGATTGCGGTTCCGACCCCGGTTGATGCCCGCAAGAAATTAGCGGATATGAGCTATGTGGACGATGCGGTAGAAAGCATTATCCCCTATCTGCAACCGGGCAACCTGGTGATTATCGAATCGACGATTCCCCCGCTGACCTGCCGTGAGCGGGTAACCCCCATGATCGAACAGGAAACCGACCTGGTGGTCGGTGAGACACTGTACCTGGCTCACTGCCCGGAGCGCATCCTGCCCGGCGATATCTTCCACGAGATCGTGCATAACGACCGGGTGATCGGCGGGATCAATCAGATCACCCAGGATAAAGCCGCCGCGATGTATGCCAGCTTCGTCAAAGGCGAACTCTACAAAACGGACGATGTGTCAGCCGAACTGGTCAAGTTGATGGAAAATACCTACCGTGACGTGAATGTGGCCCTGGCAAACGAGTTTAATATGGTGGCCGAAAACCTGGGCATCGACGGGCGTGAGGCGATCCAACTGGCGAACAAACATCCCCGTGTGAACATTCTCATGCCGGGGATTGGAGTAGGCGGACACTGCATTCCGATTGATCCCTGGTTCATCAAGGAAGTTGATCCGTCAAACTCACGCCTGATCTTTACCTCCCGCCTGATTAACGACGAAATGCCATCGAAGATCGCGGGACGGATTCGCAAAGCGGTGCGGGATGTTGCCGATCCCAAGATTATCGCGTTAGGTGCGGCCTATAAGCCGAATACCGAAGATCTGCGTGAAAGCCCGGCGTTGGAGATTATCAAGGTGCTGATCGAGGATGGCTATCAGGTAGAGCACTACGATCCGCTGGTTGATGACATGGGGTATTCGTCACTGGTTGAGGTGAGTAAAGAGGCGGATATGCTGGCGATCCTGGTGCCGCACCAGGAAATCATCGATGAGCTTGATCAGAACCGGGAGGAAATTGAGCAGGCGATGCGCACGCCGATCATCGAGAGGTATCAATAAGCTATATGCTGGAAAGCGATTCCCAACCCGGCGCTTCCCATAAATTACCATACTGGGCCTGGGGGCTACTGGCTGTATTAGCCGTTTACCAGGCCCTTATGTATGGTTGGGTGATGCGGATTCACGTTAATCACATTGTGGCGGGTATGCCCTGGCTGCTGCGACGGCCTGATTACCGGCTCTATGAGAATGTCGTGATGCCCTATACCCCGCTGGGATTCTGGCTGCAAATGGGCCTATATAACATCATCCCTGATCCGGTGCTGCGCAATAGAGTTGCCATGATCGGGGTGGCCCTGCTGAGTATGGGTTTGGTGTTCTGGCTGGCCTATCGATGGTGGGGGCTGTATGCAGGATTGGCCGGGGTAGTGCTGTATGCTGCCTGGGGCCCGGTCATCATGAATTACATTATGTACTTTGATGTGCTGCTGGGTGTGTTCGGGTTGTGTGCATTGGCGGCCTGGCACAAGACTCAGGCAGCCTGGTGGCAGCCTGCCTTAGCCGGACTGTTTGCCGGGTTGGGCATATTGACCAAACAACAAGGGCTGGCGGTTACCGGAGTATTCATTATCTGGCGGGTGCTGGCCTTCGACTGGCGTCACTTTGGGCGGGATATGGCCCTTTTCCTAATCGCCAATGCCCTGCCTATGGGCTTGTTTCTGGTCGGGATGGCGTTACAGGGGCGGCTGGCAGATACGATTTTCTGGACGTGGACCTATATCTGGAGCGCGTTCTATGAGAATGCTGCCCGATGGCCGGAGTTCCGCGAGACGTTTGTTATCCTGGCGTGGCTTATCTTAGTCCCCCTGTTTGCGTGGTTTGTCATCCCCCGGCGAGAGCAGTGGAAAAGCGAGGGGATTTTACTGCTGGGTTTGCTCCCTGGCCTGGGGGCAATAGCCTTTCCGCGATACAGCCGGTTTCACTTCTCCGGCGTGGTTCCGGTTGTGGCGTTGATCGGGGCCGGGGCGGTAGCGTATGCGCTCCGGTATCTTCGCAGCTCATACACACCTCCTGCCACCACTGACGTGGCGTCTGCCCCCCTTGCAAGGGGGGCGAATCGCGGCGAGCGCAGCGGCGTGAGCGCGATGGGGGGTAAACGATGGTCAAAATACCTATTAAAAGGTTATCTGGGTGCGGCTTCACTCTGTGTAGCGGCGGCGTTTATTCTCCCAACTTCTTATCGGATTCGGCTAGGCCCGCGGATCGGTGATTATGCCCCGTTGATTCCGATTGCCGAAGAATTAACCCAGGAATACGATGTGCAACCCGGTACGCGCATCTGGCTCGTACCGGATATTGATCCGACTACCAACCTATATTCGATTGGCGGCTTTTTGCCACCGGCTACATTTGCCCTGGCGGAACCCTGGTATCATGCTGTACCGGGCTATACGGAACGGGTCATTGATCAGCTTGACGTGGATCCGCCGGAATATGCGGTTGTGTTTGAAAGATGGCGGGGCGATGAACCCGCTGGCTTGCTCGACTACCTGAACGATCATTACACGCCAGTTGGTGAGATGTCTGCACCCGGCGAATACGGCCAGGTTACATTCTACGCGTTGAAATAATATGTTTTCCCCATTTGCCCTGATCTTGATTCCTACCGGCTATCTCTTTCTCTGGCCGCTGGTCGATTATCTCCTGCCTGATGATAAAAGTCCGCTGCAAACCGGGTTGACTGCCCTGGCCCTCAGTATCGGCGGGCTGGCGGTTTCCCTGTTCTGGGTGGGGATACTGCCGGTACAATGGCTGAATGGTTGGGTGGCGCTGGTGGTGATCATTATCGGATTGGGGGTTGGGCTGGCCCTGAATCGGGCGTGGTTTGCTCCGCGCCAATGGTGGGCATACTGGCATAAGCAATGGAAAAAAGCGGCGCAGCTTGATCTTGAAGGGCTGCTGACCTGGACGATGTTTGGTGTCTCGGCCCTAATGCTGATCTATGGGCTGTACTTCCCCTTTATCGGTGATGATACGCTGGCGCGGTATGCGCTTCAGGGGCAATGGGTGTATGAGTCGCATCGCATCCCTGAGCAATTCTGGGGATATCCGCCTCTTGTCCCGTTGAGCTTCGCAGCAACGTGGTTTGCAGCGGGACAGGCCAATGAACACCTGGCGCGGGTGTTCCCGGTCGTGATGGCGGTTGGGACGATGGGCAGCACTTACCTGATCGGAAGGCGTTATCTCGACCGGAGGGCCGGATTACTGGCTGCCGGGTTGGTGGCGCTGACACCGATGTTTATCCGCAACAGTACGATTGCGTACACCGATGTGCCTACAGCCTTCCCGTTAACGTTGGCTGTATTCTACATTCTGCGCTGGTGGGAAAAGGGCAAAACACGAGACAGTTTGCTGTCCGGGGTGCTGGTTGGGATTGCGGTGTTGACCAAACAATCAGCGCTGACGTGGGTGGTCAGTTTGCTATCGGTTCCGGTGGTCTGGCTGATCGCGACGCGGAGTCAAGCTGTCGAAAAACGATGGCGGCGGCTGGTCGGTGGGCTACTGGGGGTTCTGATCCCCGCCCTGTTGATCGCTGCGCCCTGGTACGCCCGCAACTGGGTGATCGGTGGCTGGGGGAATATTATCCCGATTGCGGGGCTGTATCACCTACTGGAACCGGGCAAAGGCTTGATCGGGCTGCTACCGCCCCTGGCCTATCCTCACGAATTTGGCGTGGTTATCAAGG
Organism: Anaerolineae bacterium; assembly: GCA_050288085.1. Classification (GTDB taxonomy): domain Bacteria; phylum Chloroflexota; class Anaerolineae; order Aggregatilineales; family UBA3940; genus JBNKDD01. The sequence continues at coordinate 23,644 of JBNKDD010000023.1, forward strand.
TCAGCGGCCTGACGGTTCCGGTCACGGCGTGGGTATATGCTGCCGGGTGGATCGTTGGATTGGGACATGCCATCTGGCAAGGGTGGCAGGTACTCCGGGGGGAGGGTGATCGGACGCCAGTTGATCTGATCCTGTCCGCAATGGTGATCCCTTACTGGCTGGCGTGGTGGACTCGCTTCTCGTTCGATGCGCGGTTCCTGCTGCTGGCGCTGCCACTGATGGCATATTGGTCGACCCGACCGTTGGCATGGCTGAACGATTGGGTAGATGGTCGAGTGAGACTACCGCGCCCAGTGTGGCAGGTGGCCGGTGGAGTCTTGTTAGTTGGCCTGATTGTTTGGGGGGCACAGGATCGGCTAGGGGGTGTCTACAAGGCAGTCACACAACCTTTCGCCAGTGATGATGAACGGCTACTTCAGGCTAAAGGGCGAACCTATAACCTGGTGATTTATGTGCGGGAAAACTTCGATCCAGAGCATGACCGGCTGGTGTTGATGGATGGGCGGATGGCCTATTATCTGCGGGACTTTGACTATGTTGTCATGTACCCGCACTCCCTCTCCCAATTAGAAGGATACGATTACCTGATGCATGCCTCGTCAATCTTTGCCGTTTACAATGATCGGTTGGGACTGCGTGACAGTGAGTTCTACCAACATGTCTGGGACCCGGAAATATTTGAGCCGGTGTATGAAAGTGGCGGGGTCCACATTATGAAGATTCTACGTACCGATCTCCCCGAAAAGGATTCTTAACTCTCGTGCGTATTATTGTTATCCAGGAAACTGATTGGCTGATGCGGGGACCGCATCAACAACATCACCTGTTTGAGCGGCTGTCGCTGCACGGGCATGAGATCACCGTGCTGGATTACCCGATCCTGCGCCCCCATTGGCCGGAGGAACCGTTTGTTGTTCCACGCCAGGAAAAGGACAATGCTGCGCGGATTTATGACAAAGCGCGGATCAGGCTGATCACACCGGCGAGCAGCGGACTTCGGCTTCTTGCACGGCCAACCTCGGTGCTGACTCACCGGGCCGAGCTTGCCCAACTGATTCGCAATCAGCGCCCGGATGTGATTGTGTCCTATGCGCTGAGCACCGGACTGCCTGCCCTGAATCTGGCAAGGCGACACAAAATCCCCTATGTGTTCCATGTGATCGATGCCTTGCATGCGATTGTACCGGTCAGGATGCTGCAACCGATTGCCCATGCAGTCGAGCGCTACCTGTTCTCTCGCTGCGATCAGGTGCTGCTGATCAATGAGCATCTGCGTGACTATGCGATTCGGATGGGCGCAGCACCAGATCGGTCGCAAGTGCTGCGTACCGGTGTTGATCTGGAACGGTTTGTTCCGGGAGATTCATCCAGGGCAGCGATTCGTGCCGAGTTAGGCTTGAAACCGGATGATTATGTGCTGTTCTTTATGGGATGGATATATTCATTCTCCGGGGTGCGAGAAGTGGCGAAGAGTCTGCGGGATGCACCGCCGGGGGTAAAACTGCTGGTGGTCGGTGATGGCGATGATTACCCGGCACTGTGTGAGCTTCGCGACTCCGAATTAGAAGATCGGCTGATCTTGACCGGGCGGGTGTCTTATGACCGGATTCCGGCGCTGCTGTCTGCAGCGGATGTTTGCTTGCTGCCCTTCCAAACGGTTCCTGCCACTGAGCATATTGTGCCAATTAAATTGTACGAATATATGGCGAGTGGCCGTCCGGTGATCGCTGCGCCGCTGCCGGGGGTTCGGCGTGATGTTGGAGAAGATAACGGCGTGGTGTATGCCCCGGCAGAAGAACAGATAAAAAAGGCGTTGTCGATTCGCGATCAGGGGGATGCGTTGGGCCACAAAGCACGATCGTTTGTGGAAACCTATTGCAACTGGGAAACTATCGCCGCCGAGTTTGAGGCGCTGCTGATGGCCCAGGCAGGGAGGGCAGAATGACAACTGGTATGGGCGTCGCAACGCTGCTGCACCTGCTTGCCCTGACGATTGCGATCGGTGGAACGGGTTGGTTGCTTTACCGGGTCTGGCTGTACCGACTGGGATTGTCCTGGCGGGTGGGAATCGGGCTGATGCTGGCCGGGTTGAGTGTGGTGTTTAGCAATCTGGCCTCCATATTCGGTTATAGTTTGTGGTTGCTGCTAGGTGTATGGCTGGTGGTTGCTGCCGGATTGGTGGGCTGGTGGCTGGTCATTCGGCGGAAAGATGATAATCGGCCTGAGTTTACGGTCGATTGGGGTGACGTTCTGTTTCACCTGTTTCTCTTCGGATTCTTCCTGGCCCCGGCCTTTGTGCTGTATTTGCCATTCGACACGGATGCCCAGGGGTTCGGATATCTGGCCCTGATGGTGCGAGAAGGTGGCACGATTGATACGCTGGCCCCCTGGCAGCCTGATGTCCGGTATCTCTATTCCCCGGCGATGTTTGTGTGGTGGGCCTTCCTTTCGGATTTGTTCGGCTTGCCGCTGCACCAGGTCATGCTGCCATTTACACATATCCTGGCCGGGCTGACCGGTTGGCTGTGCATCGATCTGGGGCAGGCGCTTCTACCCGACCGGCCCCGCGCCCGGTGGCTGCTGCCGCTGCTACTGATTGCCGGGTTGGGCTTTTTCCTCACGTTGATGGATGCGGCCTATACTTCGGTGATGGGGTTCTTGTTTGTGACCCTGTTCCTGGTTCTGATCTTTAAAGCGAAAGAACAACCGCTCGCTGCCGGTTTGCTCGCCTCGATTCCGCTGGCGGCGGTGGCACTGACTCACCCGGACACGATCATTATCCTCCTGGTGGGCTATATACTGTTCTATGCTACCTTCTGGCTGAGTCCAGAGCGTGACAGGCGGCGGTGGGTCTGGTGGTTCTTGATTATCCCGGCGGCAGGCGTTGCCCTGACGATCCCCTGGGCAGTCAAAGTGCTGCCGCTTTTCTTTGAAGAAACCGTGGTTTCTCCCTTCGTGTTGAGTACCAGCCACTTTAAACAATTGACGCTGTATCATGGATATGTGGTTCCCCTGCTGGCGATAGTGGGCGTGATCTTTGCGGTTCGCCGCCGACGGTTAGCCGATGTGTTGATGCTCACCTGGTTGGTGTTTACGATTGACTTTTCGATGTTTGGCCTGGTCGATCAGATCATCAGCCTGACCGGGTTGGATATTATGCGCTATGTCTATCCTTACAGTGTGGCGTGGCATGGGCCAATTTTGATCTACCCTTACCTGGCGACTCTGGCGGTTGATCAAGTGCTAGAGTTGAAGCCTTTCCGATTCAATCCAAAGTTGGCCGGAAGATTATCCGGGGCCGGTATCGGAATGATAGTGATCCTGGTAGCCTTTCAACAGCCGGTGTTGGAAGCCAGCCGCACGTTGCTTCCCATATTCGGGGCTTTTTCCTCGCGGGATGATCTGGCAGCTATGGCCTATCTGCGGGACAATGCCCCGGAAGATGCCCTGGTTCTCAATTACCCGGTGAATTTCGAGGCGCATTGGGTTTCGGTCATTGCCGAGCGGGAGAGTGTCACCTTCCGGGAACAGCCATTCTTTTCCGGCGCAGAGCCATATTATGCCCGCCGGGACGCTCTGACCGAAGCCTATTTTGACCTGGGGAGTGAAAAAGCCCGTGACCTATTACTTGAATATGGCGTGACACATGTTATCATTCCCCAGATTGTCAACCAACCAGATCGTTTCTGGGACACGCGTGAGATGTTCAGGTGGCAGTGGCCGGAGGAGTCGTGGATTCCATTCCGGTCGTCTCCTGCTGAGGCAAACTGGTTGGTGTTAGAATTTGAACAAGATGGGGCACAGGTTTACCGTGTGCTGCCGTCAGGAGAATAATCCCCTGTGATACCTGAAAGACTACGAATTCTGCATATCGTGCCGTACTTTAACCCAGCCTGGGCCTATGGTGGCCCGGTGCAAGTCGCTTATGAATTGAATAAGCGGCTTGTAGAACGCGGGCAGGATGTGCTGATTTATACGACCGATGCAATGGACGCCGAAAGCCGGTCAATGGCCGGAGAACAGGTCATCGACGGGGTGAAGGTGCGGCGTTTTCGCAATTTGAGCAACCGCATGGCGTGGAACCGGTTATTTATCCCGCTGCGGTTTGGGCAGGGGTTAGCTAAACTTATGAGCACCTTTGATGTAGTCCACCTGCATGAGTTCCGTACGCTTCAAAATGTTTATGCACTGCCCGGACTGCGTCAATTTAACCTACCTTATATCGTGATGCCGCAGGGCGGGCTACCCCCGGAATTAGGCCGTACTGCGATCAAATACGTCTACGACCGCATGTTTGGTCGGCGGCTGCTTAAAGGAGCCTCACGGCTGCATGCCCTGACCGAAATGGAACGGCAGCAGTATTTACAATTGGGCCTACCGGATAGGCGGATCATCACTATTCCCAACGGGATCGATGTGACCGCCTTTGACTTCGAGGTGGATGTTGCCGGGTTCAAGCGCCGGTTTGATATCCCGGAAGGGCGGCCTGTGGTGGGCTTCCTGGCCCGGATCAACCGGATCAAGGGGCCGGAGTTTCTGGTAAATGCCTTTGCCGAGGTGCTGAAGGTCAAGCCTGATGCGATCCTGATGTTGGCCGGACCGGATGATGGGGTGCTGGCCGAAGTCGAGAATCAGATTGACCGGTTGGGTATCCGGGAGTCTGTTCGCTTCACCGGATTTATCGGTGACCTGGAAACCAAAGCGGCTGCCTATCGCGCATCAGATGTTTATGTGCTGCCTTCCCGATATGAAATTCAAGGGATCACCGTCCTGGAGTCGCTGCTTAACGGCACACCGACTATCACAACCGATCAATGTGGACTGGCTGCTTTGCTGGTCGAGGCGGGCATTGCACAGGCTGTCCAGTTTGGAGATGTTAAAGCCTTGACTGCTGAAATTCTCAATATGCTGGAGCATCCAGAAGAAGCTAAACGCCAAGCTGAAAAAGGACGGGATCACGTCGTCAATGAGTTTAATTGGGATACCCTAGCCGACCAGTGGATCGGTGTTTACCAGCGTTGTATTGCAGAAACGGCTTCCGTTCGTTCCAGAAGGCAATAACGGTATGTGTGGCATTACGGGAATTGTAGGGCTAAATCACGATCATCCCGTCGATGAAAAGCTTGTCTGGCGGATGGCTGATATCATCGCCCATCGCGGGCCGGATGATGCCGGGGTTTACATCTCGCCGGATGGGCGGGCTGGGCTGGCAAATCGCCGGTTGGCGATCATCGACCTGTCACCGGCGGGCCACCAACCGATGTCGAATACCGATGGGACAAAATGGATCGCCTACAATGGCGAGGTGTATAACCACGCTGGTTTCCGTACCGAGTTAGAAGCACAGGGCCACAGCTTCCGCTCACAGAGTGACACCGAAGTAATCCTGCATCTTTATGAGGAACATGGCCCGGCAGCACTTCATAAGCTGCGGGGGATGTTTGGCCTCGCTATCTGGGATGAGCAGAAACAAGAACTGTTCCTGGCGCGTGACCGGATCGGGATCAAGCCGCTGTACTATACCTTTGCCGGTGGGCAGTTTATCTTCGGCTCGGAGATCAAGACGATTCTCCAACACCCGGCAGTCCGACGTGAAGTCGATGAGGAAGCGTTCTATCACTTCCTGTCTTTCCTGACCTCACCGGCTCCCAACACATTGTTTAAGGGGATTCACAAGTTACCGCCGGGTCACTTTGCGATCCTCAATGCAGAGGGCGGCCTACACATCGAATCGTATTGGGATGTGTTTGACGATGCACAGGTTCACCCGGAATGGACAGCACAGGATTACAGCGAGGCACTCCGGGCAGAACTGCGCGAGTCGATTCGCTGGCGGATGGTCAGTGATGTTCCCTTCGGTGTCTTCCTGAGTGGCGGCATTGACTCCAGTACCAATGTGGCGTTGATGGCCGAACAGATGGATCGACCGGTGCAATCCTTCAGTATCGGTTATGCGGGGCAGGAGGGCTATAACGAATTCCAGTATGCCCGGCAGGTGGCCCAACATTTCGGCGCGGATCATCATGAGGTTATCATTGATGAGAATGACCTGCTGAACTTTTTGCCGGGATTGGTGTATCACCAGGATGAGCCGATTGCCGATCCGGTGTGTGTGCCGATCTATTATGTATCGAAGCTGGCGCGGGATTCAGGAACGATCGTCATCCAGGTGGGCGAGGGAGCCGACGAACTGTTCGCCGGGTATACCCATTGGCTCGATATCCTGAAGCTGTATCACGGGGCGTGGCAGATGTTTTCACGGCTCCCCCGTTCGATGCGGCGATTGGCAATGGCGGCGGCACCGCTTGATCATGACTCAATTCGGTACGAGTTTGTACGGCGGGCAACGGTCGGCGAGGAGCTGTTCTGGGGTGGGGCAGAGGCATTTGGCGAAGCGCGAAAAAGTCACCTGATCGGTGATGGGCTGCGGGCGCGATTAGGCAGCCTCTCCTCGTGGGATGTAATCCAGCCCTACCGGCAGCGGTTTGAGGAACGGAGTCGAAACCTCGGCGGCTTGGTCGGTGACTACGTCAACTGGATGGCTTATCTCGATCTGAATCTGCGGCTGCCTGAACTGCTGTTGATGCGCGTGGATAAAATGTCGATGGCAACCAGCATCGAGGCACGGGTTCCCTACCTCGATCATGTGTTTGTCGGGCTGGCAATGAGCATCCCGGAGCGGATCAAGCTGAACGGCTCGACCACCAAATACCTGTTCAAAGAAGCGGTCAGGGGATTGATCCCGGATGAGATTATTGACCGCCCCAAGCAGGGGTTTGCGGTGCCGGTCGACGAGTGGTTGGAAACGCGGCTGGGCCATGTGATGCGTCAAAAACTGCTGGACTTTACCGCCCGAACGGATTACTTCGATCCGCAGGCCATCAAGAAGATGGTAGACAGCCGCGATTACCTGACCTGGTATTTACTCAACTTTGCACTCTGGCATGAAATGTGGATCGAAGGCAGTGTGGTTCAGAGTGCGCCCTCGTTGGAAACATTAGGTCTGGAGGTATGAGAACCCGATTTATCATCTCACTTTCCCTGGTCGTGCTCATTGCCCTGGTAGGCTGTGGCGAACCACCGCCGGTTGGACCCACCTATCCCTCAAAATTAGTGGTCACGGCTACGCCTCCCCTACCGACATTTGAGCTGCCGGGGTCGTTTGTTGCGTCACTGTCGGCCACCCCCCCGGATTTTGGAACTCCCACACCTGATTTAGAAGTGCAGTTCGGGCAGCCGTTTGCTTCGGCGACGGTAGATATCTTCAGCCCCTATACGACTCAGATCGTTTATGCCTGTTATGTCGATGGGTCGGATGATATCTGCCTGATGAATGCCGATGGGTCGTTGGTGCGGCAGGTGATCGCCCAATCGGGCACGGATTGGTATCCGTCGTTTTCGCCGGACAGCCGGTTGATCGCCTTCTCTTCACAGGGGGGCAGCGGGAACTTCGATATTTATGTGGTAGATACCAACGGTGAGAATCTCCGCCGCCTGACTAACAACGGTGCGCATAACTACGCCCCGGCATTCTCACCGGATGGTGCGCGGATCGTTTATGCCTCAACGCTGGGGGGCGAGGGTGAGCAAAATATCTGGATTATGCAGGCTGATGGGACAAATTCCCGCCAGCTAACCAATACGCCCTTTGACGATATTGATCCAGAGTGGTCACCGGATGGGCGGCAGGTCTCGTTTTCGTCTAACCGGAATGGGTTGACCGACCTATACGTGATGAACGATGATGGCTCCGAGGTGCGGCGGTTGACGTTTGACTTTAACGTGGGCGGGCGGAATGACTGGTCACCGGATGGGTTGTACTTCACCTTTTATGCCGGGCCGCAGGCCAAGAAAGAAATTTACATTCTGGAAGCGACCTGTGCCTATCAGGTCGGAGAATGCAAGGTCGATCCGGTTCAATTGACCGATGGGGGCAACAACAAGGGGCCATCTTTCTCACCGGATGGGCAGTGGATCACCTATGCGTCCAATTCCGGTGGGGACAATGAGATTTACATTATGCGGATCGATGGGTCGGATCGGCGGCAGATCACCTTCAATGACTATGCCGACTGGCAGCCGCGTTGGGGACCATAATGTTACCGCTCAATTTGCCCAAATGGCTTGCCCTGCATCGCCAACAACAGCGCAATTGTAAGCTCTTTGACATCACCTTCGGCTTCAACGACCGGGCCTACACAAGAGGGGCAGCCTTCTGCACAGCCACAATCACGGACGAGATCGAGTGCCCCTTCGAGCACTTCGTCGTGAAACTCGTACAACCGGGTCGATAAGCCCAATCCGCCGGGAGCCGTATCGTAGAAGGTGACGGTTGATGGCTGGCGGCGGCTGGACGGATGTTCGGCTACCACACCAATATCATTGGTCGAGCACATCAGGAATAACGGCGCGACATTGCGCAAAACGTTCGATAGGCCGCTCAGGGCACTCTGGGTGCGTCTGGCCGTTTCGACGGCGTGGTGACAGCCTGGGCAGAGTGTGGTCAGGTTTTCCAGGCGGTTGGCTTCGAGATAATTTTCATTCTCGCCAGGAATGTAGCCGTATTCTCGGAAGGGTGTAATGTGGTGAATATCATGCTGGCGGTCGGGTTCTTCCGGCCTACCGCAGCGCGTGCATTGATATCGATCCCTGGCGCGTGCCCGGTTTCGCTGTTCCTGCCAGTTTGGACCGTAGTTGTTGGGGCGAAGGAGAATGTTCGCATCCTCTAACAAGCGGGTGATCTCCGGGCGGAGGGTGATCCAATAGGCCATCGTTTCAAACTGCTGGGGCGGCAGGTGGATCGGTTCCTTGCCGAGTACCTCATGTGAATAGCGGAGGATGCGGCGGTACTCAGTGGCTTGCTGGGTGATCAATACCCAGCCAACCGATTTGTGGCACGCCCCGGCGTCGGCTTTTTCGTAGACTTCCTGGATGATAGCCTCTGTCTTTGAACTGGCATCCGTGTAATAATTTACCCGGATGCGGCGGGCTTCGGCCAGCCCTCTCTGCCAGTCCAGTTTTCGGATAAGATACTGCCGCCCTTCGTGTAAATAAACTGCTCCCTCGTAAACGGTAATCGACGCGGTGACGCGGTCAACGTCCCCGATCTTGACCCGTTGATCCTGTCTCCGAGTCCAGATTTCAACCGGCTTCTCGCCGCCTGTCCGCAGATTGACCTGTCCTGCCGGATAACTCTCTGTAGTGGTAGGAACATAAGCACGACCATTAAAATGGAGGAAACCCTCATCCGCCAGGACTTGCAGGATTGGAGCCGGATCACGGTACTGTCCAAAGGGTTCACCCTTTTCAAAAGGAAGTTCGTGGCAGGCGCATTGCAGATGCTCCGCCAGGATGATCGGGTTGTTGGGGTTGATCAAGGCATGTTCCGGGGAGCTTTCGAAAAGATAGCGAGGATGCCTGACGATGTACTGGTCGATGGCACTGCCTGAAGCAACCAGCACCCCGGCGGATGTCTCATTGCGACGGCCTGCCCGCCCGAACTGCTGCCATGCGCTGGCGATGGTCCCCGGATAGCCTGACAGGATCGCCGTGCTCAATGCGCCGATGTCGATTCCGAGTTCAAGAGCATTGGTCGCGACAACACCGCGCACAACCTCATCGCGGAGACCCTGTTCGATCTCCAGGCGCTCTGCGGGCAGATAACCGCCGCGATAACCACGGATGATTTCGGTGGGGGGAGGGTCATCCTCTGCTCGTTGGACAGCATCACGGACATAAGTCAACAAAATTTCGGTGGCCTGCCGCGACCGGGCAAAAATGATCGTCTGTAAATCGGCATTGATGAACTGCCGCGCCACGTCACGGGCTTCCAGTAGATAACCACGCCGTGTGCCGATCTCCTCATCGAGTGTTGGCGGGTTGTAGAGGATGATATGCTTTTCGCCGCGTGGCGATCCATCCTCGTCGATCAGGGTGAAGGGGGCCTCAACCAACTGTTCGGCGTGTTCGGCAGGGTTGGCAATCGTTGCACTGGTGCAAATGAAGATCGGATCGCTGCCGTAGAAATGGCAGATTCGACGCAGACGACGGATCAGGTTGGCGACATGACTGCCAAAAATGCCCCGGTAGATGTGCAGTTCGTCCAATACGATCAAGCGTAGATTACGGAAAAAATGTTTCCACAATATGTGGTTCGGCAAAATGCTGAGATGGAGCATATCCGGGTTGGTGATGATCAGGCCACCCTTGCGCCGGATTTGAGCGCGTTTGTCTTTGGGGGTATCCCCATCATAGGTGTTAAATGGGATACACCGTTTCAATTTAAGCCCATCGATCCAATCGGATAAAGCTGCTGCCTGGTCACGGGCCAGGGCCTTGGTGGGAAAAAGATAGAGTACGCTCGCTCCGGGCTGCTGTAAGGCGAATTGCAATGCCGGGAGATGATAAGCCAGTGACTTACCGGAAGCAGTGCTGGTCGCCAGGACGACGTTCTTGCCCTTCAGAGCGGCCTCGATGGCCTGTGCCTGATGAACGTAAA
>JBNKDD010000024.1:0-34010 GCA_050288085.1 Anaerolineae bacterium
CGACGATCCAGTCCATGATTTCGCCGTAGTCGGCGATTTCGTCCGGTGACCATTCAATCGGGCGATTGCCGAAAGAGGCAGCGCTGCCCCGCGCATCGAGGTAGATCACCGCATACCCGGCTTCGTTGGCCGCCGCCGCTTCCGGGTCAAGCTCGGAAATATGCACCAGTTCTGGATCGTACCCGGCCAACCGTACCTGCATTTTCATGGCAAAGTCCATGTCCATGACGTAGGTTGCCCGGCTGTAGCGGGTCGCATTGATCAGGGTGGGGACCTGCTCACCGGCTTCCAGGTCGGGCGGCAGCCAGACATCGAATGCGATATCGACACCGTCACGCATCGTCAGGTACCGTGACTGGAAACGTGGCAGGCCGCTCGGCGTTGTTTGCTTGTTCATCTCCGGGTATGATGCCACCCAGATAACAAGGCCAATACCTACAATAACGATAAGTGCTCCAATAATCAGTGCAATCTTCTTCCACATAGGTTTTTGTCCCTTTCTGTTTTGTGTTTAATCTCGTTCACACTATACAAATGAAAAGGATGGAAGGTCACCATCCAAATGGACGGTGAAAGGATGGAATCAAAAAAACGGCAGTGTGATTGGTGTCACACTGCCGTTTTTGATTCGGTTGGTGGTGGTCTAACTGTTGAGATCGATGAGTTTTAAGATGGCGTCAATAACCAGCTCCGGTTGGTCGTTGTGAATATAATGGCCGCTTTTCTCAGCAAGAATAAGTTCGCTGTTGGTTGAGAGACCGGCCAATTCTTCTTGCATTCCCAGGTTTATGTCCCGAAGCTCGTTGTATTCCTCGTCTGGCAGCCCGGAATTATTAACGGTGTAGCCCTGGGCCAAAATGATCAATGGTAAATCTCCCAAATCCTGTAGTGGTTTATCTTGACTGGTTATAATCCGCTGCGCTTTCATTTCGTTATCAAATGCATGATAGAAGTGAGGTTGGTACATCCTCGATAAAATGGCGGCCCTGACCTCGTCTGAATAGCCCCCTTCAAGCATTCCCTCAAACAGTTTGAAAGCGCGAGGCAGTCCGAAAGGATAAAGCACGCTTCCGACTGAGGCGATCATTTCAACTGTATTCTCATAACTTTCGAATGATTCGACGGCGACTGCGGGCAATATATTCCGCTGATTTTCGTGCGAAGAATCGACCAGTACCAGTCCAACCACGTCTTCGGGGTAGCGGTGAACATATTCGCGCATATAAACGCCGCCGATTGAATGCGCGACCATGATAAATGGGCCTTCTTCTCCGCCGTTTTCGAGGACTTCATGAAGATTGTCGGCAATATCTTCCGGGGTCAAGACTTCGCTTACCGGGTCACTCCAGCCCAGGCCCGGTCGATCATAGGTGCACATCCGGGCTGCTTCTGCTATTTCTGGTTGAACCTTTTCCCATACCAGCGATGAATCTCCTAGCCCCGATTCGGCAACAACGGTTATATCGCCTTCTCCCTGGCAGTATAAATGCATGCTGCCCCGGCTTGTTTCTACCATGACCCCTGGCGCGGGGAAATTCTTTTCATCCCGGCTGCTGGCTATCGATTCAAACGTAAAGCCAACCACCATCAAAATGAGGAGGATAAAAACGATCACAAGCAATACTTTGTAGCCCATCCTCAAGCTCTGCCATTTTTTCGATATCATAATCAATGTTTTCCTTATCGGTTGTGGTGATGCTCTCACTGATATTTACACTATACAAACGAAGAGGATGGACGGTCACCATCCAAATGGACGGAATTAAAAAATGGCAGTGTGAGTGATGGCACATCGCCGCTAGTCTTTGATGAGGACTAGATAATCCCCAACTCTCGCGCGATAGCGACCGCCTCGCTCCGGTTCTTGGCCCCCAGCTTCAGGTATATCTGGCTGGCATACCATCGGATCGTATTGACGGAGAGATACATTTCGTCGCCGATCTCACGGTTTGATTGCCCTGCTGACATCAACCGTAAAACCGTCACTTCACGGTCGTTGAGCGGCTCGTCCAGTTCGCCCTGACTTGCTCCATCCGCTTGCACCTCTGCGCCGAATGCCTCCAACAGTCGATCCCGGTGGGCTGACGGTGGCAGTTCTTTGAGGTAGGGAACCAGTATCGCCTGGTAGTCCATAAATGGCCGGACATACCTCGATGGGCTGGCAAGCTCGACGGCCTCGCCGAGTGCCTCCAATGTATCGTCACGGTCTCCCCGCGAGGCCAGTGCCGCCGCCTTCAATGCCAATAGCTCGACCAGGCGGCCATAACGCCCGCACCCCTGATCCCGCTCGATCAATGGGGCGATAAAAGATAAGGCGCGGTCGGCTTCCCCTTGTACGATCCACAGCCGGATCAACGGGACGCACTCGGAAATCCGCTCGAAGCCAATCTCAGCACCATCAGCCAGCAGCCCTGACCGGTCGGCCCAGCATGCCGCCGACTCGATCTCCCCGCGTGAGAGGGCTAGCCGCGCCGCAAACCCCTCTGCAAGGCCCTGTGCCCAGGGTGACATGCCGCTTGCGAACTGTCGTGCCTCGTCTATCAGCGCCTCTGCCTGATCGTACTCGCCGCGCAAACGGTGTGTCTCGGCCAGTTCGAGCAATCCGACGGCCAGCCCTTCTCCGTGCTGCCACTCGCGGCACAGCTCAATACCTCGCCTGATTTGCTCGACCGCGCCATCAAGGTCATTTTGCTCGCGCATAATGACCCCAATCTCGGCCTGAGCATGTCCGGTCATCGGCATATCGCGGTGTCCGGTGAGGTCTTCGGCAAACTGTATGAGTTGATTGTAGGCATCGAGCGAATCAAAGAGGTTACCCTCTTCCCGTAGAATTTCACCCAGCCCGGCATAGCTGAACATCCCTAAAGGAAGGCTGCCAATCTGCTTCGCGATGGCTATCGCCTGCAGGAAAGCGTCCTTTGCCTCGGCGTTCTGCCCGCTGTAGATATAAGCCTGCCCCAGGCAGGTGGTTGTTCGCCCGCGTAAAGTGACTTCATCCGGTGGGAGCAGGTCTAAGGCCCGCCTTGCACAATCGCGGATCGCCTCTGTTTTTCCCTTCAGCAAGTTGATATAGGCCCGGTGTGCGTAAATATGCCCCATCAAGAGGTTGGCTTCAGCCGGGGCCAGTTGATCACAATGAGCCTCCGCCGCCTCCAACCAATGACAGGCCGTTTCAAGCTGCCCGACAATCGACCATGCCCACCCCAGATAAACACATAAATAAGGACGCTGTTTAGCCAACGCCTGCGGCAGACGCTCAATCCACTGGATCACCAACTCATGGTTTCCGGTTGCCAGGATTTCCGGTGACAGAACCTCGATCAGGTCAGCCGCCTGTTCGTAGTCTTTTGCCTTCAGTGTGTAGTGCAATGCATCACGCGGCAAACCTGCCTGTTTAAACCACTCAATTGTCTGCTGATACAGCTCCGGGATGATCGACGCTTCCCGGTCGTAGAGTTGAAGCTGTAAGAACTCCGCAAACAGGTGATGATATCTGAACCATTCCTGTTTGTTGTCCTGTGCCACCAGGAAGAGATTACCCTGTTCCAACTGTCGCAGAATATCCCGGCTATTTACTTCCTCAACCAGTTCATCGCACAAACTGGCGCAGAATCGCTCCAGGATCGAGGTCCGCAGGAGAAACTTCTGTATCTCTGGTGTTTGCCGCGAGAGAACCTCATCGACCAGATAATCGGTCAGGAAGCGGTGACTCCCGGTAAACGCACGGACAAACTCAGATTTGTCGGAAGCATTCTTCAGAGAGATTGCCGCCAGTTGCAACCCTGCGATCCAACCCTCGGTTCGTGTGGTTAGCGCGTTGACATCCTCCTGGTTCAGTGCCAATGAGAGCAGGTCATTGAAGAATGTCATGCTTTCGGTTTGTGAGAACCGTAGATCATCCGCGCGGATTTCGGTCAGCAAACCCTGCACTCGCAGTCGTGACAGCGCTATCGGCGGGTCTTCACGGGTCATGATCACCAGGTGCATATTCCCCGGCAGGTTTTCGATCAGGAACTCCACCCCATCGTGGATATCTGCGGTACCGATCTCGTGGTAATCATCCAGGCATAGGATCAAGGAATCGCCCGCTGCTGCGATTTCGTTGATCAGGTTGGTCAAAATCGCCCTGACCGGTGAGCCTTGCAGCGCCGCCTGCGAAACCTTCCCAAGTGAAGGATCTATTGTTTGCAGGGCAGCTATCACATAGTCCCAGAATTGACCGGCTGAATTATCGCTGTCATCAAGCGAAAGCCATCCGATCCGATCCTGGTAGCCATCAGGCAGTCCATTCGACAACCACTCGGTGATAAGTGTTGTCTTGCCAAATCCCGCCGGGGCAGTGACTACTGTCAGCTTACCAGCCAAACCATTATTTAGCTGGTCGATCAGGATAGGGCGAGCAACCAGGTTGAGACTGGATCGTGGGATATGCAGTTTGGTGATTAACATTGGCGATGCAACTTGTTGAGTCATCTTTAGGCTTTCCAGCTATTAAGCAACTTGAATAATACTACAGTCAGCTTCAATACCGGGCAAGATAGGTTAAGTTCAGGTTATGGTGCTTTGTGTAGAGGTGCGGCGAAGGGCGGGAGATCACTCCGTTGATCGACAGGGACAGCATAGCCAGGCTATAAGCGCTCAACCCAGCACAGGGCGGGCCCCCCACAAGACAATGGTCAGCCCGGATGGTGGTGGGCCGAGTCTCAGGGATATGTGTGTCTTCCTGCCCAACATGTATGAGAGGAAAAGTATGAGGTTTGGATGTTGTGAGAGTTACACATTAGACTTCTTCCCGGATAGCCCGGTCGAACCAGAGCCTTCGGAATTGAATCACATACGTTCATGAATTACACTCGCGTTTGAGTTGAGTTTTGTGAGGTAGTTTTTTTATCCTCTCAACTGAGGGTAAAATCGAGCCATGAGCAGACAAATTGTCCTGGCAATCACAGGAGCCTCTGGTGCGACCTATGGTATCCGAGCCTTAGAAATCCTGCGATCATTGGGCCACCAAACACACCTGATTATCAGCAGCGCCGCACATCAGACCATTGAACAAGAAACCGACCGCACAGTAGATGAGATCGCCGCGCTGGCTTCAGTTACATACGATCCCGCCAATATCGGCGCACCGGTCGCTTCTGGCTCTTTTCCGGTCGAGGGTATGTTGGTAGCTCCCTGCTCGATCAAAACGCTCTCTGCTATAGCCAATTCATACACCGTTGACCTGACCGCCAGGGCCGCTGATGTATGTCTGAAGGAAGGCCGTCCCCTGGTGCTGATGGTGCGTGAATCGCCGCTGCATATCGGGCATTTGCGGCTGATGACCCAGGCTGCTGAATCGGGCGCGGTGATTTGCCCACCTGTCCCGGCATTCTATGGGCATCCGCAAACCGTCGCTGATATTGTCAATGACTCGGTGGGGCGGGCGCTGGCACGGCTGGGTATCGATAATGATGCATTTTCAAAATGGGGGGTGAATTAAATGTCTTTGCGTGATTACATCCAATCGCTGAAAGAAATTGGCAAGCTGGTTGTCATCGATGAACCAGTTTCCAAAAAGTACGAGATCGCCGGAATCCTCAAAAAGCTTGAGCCGCGCCCGGTTTTGTTCGAGAATGTCAAGGAATCGCAGTTGCGGGTTATCGGCAATCTGTTTTGCGGCAAGGGGCCATTTGCTGATTATTTCGGTATCCAGCCCTCACAGATCATCGCCACGCTGACTCAAGCCATCGATTCGGCCTCACCGCCGGAGGAATGGTCAGGTGATGTCGCTCCCTGCCAGGAAGTCGTGAACCTGGACCCAGACCTTGATGATCTGCCGATCCTGTATCACTGTGAGGGGGATGGCGGCAATTATATCAGTTCGGGTGTCTTCATGACCCGTCACCCGGAGCACGGTCAGAATGCCGATTTCCACCGGGCAATGCAGTTCTCCAAGACCGAGATGGCGATCCGAGTTGTAAAGGGCCGCCACTTCGATGCTTTTTTGCAGGATCGTAAAGAGCTTGATGTGGCGGTATGTGTGGGATTGCCACCCAATATATTGGCCGCGGGGGCAACTTCGGTTGCTATCGGGTTTGACGAGTTGCATATCGCCAACGCGCTCGAACCCTTCACTGTCGTTCCCGCCAAAACGGTCGATGTGCTCGTCCCGGCGGAAGCCGAATTCGTGCTGGAGGGCACAGTCTATCTCGATAGGCGTCATGCCGAAGGCCCGTTTGTCGATCTGACCGAAACCCAGGATGTGATCCGGGAGGAGCCGGTTTTTGTCGTCAAGGCGATCACCCACCGGCAGGATGCTATCTGGCATGCGCTGCTGCCAGGTGCATTGGAGCACAAGCTGTTGATGGGTATGCCGCGTGAACCAACCATCTTCCAATCGGTAAACCAGGTGGTGCCCTGCCTTGATGTTCACATCAACCCCGGCGGTTGTTCGTGGCTGCATGCCATTGTCCAGATCGACAAGCAGCACGAGGACGACGGGAAAAAGGCCATCGATGCGGCTTTTGCTGGACATGGTTCATGCAAGCATGTTTTCGTAGTGGATGACGACATTGATATTTACGACCCGCTGGCGGTCGAGTGGGCGATGGCGACCCGCTTCCAGGGCGATGAAGATTTAGTGGTCAAGTCGCGTGCTCGTGGTTCATCGCTTGACCCTTCCAGCGAACCGGGAACCCATAATACCTGCCGGGTGGGCTTCGACCTGACCAAGCCATTAGAGGCCAAAGGTAAGAATTTCGAAAAGGCTCCCTTCCCCGAAGTAGACTTGAGCAGATATGGACTTGAGTAGCCGATGCAATTAACTAGCGAAGAACAATCGATGCTGTCCGGTGAGCAGGGCAAAGCAACTCAGAAGGCCATGCAAATCCTCGAAACGCTGGGGCGGATTTACGGCGCGGCGCGGATGGTGCCGGTCAGTTCGGTGCAGATTGCCGGGGTGAGCTATGATAACCTGGGCGATGCCGGGTTGGAATGGCTGGCGGAAATGGCCGACGGTGGCGGTCAGACACAGGTGACGACCACCCTCAACCCCGCCGGGATGGACCTCGAAAATTGGGAGACGTTAGGCATCTCACCCGAATTCGCCGAGAAGCAGCATAAAGTCGTTGATGCTTTTGCCCGCATGGGTGTGATTACCACCTGTACCTGTACACCCTATCTGGCCGGAAACAAACCGGCCCTGGGTGATACCATCGCCTGGGCCGAAAGCAGCGCTGTATGTTATGCCAATTCGGTGATCGGTGCACGAACCAATCGAGAGGGCGGCCCAAGCGCATTGGCGGCATCGCTCACCGGTCGCACGCCGGAATATGGCATGCATTTGGACGAGAACCGCCAACCGGGTGTAACCGTCGAAGTCCAGGCGCAGTTGACCGATACCGCCGATTTTGGTGCATTGGGCAAGGCGATTGGCGAGCAGTTGGAGGCACTTGGCCGGAAGACCATCCCCATGATTATGGGTGTCGATTCCGCATCGATGGAGCAGCTTAAATCATTGTGTGCCAGCATTGCCACTTATGGTGGGCTGGCGATGTTCCATATGCAGGGCATCACACCGGAAGCCGATCAGCACCCCAACCCCACTGAACGATTCGCGATCTCCGGCGATGATCTGGAATCGGCCCAGCGGTCGATGTCCGATGCCACTCCCGACGAGGTCGATTTTGTTTCGTTGGGCTGTCCGCATCTGTCAATTGACGAGGTTGCCCGAATTGCTGACCTGCTGCAAGGCAAGACAGTAACGAAGGAGTTCTGGATCACCACCTCGCGACCGGTCAAAGCCGCTGCCGATCAGGCCGGTTACACGGCAATGATCGAGGCGAGTGGGGCGAAATTTGCGGTGGATACTTGCTGTGTAGTGGCTCCGATCCGGGGACGCTTCCGGGCTATGTCAACCGACAGCGCCAAGGCGTGTTATTACGCCTACAGCAAGAACAAATTCAAGACACGCCTGCTGGACTTCGACCGGGTAGTGGAAGAGGCTGTAAGCGGGTGAGGCAAAGATGACACAAGAACAACAATCTATAATTTTACAGGGCCGCCCAATCTACCCCGGAACCGCCGAAGGTGAAGCGCTGGTGACGACGATGGGTATATCCTTCTTCGGTGGCGTTGACCCCGATTCTGGGGTGGTGGTCGAGAAAGGTCACGAACTTGAGGGCCAGACGGTGACGGGGAAAATCCTCGTCTTTCCCACAGGTAAGGGATCGACTGTTGGTTCCTATACCATCTATCGACTAAGCAAGGCAGGCAAAGCTCCCCTCGCCATCCTGAATACCGAGTGTGAACCAATCACCGCAGTGGGTTGCATCATTGCCGAGATCCCCTGCATCGACCAGATTCCCATTGAGCAGATCACGACCGGTGAACATCTGCGGCTTGATGGTGAAAGTGGGCAGGTAGAAAAAACGTTTTAGGGGCATACACTATCATATGCCCCTGTTCTTTAATTACGGCATCATGAGCACATCACGGATGATGGGCAAGGCCCAATCCAGAGTGGCTTGATCAATGACCAATGGCGGCGCGAATCGGATCACATTCTCATGTGTCTCTTTCGCCAGGATACCCTGCTTTTGAAGCGCCTCACAAAACCGCCGCCCGCCGCCTGCTTCTGGTTTGAGCACCACGCCGATCATCAAACCTTTGCCGCGGATATGATCGATGTGCGGGCTGTTGATCTCCTCCAGGTGATCGCGGAAATACTCGCCCATTTTGGCCGCATTTTCGATCATCCCTTCCTCAACCAACACCTGTAAAGCCATTCGGGAGACGGCTGCACCCAATGGGTTACCCCCAAACGTCGATCCGTGATCGCCCGGTTTAAGTATCCCCAGCACGTCTTTTGAGGAAACTACAGCCGATACCGGGTACATTCCCCCACTGATCGCCTTTCCGAGAATCATCATGTCCGGGCGTACCTCTTCATGATCGCAGGCAAATAATTTCCCGGTGCGGCCCAGCCCGGTCTGGATTTCATCGGCGATGAACAGGACATTATGCGCATCGCAAACTTCACGAATTCGCCGCAGATAACCTTCCGGCGGCACGACCACCCCGGCCTCACCCTGAATCGGCTCGATCAGCACGGCTGCCGTGTGTGGTGTGATCGCTGCTTCGAGGGCTTCCGCATCGCCATAAGGGACAGTCACAAAGCCGGGGGTGTGCGGCCCGAAGTTGTCCCGGTATTTCGGTTCGGATGAGAAGGAGATGATCGTCGTGGTGCGTCCATGGAAATTGCCTGCCGCGACAATAATCTCCGCCTGATCGCGTGGGACTCCCTTGACTGTATAAGCCCATTTCCGCGCCACCTTGATGGCCGTCTCGACAGCTTCTGCACCGGAGTTCATCGGCAGGGCCATCTCGTAGCCGGTCAAATCCAGCAGGGTCTTATAGAACTGGGGAAGCTGGTCATTGCGGAATGCCCGCGAGGTGAGGGTTAACCGCTCGGCCTGTTCCTGTAAGGCTTTAACCAGACGCGGGTGGGTGTGCCCCTGATTAACGGCTGAATAAGCGCTCAGGCAGTCGAGATACTGGTTCCCATCGGTATCATACAGCCAGACACCTTCCCCGCGTGTGCAGACTACATCTAGTGGATGGTAATTGTGTGCGCCGAGGCGATCTTCCAATTCAATGAGTTCGTTGGTAGATTCAATGTCCATAAAAATAACTGACCTTTCGCACTGAGGCCAGCTTGTGATACAGCCCCAGTGATAGAGAACCCCGGCCTAAACCGGGGTGGCCTATCACGTCATTTTGCGGATCATAAAACCGCCCGCGCTGAGACATGTCGATCAGCTTCTAATCAGGAATGAAAACCACTCCTTGATAGACTAACCTTATTTGATTGTTGCCTCTTGAGGAGGCCGAATCTCGTAGGGGGCGACCGAAGGTTTGCGTCGCCCCAACAACCAGGTTTTTTAGATGTTTAAAGTTTACCCAACAGCCACAGCATCAGGGCTTTCTGGGCGTGGAGCCGATTCTCTGCCTGGTCAAAGACCACTGAATTGGGATGGTAGATCACTGTCTCACTGACCTCATACCCCTTGTGGGCAGGCAGGCAGTGCATCACCAGCGTATCGCGGCCTGATAGTTTGAGCAAGTCTTCGTTTACCTGGTACGGCATAAAGGTCTTGAGCCGCCGCTCTTTTTCGTCAGCGTATTCAGGCTTGCCGAAGTGCTCCATGTTGATCCAGGTGTCGGTATAAACCACGTCGGCATCTTTCATCGCAGCTTCGGGATCGTCGGTCTCCTCATAGCGATCATTGGCGCGGAGGATTGCGAGTTGTTCCTCGTCAATTGCAGGCGGGTCAAACTCCGGTGCACATAAAGTGAAACGTGCCCCGGTGTAAATGCTGCCCATCGAGAGTGAGTTGCTGACGTTATTGGCAACACCCATATAGACTACCTTGACATCTTTAGTGCGTCCCAGCTTCTCCTTGACCGTCATTAAGTCGGTGAGCGCCTGTGCCGGATGATAACGGTCGTCGCAGCCATTGATCACCGGAACTTCCGACCCACTCGCCATGGCGACCAGTTCGCGGTTGAACATCATACGGGCCATGATCAGGCTGGCATAGCGCGAGATCACCTTGCCCTCGTCGGCGATGTCGGCTTCAACACCCATCTGGGTGTGTTGAGTCTGGGCAAAGATGGCGTGTCCGCCCAGTTGGGTCATGCCCGCCTCAAACGAGAAACGGGTACGGGTGGACGTTTTCTGGAAGATCATTGCCAGGGTATGGCCTTTCAGCGATTCGCTCCAGGCTTCCTGGTTGTTTTTGATCTCAATCGCCTTGTCGATCATCAAGTTAAAATCGTCGGCGGTCACATCCCGAACGGACAAGAAATGCTGCATGTTTTTACTCCTCCTTAACATGTGTTGTGTCTATTATACCCTGTTGCGGGTATCATCTGGCGACGATCTGGTAGAGTGTACCACTGCCCATATCCAGGGCATAGACTTCGCCGGATTCATCCTGTCCGAAGGAACTCAACTGAATCCCTTTTGGGAGCAGTTCGCGGACTAACCAGGTTCCATCTTGAGAGGGGGCTAATCCCCAGATACGCCCCGTGCAATAATCCCCGAAGAAGTAGATGCCGTCCAGGGAGGGGAATGCAGAACCACGATAAACATGCCCCCCGGTGATGGAACATCCCAACCCGTGATCGTATTCGACGACCGGCATTACCAACCCATTCTGATCACAATGCTCTGCCGGGCTAAAACAATGGAAACCCTCCATGATCGGCCAGCCATAGTTTTCCCCACCGGCACTGTTGGCAGGCTGGACGTTTACTTCTTCATACAGATTTTGTCCCACGTCTGCGATGAACAGCTCGCCCGTCTTCAGATCAAATGAATAGCGCCAGGGATTACGCAGCCCAATCGCCCAGATTTCATCCTTTACATTCGGGTCGTTTACAAAAGGATTATCTGCCGGGATGCCATAAGGATCGCCGCTGTCCACATCGATTCGGAGCATGGCTCCTAACAGTGTTTGGCTGTTCTGCCCATTGCCAAACTGGTCGTTGGCTCCGCCGCCGTCCCCCGTACCGATGTACAGATAGCCGTCCGGCCCAAATACCACGTTCCCGCCGTTGTGATTCCCGGCAGGCTGGGCCAATGTGAATAGTATCTGCTCACTGTTCGGGTCGGCCTGATTCGGATCATCCGTCACCCGGAAACGCGACACAGTCGTATCGCCGTTCAGATCGGTGTAGTTCACAAAGAAGTATCCGTTGCTGGCATAATCCGGATGGAAGGCCAATCCCAGCAATCCCTGTTCGCTGGCGGTTGAACCCACCCGATCGGTGATATCTAGAAAGGGTGTGGCTGCCAGTGAGCCGTTATCAACAATGCGAATCGTTCCCTTCTTTTCCAATATAAATAAGCGTTGGCTGCCGTCATTTGCCATACCAACCGGTCGATCCAGGTTGGCGGTGATCTTCTCCAGATCGATCTGGATGGATGGTAGTTCAGTTGTCGGGGAAGACATCGATTCAGTATCGGCAGGCGTGGTATCGGCTGGTGTGGGGTCAGATTCAGATGCAGCGGTTTGCCCTGGATCAGACGTTTCTTCTATTTCTTGCTGTGGTGTTTCACCAGCATTATCCGCCGGGGTGGCAACGACCAGTTCACCCGTGGTTGAAAATTGACTACAGGCTGTCCCGGCTACTAAAAACATGATAGCCAGGGGGAATGCTAATTTGCGTGGCATTACGTTCTTTACTCATTTCACTATTTTAACGATATGCGTTCTCGATAATAATTTTGTCGCGTTCAGGCGGGCTATGCCAGACTTTGAATCGCAATCTTCATTGCTGATTTGTATACTATTATCCAGTTGAGAGGGACAGATTAAACGTCCCTCTTTTGTATGGAGAGAGCGTATTATGTATGAGAATATCGATCTTGATGATTTATTGCTTGACCTGAATAGTGCTGATAAATTGATTCGCCAGGCTGCCTATACCACGCTGGTCGATCTGGGGGAGCCGGTGGTGGCAGCCTTGATTGATCGCTTCCCTGACATTGCCGGGGGAGCGCGGATACATGTTGTTAAAGCGTTGGGTGAGATTGGCGACCATCGGGCTGCGCCTTTGCTGGTTGATCTGGTGCGTAGTGATGACCCGCAGGAATACATCTTTATTCCCAGTATGGCGGCTAAATCACTGGGTCTGATCGGGGCGATCCAACCGGTGCTTGATCTGCTGGAAGATGAACAACCCCGCCCTCGCCGGATGGCCGTTATGGTGCTGGGGAATATTGGAGTACGTCATGCCCATGCAGTTGAATCGGTCGTTGAAGAATTGAGCAGCATCTTGAAGGATACCGACGACAAAACACAGCAGCTTTGCATCGAGGCTCTACAGAAAATCGGCACGCCGCATGCACTTGCTGCCATTGATGAATGGGAAACCCGGCGGATGTGATAGAATTAGGTTGAAGCAAACAATTGTTTGTAGTTGGGCTATCCAACTTAGCATTCGATAAAGGACCTGCTGTTTTCAATGGAACACCCATCCGACCGACCTGGCGACCAACCAGAACCGGCTGGAAATTCACCTCTGGACGCCTTACTTGTCGATCTCGGCCATTCGAATCCCTTAATGCGTATGAAGGCTGCCAGAGCGTTGGGTGTTTGGAGAGACTTGCGGGCGATTGCCCCCCTCATCAATGCATTACAGGATAACGAAGAGCGGGTTGTCAACGAGGTCAGCCGGGCATTGGGCGAGATCGGTCAGCCATGCGTTCCGGCTCTGCTCGAAGCGCTTCAATGTCCAGAAACTCGTGAGAATGCAAGTCTGGCGTTAGGTCATGTTAATGGACAAATTACCGATGATTCGCTGCGAATGGCAGTACTTGAAGCCCTGATCCCTCTGACCAGTGGGCAGGCTTACTGGCAGCGTCGCAATGCGATCTGGGCATTAGGTCAAATCGGAGATGATCAGGCTGTTCCCTGTCTGGCCGCGCTTTTAAATGATAGGCGCGGCCCGTTTAGTTCTGAGGTGGCTTTCTATGAGGGGCAGCGCATCTCCGAAGTTGCACTGGAAGCACTCCACAATATCGGCAGTCAGGCAGCAATTCAGGCGGTTGAAGATTGGCGAGGCAGGCGGCGATGACAGAGGAATCTCCCGAATTCGATCCCGCTCATCAGGATGAGGTTTACCGTGCCCTTCAAGCGCTTTCAAATTCTGACTGGCGGAGGCGGCAGCAGGCCGCTCAAGCCCTGGCCCGGATTGCCGAGGGCGTGGATCATATGGCGGTGCTGCCGCTGCTCGATGCCCTGCGTGATGCGGACAACGGTGTCCGGGCCGCGAGTATCCGGGCACTGGGCCGGATCGGAACCCAGTTAGATGACTCCGACGAAGCACAATCCCTTTATAAGCGGATTGTGCAGGGCCTGATCCGCTGCCTGTCCGATCAGTACGTTTTCGCCCGGCAAGCTGCCGCCGAGGTGTTGGGCCAGTTAGGTGACAGCCGTGCCGTTCGCCCCCTCAACAAGACCCTGCATGATAAAGATGCCCGCGTCGTAAATGCTGCCGCCGACTCGTTGGGCCTGCTGGGTGATCAACGGGCCATGCGCCAGCTCATCAAAGCCCTATCCAGCCAGGAGCCACACATTCAACGGGCCGCCGCGCGCGTGTTGGGACGGGTAGGTGACGTAACGCTGGTATTGTCGCTAACCCGTAGCCTGAAAGCCAGAGAAGTTAACACACGTTTAGCTGCTGTCGAAGTGCTTGAGTCCATCTGTATCCGCATTCCTGATACAGTCCGCTGGATCGCCCCCGCGCTGCTGGATGCCATCAACGAGGATATCTCCCAGCAGGTGCAAATCGATGCGACCCGTGCTCTAGGCCGGATCGGGCAGAATATGGAGATGGGGCCGCTGCTGGTCAAGGTATTGGACAACCTGCTTGAAATGCTGGCGATCCGATCTGACATCACGATGCGGGCAGAAGCAGCCCGCGCCCTGGGCCAGATCGGGCGGCAGCATCGCCGGGCCGCCGAACAAGCCCGCGTTGACCTGATCGATGCGATGCGCAGCCCGGAAAGCAGTGTCCGAGCGGCGGCGATCTACGCCCTGGGGCAGTTCAACGACCCGACGCTGGTTTCTCTGTTAGTCGACCGCCTGACCGATGAGGATGTGATCCCCCCGGTAGAGCTTATAGAACTGCTCCCTGACCGGCGGGTGTGTGATGTTGCGGCAGAAGCGTTAGAGCAAATCGGCTCACCGGAGGCGATAGAGGCGTTAAGAGTCTGGCAGGCTTCAACCTGACAGACTGCCCGATCCTCGGTGATTATCATTCATTAAACGCGGCTAAGGCTTCCGGTGTACTGATTATCTCCAACGCTTCGATTACGGTCTTGAGCGTCAAAGCCTCCAGGTCTTCCTCATCCCAATCCTGATAGCCTTGCCTGAACCATCCTTCAGCCATCTCAACAGACAAAGCTAATGCTCGCTTGCTGACCGGGCGACCATATCTTTCCAGCCGTGCTATCAGGGAACGAGTGGCCTGTTCACCGCCAATCTTGCCTAAAGCCTCTGCGGCGCTTCTAGACCCAAGATGGCAGTCTGAATTAAGCAGTGCTATGAGCGGTTCAACGGCACATTCGTCACCGATCTCACCAAGTGCCCAGGCCGCCCAGGATGTAATTTCTCCAATAGGAGCACGGCAAGTCAGGTAGCACTCGATCAAAGGTTCGGCAGCCCGCCGGTCACCGATTTTGCCAAGCGCATGAATGATGTCTCTCTGTAAGGCTGCTTGCCGATTATGTTTTAGAGAACTGAGCAGCATGGGGACTGCCGCCGCTGCCAGATCAGGATATTCTTGCCCGATTTCTGCCAGGGCGCTGGCGGCGGAGCGCTGGACGATTGGGTTTGTATCTTCCAGAGTCTCACAAATTGGCCTGATGACGATCCGGGCCGCCTCGGTATTTTTTGCACCAATATTGCCCAATGCTCTGACGGCATCCCTACGCACAATCATCGCCTCATCTTTTAGGATGGCAATAAGCGGTTTGATGGCCTTCGGATCGCCGATAGAACCCAGCGCCGAAGCGGTCATAACCCGCATGGTATCCGAAGGCCCATTTGCCAGAATGGGTATCAAATATTCAGTCGCTTGCTCCCCAAATACATTCAATGCCCGCACAGCGCCCTGGCGCACCGATGAGTGTGAATCATGGAGCATTCTAGCCAACGCCTCAATAGATTCTGGGTCTCGCAGCCATGTCAAAGCCTGAATCGTATTGAGCCGCATGGATGCATCTGGATATTCTAAGGTATTGATGAGTAGTTGGGTCGCTCTCCTATCCCCAATTTTGCCCAGGGCCAGAACCACTTGGCGGTGTGTCGCAGTGTTTTGTGTAGGAATTAATTCCATGAGCGTTTCGGAGGCACGCGCATCGCCGATCTCGCCCAGCGTCATGATCGCCCATCCCCAGGCTTTTCCGCGGCGCTTTACAAGGACTAGCAGTGGTTCTACAGCAGGTGCACCAATGCATACCAGCGCATGCTGTATTTCCCGGTTAACCGGAATATCACTGCCAAATGCGGCGATCAGCGGGGCGACTGTGCGCTCATCGCGGAACTCCGCCAACGCTGCCGCAGCATGGGCACGCACCGGCCAGCGTTCATCGGAAAGTGCAGCGACGAGTGGTTCCAGTGCTGCATCACCAATGTCCGCCAGCGCTTGATTCGCTTCCTTTCGGTTAACTTCCTGACCATCATGCAGTGACACATTTAGGAGCTCATCCAAACCGCGTTTATCATCAAAGTTAATCCAGAGCGCCTTAGCTGCTCTGCTTCGGGCAGAGAATGGTGTCAGGCGATCATGCATCAGGTTGAGCAAGCTCTCAACTGCCCGGCGATCTCCTAACTCGGCCAACCGGAACAGGGCACGCTCTCGGATGACAGAGTCGTCATGATCTACCATTTCGATCAGGTGAAGAAGGGCGGCCTCACCTCCCAATTGGATGTCCTGGTGTTTGGCCTTTGGCCCACCGAGAGCCGGTTCATCGCCGCTGCGGCGGCTTTTTCTGGATGTCATCCTTGCTCCCTCACTATGATGTAAGGATACTATATCCTACCCCAGGACAGGTAATGATCAGATAAACCAGATAAACCAAATAATCCCCCTTCCAGGCCACCAACTGACGTACTTTGATTGATTGTAAGCGCAGTTAAGGCTACACTTGCGTCTAGGAGAGAAAGTTTCCACGCATCGCAAGGAGGAGATACTGTGCAAATCCTGTCTACACCACAACACCCTGAGTTAGAGAAACCGGGATTTAGAACTCTTAATGCGAGCTATTGGCAGTTGTCTACACCACAACCAGTAGACAACATCTACGCAGCAGAACAAGGGGGAGATACAATGCAAATTCTGACTACAACGCACCCAGAGTTAGAAAAATTAGGATTCCGGAATCTCAACGCGATCTACTGGCAGTTACACACGCCACAGCTCTATGAGCAGGCGCTCCGCCGCCAGGAGGGATTTATTTCACATCTTGGGCCGCTTGTGATCCGTACCGGTGACCACACCGGGCGATCTCCCCAGGATAAGTTTATCATCCGGGAGCCTTCCACCGAGCAGGATATCTGGTGGGGCAATGTAAATCAAGACCTGTCCCCGGAGCAGTTCGATGAGCTTCTTCAAAAGATGCTGGCCTATTTCCAGGGCAACAATGTGTTTGTCCAGGATTGTTTTGCCGGGGCCGACCTGGAACACCGGATGCCGATCCGGGTGATCACCGAAACCGCGACGGCCAGCTTGTTCGCACGGAATATGTTTGTCCGGGCAGAGCAAGAAGAATTGGAAGGCTTCGAACCAGAATTTACCCTGATCCAGGCTCCACACTTCCACGCGATGCCCGAATATGACGGGACAAACACCTTTGCCTTTATCCTGGTTCATTTCGCCAAGCGGCTGGTGCTGATTGGTGGAACACTTTATAACGGTGAGATCAAGAAGGCGATCTTTAGCGTCATGAACTACTATCTCCCCAAGAAGGGCATTCTGTCGATGCACTGCTCGGCCAACGAGGGAGATTATGGAGATGTCGCACTGTTCTTTGGGTTGTCAGGAACGGGGAAGACAACCCTCTCCGCCGACTCGACCCGGACCCTGATCGGGGATGATGAGCATGCCTGGAGTGACAAGGGCATCTTCAACCTGGAGGGTGGCTGTTACGCCAAAGTGATCAATCTATCCAAGACAGGCGAACCGGAGATTTACACCACCACCCGCCGGTTTGGTACGATCCTGGAAAATGTCGGCATGGATATGAGCACCCGCCGTCTTGACCTGGACGACAACACCTATACCCAGAACACACGGGCCTCATACCCGATCTCTCACATTCCCAACGCCCGGCGTAATGGAGTTGGGGGGCATCCAAAGAATGTTATTTTCCTGACCGCCGATGCTTTTGGCGTAATGCCGCCGGTTAGCAAATTGACCCCTGAGCAGGCCATGTATCATTTCTTGAGTGGCTACACGGCCAAGGTCGCCGGGACGGAGACTGGTTTGGGCAGTGAGCCTCAGGCGACTTTTAGTGCCTGCTTTGGCGCGCCGTTCCTGCCTTTGCATCCCATGAATTATGCCCGGATGCTCGGTGAAAAAGTCGCCAGGCATGGCGCTACGGTCTGGCTGATCAACACCGGCTGGACAGGCGGCCCCTATGGGGTCGGCAGCCGGATGCAGTTGTCACATACGCGCTCGATGGTCCACGCCATTCTGGATGGCTCTCTGGATGAGGTCGAAACCTGGCAGGAGCCTTTCTTCGGATTGCATGTGCCGGTGAGCTGCCGCAACGTACCTGAGGAACTGCTCAACCCGCGCAACACCTGGCAAGACCCGGACGCCTACGATCAGAAGGCCCGCGAACTGGCCGAGCGTTTCCGGAAGAACTTCGAGCAGTTTGCAGGTGAGGTTGATGATGATGTGTTTGCGGCGGGGCCACCCCAGCCGTAAACCGCAGTTATCTTTTCTCGATAATAATGCCCCTTCTGAATAAGTTGGGGCTTTTTTATTGGGGGAGATTATCGACCGGGCAGGCTTTGACGCCAGGCATCACTGACACCCGTCATGGCGATTACGGTCAGTGTGAGCATTCCACCGGGAGACAGCGCTATCCAGGGCGCAACACGGAGATAAGTCTGCCCTTCACTGAGCATCCGTCCCCAGGTGACGAGAGAAAGCGACCCACCCAGGCCAAGATAATCCAGTGTGGCGATATTCAACAGCGACCAGGCGTAGATCAGCGTGGCAAAGGTAATGGCCTCGCCCAATACATTGGGCAGCAGGTGTCTCCAGATGATCCGCCAGCGCCCACCTCCCAGAGCATAAGTGGCTTCGATAAACAGGTTGTTCCGCACCGATAGAATCGCTGCCCGGATCAAACGGCTGTAGACTGGCATCAATGCGACACCTACCGCGATGGCGATCTGGACAGGGCCAGTATCCAGTACCGCAACCAAGGCCAGCGCCAGCAGCAATCCGGGCAAAGCCAGGGCAATATCCACGATGCGCATCAG
The DNA here is from genome assembly GCA_050288085.1 of Anaerolineae bacterium. Taxonomy (GTDB): domain Bacteria; phylum Chloroflexota; class Anaerolineae; order Aggregatilineales; family UBA3940; genus JBNKDD01. The sequence goes on from JBNKDD010000024.1 coordinate 19,050, forward strand.
CATCCAATCGATCTGACCGCCGAATACACCGGCCAGCCCTCCAGTGATCAATCCCAGCAGCAGGGCAATCATGGTGGATAGGGTTGCCCCGGTCAGGCTGTTGCGTGCCCCATATAAGGTACGGCTCAATACATCCCGGCCAAGCTGATCGGTTCCGAGCGGGTGAGCCCGGTCTGGTGCGATAAATTGATCGTCAGGCGCGGTCTGTGAGGGATCATAAGGAGTCAGCAAAGGGGCAAGGATGGCAGCCGCAAGCACTACCAGCAAAACGATGGCCCAGAGTTTATTCCACATTGAAACGGATACGGGGATCTAGCCAGGCGTGGGATAGATCGGCCAGCAGATTCAGGAGGCTATAAGCCAGGGCCGCCAGGATGACAATCCCCTGGACAACCGGCAGGTCTTTGTTCAAAACGGCGGTCAGCATCACGCGGCCTAATCCCTGCCGCGCAAAGATCGTCTCGGTGACCACTGCCCCACCCAGCAAAAAGCCGAATTGCAAGGCAATGATGTCTAATGTAGGCAGCAGTCCAACCCGCACTGCATGGCGATAAAGGGCCTGTCCCGGTGAAAGCCCTTTGGCCCGCGCCGCCCGTATGAAGGGTTGGGCCAGGGCCTCGCTCACACCGGTGTCCACTGCGCGGGCAATGCTCCCCGCCGCACTCAAACCGACCACCAGCGCGGGCAAGATCAATTGGCGGAATGTGCCCTGCCCGGTTGCAGGTAGCCAATCCAGCCGGATAGAAAATACCAGGATGAGCAGAATACCGGAAAACACCACCGGCATGCCGAGCATAAACCCGGCGGCTCCCCGGCTGATCGCACTGATCCACCGGCCCTGATTGGCAACGGCTATCAATCCTAACCCTACCCCGCTGACCAGGGCGACCACCAGCCCCCCGGCAGCCAGGCTGATTGTCGCCCCAAGCTGCTGGCCGATCAACAGGCTGACCGGTTGATCAGCAGTCCATGAAACACCCAGATCACCGCGGGTCAGGTTTAATAAGAAGTGCCCGTACTGAACGGGCAGTGGTAGGTCTAACCCCAGTGCTTCCCGGCGATGTTCCAGGCTGTCTAGAGAAGCGGTGCTTTGTGACAGGGCGGCTTGTGCCGGATCGCCGGGTGTCAGATACAAAATCAGGAACGTAAGCGTAATAGCAGCCCAGAGCGATAAGACCACTCCCAACAGGCGGCGCAGAACGAAGTTCAGCACAACTTACTGCTCCAGGCTCAAGTCGGTCAGGTAGGGGAACCAGCCCTGCGCATCAAAGTGCAATCCCTGGACTCCCGGTTGGCTGGCGTTCAGATTCACCTGATCGCGGATCGGCAGGATCAGGGCCTCGTCCATGATCTGCTGCTGAACCTGGGCATAGAGATCGGCCCGCATTTGTGGATCGGCTTCGGCCTGGGCCTCCAAAAGCAGTCGATCCAGTTCTGGATCGGCCACCCCTGACCAGTTCATCCGTGCATCTGACAGATAGAAACTGTTCAACACAATCGGGTCCAGGCCGGAGAAGTGCACCGAAATGGCGTGATAGTCACCGGAACCGGCAGCCTCGACCAGCAAAGGATAAGAGGCAACCTGCTCAATTTCAACCTGGAAACCGAGTGTTTCTTCCCATTGACTTTCGAGCAGTTGGGCAACCTCAGAGATTAAGCCCCAGGGCGGCGCGACCAGTTTAATTTCCGTACCCGCTGCATCGATCCCGGATTCCTCAAGATACGCTGTTGCCAGTTCAGGATCGTAGCTGTATTGACCCTCTATCGCCGGATCGTAGTAAAGCGTTGCTGCGGTGAGTGGGCCGTAAGCGACTGGCGAATAATCCTGAAAAACAGCCTGAACAATGGCTTCCCGGTCGGTGGCAAGAATCAGCGCCTGCCGCACCAACAGGTTATCAGTCGGTGGCTGTTGAGTATTGAAGAAAAACTGAAGCGGTTGGCCGGGAACGGCGGCAGGTTTCAGGGTAATGGCTTCATCTTCGGAAAGCTGGCGGGCATCGGTCGGGAGCAATTCGCCCATGATGTCAGCCTCACCACTTTCCAGGGCGAGGGCACGGGTTGCCGGGTCAGGGAAGAAGTGGAACACAATCCGATCAACCTGCGGCACACCGGTATTCACGACGGTCGATGGCCCCCAGGTATAATCCGGGTTGCTCTCCAGCACCAACCGGTCATTCGCGATATATTCGACAAACCGGTATGGGCCGGTGCCAACCTGGTGAAACTGGTAGTTGGCATCATCCCATTCTTCTAATGCCTGGGGCGATGCCATCCCCAGGTAGGGCTGGCTCAAGCCGTCCATCAATGGGGCAAACGGTTCACTCAGCACAATCGAGACGGTATAGTCATCGTTCACATCAATCCGATCAACCGGGCCGATCAGTTGGGCCGCTTTGAGGGAGTTGACCTCTGGATCGAGAATGCGTTCGATATTCGTTTTGACCGCTTCCGCGTTGAAGGGTGTCCCATCGTGGAAGGTCACATCCTGGCGCAGGTCGAAGGTATAAGTCAGCGCATCGTCGCTGATCTGCCAGGATTCGGCCAGGCCGGGGACAAAATCCAGGGTTTCGCTGTCGCGGTAGACCAGTGTATCGTAAACACTGCGCAGCGGGATACCTAGCTCGGAAGAGGCATGGATGTGAGGATCAATGCCGGAAGGTGAGAGGGTCAGACCGTACACCAGTTCAGACGGTGATGATTCTTGCGCAGGGGAACTGCATCCTACAAAAATGATCGCCATGGCAAATGCCACAGCGAACCGGGTTTTTAATCTTTGGTTCATTTGAGGAACGCTGCTTTTCTAATTTAGAGTAACGTCTACTTGGGCCAGGCTAGTTCAAAAGGCCCACCATATCCTTTTCCACATAGCTCGTAAGTATACGAACGGGATTTGGTTTCAGCAACAACTATGTCCAAACAATGTTGAAAACATATCCAAAGTTTTTGATATTGTGGAAAACTTTGCAAAATGTCTGGACATTACAATTGAATATCAACTTTTTTTGAACATAATTTAAATCATTCCACCCGCCTGATGTCCAAAGTTTCGGGTTCAAAGAACGAGTTTTGGACATTTCAACACGCTCTACGACTACCATTACGATCTATTTACTATGGTATTCAATAAGAGATTCTCTTTAGTAACTGCCCCCCGCGCGATTATCCAAACAAGGTATAATGGCCTTTGTTTTTCAGACCGGTACATGGTGGTCATGGTCAATTTATCGAAAAGAACGATAATCATCATCCTGGGTATTCTCTTTACCATTTTTGTTGTGTTGTTATTGGTTGCTTTATCGATTGAGGGGCCGACCGCCGATCAATCGGGTCCGCTTGCCGGTATCTTACCGCCGCCCATCCCGACTGACATTCCCTTGACTCCAACCTCACAGCCGGGAGAAGCAGCAGTCGAAGCCGCGGATATTTCGGTCGGCACACCACCTGAATCAAGCCCGGGATTGCCTACAGCGACTCCCATCGGTGCTGTCCCCGGATTGGTATTGACCCCGGCAGATGAACTCCCCGATCTGAGCGATGTGATCGTGACCGAAACCGGGGCCACTCCCTTACCGGCTGAAACGCTCCTTCAATATGAATCTTCCGGTTCGGGCAGTACCCCTGAATTTGACCTGCCACCGGGTATGTACCGGGTATTCTTTGCCACCGATTCTCCCTCCAGCGTGGTTACCCCGGTTGTGTTGGATGGAGATTGCAGCACCTATCCTTTATTTATTGAATCGAAAGCAGTTGAGGGCAGTGCGACCTACCGTTCGACCGGCTGCCGGGTTCGTTTTGACGTGGATGAAGTTGACGGGGAATGGACAATCATCGTCGAATCGGTCACGAAGGAAGGCGTCTCGACCGTGCCGGTTAACCTGTCCGGGGACGGTCCTACCACCAGCAGCCTGATCGATTTACCGTCGGGGGATTACCATCTTGACCTGCAAACAGACAGCCCGTATAGTATGGTCATACCAATTGTTGTTGATGGGCCGTGCTTGGAACGACCGGTTATTCTGGCAGAAAATCCAGGCCACTTTGAAGCGACTTACCGCTCGATGGGCTGCCAGATTGTTTTTCAGATAAGCAGCGTCACAGACACCTGGAATCTCACCATCATACTGGACAACTAAAGACATGCGAAAAGCCATTATCGTTACTTCGGTTATCACCTTCCTTTTCCTGGTTTTCAGCGTAAGTGGGACGGCATTCGCCTCGCAGCCAGTGTCTCTTGTTTCTGATGCAGCCCTCCAGGAACCTGAGCCTGAATGCGCCGACATTTGCAATAAAGTAGGCGTGAACACCGCCTATCCGGTCCGCCGCCCGGTTGACGAATATCTGCGGGCCCAGCGGCTTGGCATGGGTTGGATTCTGGAAATTGCCTATCACCCGGTCGATATGGGGCGTACTGCCGAAGCCATCAACCGGGCGCATGATCACGGACTAAGGCCGATCGTCCGGGTTTGTGCCGGTTCGGACTGTGCCTTCAGCGATCCGGCTGTTTATTCTCAATTCCTGCACGAGATCGCCGAGCGGGTTGATGGCGAATTCTGGGCATTAATGGGGCCAAATGAACCCGACCTTGAACCCTGGGCGGGTGGTGCGGCTGGCGTGACCGCATACATGAATACCATGCTTGATCTGGTGTCCGATATACCCAATCTGCGAACCGTCTCTCCAGCCTTCAATTCGACCAACTCCGTTACCAGCGGCTATGTTGCTTCAATGGAAAGTTACGGTGCCCGTTTCAGCGAATTGGATGCATTTGCGGCGACCACTTATACGGTCGCGGGAAATGGGGCCTATTCCTACTATTCCCGGAATCTTCGCGGCTATGTCGCCAAATATAATAAGCAGGTTATTTTTGTCGAGTATGGCACCTTTAGCATGTTCGATAAGCCGGGTGAGGATAACCCCGCCCGGCAAGCTGTGATCAACTACGAACGCACTCAGGTCGCAGCGGCAGCCAATGACCCGACCGTTATGGCTATTCTGTATTTCGACGCGTTTGGGTCGAATGGTTCCCCACACGAATATTATGACCCGGAGATGGTGGCGCTCTCGCGCGATCTTTCCTGCGTTTTGGCCTCTCAGACTGAGGCTGGAATTGGTATCTATACTGATAGTACGATCTGGCAGTTAACCGGCGAATCCGCCTGCCGGGATATTCAATATGGCTGCCCTTACCGGGGCGATAGTGCCTCTGTTTGCAGCGGTAATTTCTGCATTGACAATGACGCCGATGGCCTTTATGGTGATGGCGGGACCTGCACCCGCACAGACTGTGATGACAACGATCCGGCTATCGCCGGGAGCTGTGGTGGCGGGATCGAAGCGGCGGCTGATTGGGGCACACTGCGGGCAATGGCTCAGGCGGCTTCAAACGACACCTTTATCTGGCCGAATATCGCCATCCGGCCCAATGGACTGCCGATCATCGCCTATCATGATGCCACCACCGGGCGCTACGATCTGAATATATTGGATTGCACCTCGCCCGATTGCAGTACAGCATTAAAACGTACTCTTGTTTCGGAGAATAACTCCGGGCAGTATATATCGATGGTGGTCAGAGAAGATGGCCGCCCGCTGATCGCCCATTTCGATTGGACGGATGAGGACTTTGAACTGTTTGACTGCGCCGACTCGTCCTGCACGACCGGCGAGAATCGCATCCTGGATTATGTCACCGGCTACTATGGCTTTGATACATCGATGACGATTCGCCCGGATGGGCGGCCTGCTATCGCCTACTGGCATAGCAACGAAAGCGATCTGCGCTTTTTCAACTGCGCGGATGGTGACTGCCTGACCGGGACAATCCAGACCCTGGAGGAACATAAGCAGGTCGGGATTGACCCCTCGATTGTGATCGATCAGTACGGTAATCCATTGATTGCCTACATTATTCAGGATTACGGACATCTGCGTGTCCATGCCTGCACCGACCCGGATTGTTTGAGCGGTGCTTATCGTGTGGTGGACTGGGACAATGCAGAAGGCTTCCCGTCTCAGGGGATGGCGGTGCGCAGCGATGGCCTGCCGGTGATTGCTTATCGTGATACGGCCAGCGGTGCCTTGATGCTTGTCGATTGCCACACCCCGACCTGTTCTTCTTATACAGGGAAAACCCTGGACACCGGCGGTAATTTCCTGTTTGGCAGCATTGCCGTTCTGCCGGACGACAGTCCTTTTATCGCCTATACCGAATTTACGGCGGAGGGCGATCATAATCTGCGCTTGCTGCGCTGCCTCGATCCGGCCTGCAACGATACACTGATCGAAATGGTAGAAGAGGGCAACCTGGGCAAGACACCCCAGATCGCGGTGCTGCCCGATGGCAATCCATTGGTCGTGTTTCATGATGTTGGGACGGGCGGCGTTGGCCTCTATCAGGTTGATCTGACCCTGGCGGTCGAAGAAACACCGACCCCCACCACGCCGGTTCCAAGCGATACACCGGAGACCCCGACTCCGACTACGCCGGTTCCTAGCGACACGCCGGAAACCCCGACTCCGACCACACCGGTTCCTAGTGATACGCCGGAAACCCCGACCGCAACGACACCGGTTCCCAGTGATACACCGGAAACCCCAACGGCTACGACCCCCGCGCCGGATGGTCAGGCCGCCTGCTTTAGCTTCACGTTCAAGCAGTTCAATAAGTGGGAGCAGGCCTGGTTCAGATTGGCGAATAACTGCGCGGAGCCGGTCACCTTAACCGGGGCAAAGATCATCTGGACGGAGTGGTATTCGGGGATTAAGTTGGACTGGATCGCCATCGCGGATGATGAGGTCTGGGGTGCACAGGATGGTTTAGACCCAGATTCACCCGCCGGACCGTTCCCGCAGCCGTCGATTACCGATACGATGGGTGAGGATGCTGCCAATTGGCAGGGGCCGACCTTTACTTTCCAGCCCGGTGACGTGATGTTGATGCGGGTAGACTTCGATGGGCCGGGCGATTGGCGCGGCTGGCTTAACGAGACAGCCGGGGCGCACCCGTCACATTTCAATGATTCGCTGATTTACCTGGGCGATGGCAGTCAGGCAATCATGACGCCGGTTGAACCGGGTGATCCACAGGTTACGCCGTCCCCAACCACACCAGCACCGAGTGAAACGCCGGTCACCCCTGGTGCAAATCAGGCAGGAGACTGCTTTACGTTCACCTTCAATAAATTTAGCAAGTGGGAGCAGGTCTGGTTCAGGCTGAGCAATACATGCAGCTTCCCCGTCACCATGACCGGGCTAAAAGCGGTCTGGACGGAGTGGTATCCGGGGATTGGCCTGGATTGGATCGGAATCGGCGACGGCGAAATCTGGGGATCACAGGATGCTCTACTCCCCGATCTAGCTGATGGGCCGTACCCTCAGCCTTCAACTACCGATACGATGGGAGCCGATGCCGCCGGTTGGCAGGGATGGGATATCCCCTTTGACCCCGGCGAAGTCATGATGATGCGTTATGATTTCGATGGGCCGGGCAACTGGAAAGGCTTCCTTGACCAGACTGCCGGGGCTAAACCCTCCGACTTTAACGGATCGTTAATCTACTTCAGCGATGGCAGCCAGGGAGAAATGGTAACGGCTTCACCATAATCACAGTGAGGATAAATTCAAGAGGGGCAGAGTCCCCTCTTTTTATTTGCCCCGGTTGGGTGCAATGAGCCAATCGGGTTATACTCCGCTCCGCTGATTGGACAATACACATGAGTGATCGAGTGAGCGACAATTCTTCTTCCCCCTATGTTTCAATTGTGATCCCCGCCTATAACGAAGCGGCAGTGATCGGGCGCGTGCTTGACGAGATTCTTGACCTGTCATTAGATGCTGAAATCATCGTCATTGATGACGGTTCAACCGATAACACGGTTGAAGTTGCAGCCTCTCGTTCAGGAGTACGGGTGATCGAGCAGCCGTATAACATCGGTAATGGGGCTGCTGTAAAAAGAGGAATACACGAAGCACGGGGTCAGATCATCCTGATGATGGATGGCGACGGCCAGCACCCCCCCGCTGATATCCCCCGGCTGCTTGAGGGTTGTAAACGGTACGATATGGTAGTAGGGGAACGGACATCCCAGTCTGATTCGGAGTGGCACCGCGATCTCGCTAACTGGTTTTACCGTGCCCTGGCAACTTATATTGTCAAGCGGCCTGTCAAAGACCTGACTTCAGGCTTTCGGGCGGTTCGGGCATCGCTTGCCAAGCGATTTGTCTACCTGCTGCCTAATGGATATTCCTACCCATCGACCATTACCATCGCCCTCTTCCGTTCCGGGCATACCGTATCTTATGAACCAATTATCTCTCCGGCCCGCATCGGCCAGAGCAAAGTTCGGCTTTTCCGCGATGGTTTAAATTTCATTTTGATTATATTGCGGATCGGAACCCTGTTTGCGCCATTGCGTATTTTTGTCCCGTTAGCAACTTTGTTTCTTACCGTTGGGATTGGCTATGGAGCCTACCTGTTGATTTTTATGAGGCGCTTTAGTAATATGGCGATTTTGTTGATCCTATCCGGGATCATTCTGTTTATGCTAGGGCTAATCTCTGAGCAAATTGCATTGCTGAGGATGGCCCAGGCTGGCTATTCAATAGATCACCAAGAAACAGATCAATAGTCCACAGGCCTTTCGGGAAAGAGTTCTCCATTGCGACAGCGGAAAGCCTGCGGTTTTGCTCTCTCCATTTGACCAAATGTCACATTTCTTTATTGTCATAAAGGCACAATTGGCTGGTTTTGATTGGGAGTATAAGTTCCAGCGTTCACATTTGTGTAGAGAGGCCGACTTTGAAAGATGAAAAAAAACAGAAACGTAGCTGGCTATCTTTGTTGGTAGGATTGATTACAATTACTCTGGCTATTGGCTACGTTATCATCAACCGAAAAAACTTGATGGAAACTTCTCAGGAGTTGGAGTTGATATGGTTGCTGCCAATGTTCCCGTTTGCAATATTTATGTTAGCTTTGAATGGTTTCTCTCTGGCACTTTTTGTCCGGCTATTTGATATTTATTTAAGGCCGATAGAATGGTTTAGCATTTCCGTAACTTCGTCCTTCACCAACTATATTGCCCCCCTTTCTGCCGGGCTCTTTGTTCGCGCAGGTTATCTGAAAGAGCGTTATTCGTTTTCCTATACACGCTTTGCCGTAATCTCCCTCTCTTTTATTATAATTTCAATCAGTGTCACGGCACTGCTGGGGTTAATTCTGACATTAGTCGCTTTGGTACAGGGAACAGCCACAAATATTCTCCTGATTGGCTTTTTTACAGCGGTTCTGGTAGCGGCATTGATCCCCATTGTTTTCCCGCTCAATCCTGCATGGTTCGAGAAATTTCCATTTAGTCAGTTGATTATGCATGCTTTAGAAGGTTGGGAGATCATCAAGCGAAATACACGCTTTTTGATATCCCAGATAATATTGGTGCTGGCAAATGTGCTTTCTATGGGATTGATGGTTTTCTTTGCTTTTCGAGCTATCGGTAATCAGGTGCCACTGCTTCATGCCATTGTTATGGGGCTTTTCCTTAGTCTTTCCTTGTTAGTGCGTATAACGCCGGGAAACATTGGATTGCAGGAAGGAATACTGGGGCTGGTATCTTCACTCATACATTTACCTCTCGAAGTGGGCTTATTTGCTGGACTGGTTGTGCGGCTGGTAATGATCATTGTCGTATTTGTACAGGGGCCAATTACCAGCTATTTTCTTACACAGCGACTTCAACAAAAATCAAGCGATTCCCCCCCGGTTTGATCGGGTTGCCCCTCCCCATTGCGTTCGCTATAATCCCACCCATGCCAACAAGAATGTTCACAAAATTTAGAATTGATGCACCATCTAAGCGACCAACCTGGCTGTTACCGGTAATGGTAGGAGTTCTACTGTTAGCAGCAGTATTGCACATCACCGAACTATCGCACATGCTGCCCTACCATCTTGAACCTGATGAGCCAAACATTTGGATCTTCGCCAATCACTTCAAAACAACCGGGCAATTGTACAATACCTACCCCCCTTTACGAGTCATTGAACTGGCGGTTGAGTTCTGGCTGTTGGATCGGATTTCGCCAGACGGTGCGACGCTTGTAGTGCAGTACTTCTTCGGACGGGCAAGTACGGTTTGGTACACCCTGTTGCTCATTGCGCTGGCCTATCAGGTAGGCCGCCATTTACACAGCCCGGCGGCGGGGGTGGCGATGATGTTGTTTTTTGTTGCCCAGCCGCAAGTCGTCCATATGTCGAAGATATTTAAGGTAGATACCGCTGCCTGGGCATTAGGTATGTTGGCGCTACTTTTTTCTATATTGACGATACGAACTGGCCGGAGATGGTTAATTCTACCTGCTCTGATCGCTGGGATAATGGCTACCGCAGCAAAATACACCATGCTGTCAATCCTGTTGGTGCCAGGATTTGTATTATTGTTGTATGTGCCGCGCACCTGGTTGTTACGGGGTATATTGATTGGGTTGGTGGCTGCATTACTTTTTTTAGGGTTGTGGTTGGTGCTGACACCGCCGAATTCCTTGACAGAATTTTTGCAAACATTCCATGGTGCTCAACTCTATGAGCGGAATCAAGTTTTTCAATTTGTATCGTGGGGGCTTGGCTGGCAAGGTCTACAGCCACAGATAGGGCGAGTCAACTTGTGGGGGGCATTGCTCCTTTTTCCGGTGGCGATCATGGTATGGCCGCGCGAACGGCTAACGTCCGGCCAATGGTTAATGGTGATCTCCATATTGGTGATGATGATTACTGCATTTGTGTTGGCGGGCTTGTTCCGTACCAATCGCCCACAGGATCGCTATGCAATTGTGATTGGCTTTTCGGTGATCTGGGGGCTGGCATTAGCCTTGTTTACCCAGTCAAGGACGGGTTTGACATTTTTGGCGGCTCTATTACTTTGCACTCCCTGGATAATTGCTGGCTGGCAAGCAAATATTGGGTTGCGCAGGCCGGATACTCGCATACTGACGGCAGAATGGTTCGTCGAGCATGTGCCAGAAGGTACACACATCGCAGCAGAAAAGGATTATGTTGAATTCGACAGCGGCTATGGCGGCTTTCCGAGCGATAAGATCTTCTTCCTTGAAGAAGTTGACTCGGTTTATGACCATAGCCTGGAAGAATTTGCACGGGCTGGCGTTGAATACCTGATCGCTGATTATCGCAATATTTACCGCGGTGGATTCTTTGGCCCAGAGCAGGATAACACCGCATTTCTGTCCGAGGTGGAAACCGTTCTTGACCTGAATGACCCCTGGGACCGGGGATGGCAGGGGCCAGCCCGTTACGTTTTCCGTATCCCGCCGGTTCAACAAAATCCAATGCACGTTTTCCTCGGAGACTCGGTTATATTCAAGGGTTATGACCTGGAGACGGATATGGTCTCACCCGGCGAGAATCTAGCATTGACCTTATACTGGGCGGCGTTGCGCGAGACGGACGCGAATTATATCGTGTTCGCTCACCTTGATGATGCGGAAGGAAACCTGGTCGCTCAATTGGATGGCCCGCCCGGTGATGCCGAACACCGCACCTATGATTGGTGGCCGGGCTATTTTGATTGGGATGAGTGGCCGATCACGATTCCTGAGGAGGTCATGCCGGGAACTTACACCCTGGTAGTGGGGATGTATGATGCCGATACGGTTGTCCGGCTGCCCGCTATTGATGCCGATGGAACCTCGCTTGGTGAAAGCATCATATTGGCGGAGATCGTTGTTGAGGAATGAACGACCAGGGGAGCGCATCCGAGCTCCCCTGGTCCCTTAAATCATCATTGTAGATTCCTGATCACTGGTTGATTCCGGCTGTCTGAGCGCTTCTTTCAGAAAAGCCTTGATGGTATCAACCGGAACAGCAAGGCCAACCTCCGGCCCGGCCATCATGGTGTTGATCCCGATCAGCCGCCCCTTACTGTCGACCATCGGCCCACCGGAATGCCCAGGGCGCAGATGCAATCCGACCGCCAGTAATTCAGGAACCTGTCCCGGCATTTCGGGTAAGTCCTGCCCTACCCCGATCACCACTCCCGCTGTCGCTGCGCCGGGAACCCCCCAGGGATGCCCAACCGATAACACCCACTCGCCCGGTCGGAGTTGGCCGGATGTGCCAAGCTCGATGGCAGGGAGATCGGTTTCGTCCATCCGTAAGGCTGCCAGATCATAAGTCTCATCACGGGCCAGCAGTCGAGCGGAAACCGTCCGCCCATCCGGTAAGATGACCTTCATCGGGCCGCGGCGGGCAACGTGGGCATTGGTTAGCACCACCCCATCGCTATGAACGATCACCCCGGCCCCATTTCCCCGTCGCCCATCTGCGACATGCACCAGGCTGCAATGGGCTGTCTCGGCGATACCGGCTAATCCGTCGTTAAGCTGCTGCAAAAGTTCAGACATTGCTACCCTCACTGACTCCGCTCGCCGACCACCAGGGTGAATTCTTCCAACTGCCCACCCCGGATGACCTGGGTCGTTACATCTTGCCCGACTGCTTCACCGCTTAACAGGGTTAGCAGGTCATCCAGGTGGCGGATTGGCTCGCCATCAAAACGGACAATCGTATCGCCCATCACGAGACCGCCTTGCTCGGCTGGACTGTCTTTCTCGACTGAAACCAGCAATAATCCGGTTTCTTGACCCAGTTCCTCTGCCAGTACTTCTGGCAGGCGAGCGGGCTGTGCGCCGATCCCTAAATAGCCCTGCCGGACGCGGCCATGAGTCGTCAATGTTTCAACCACCCGGCTGATCGTCAGGGCCGGGATGGCAAGGCTCACCCCACGCAGTAATGCCGAAGAGTTGATCCCCGTGATCGCGCCGTCCATATTGATCAGCGGACCGCCGGAGAATCCGGGATACATCACTACATCGCTTTGCAGGTAGTGATCGATCCGTCCACCGACCGGCGTCCGCCAGCTGTCTCCCAGGGCGCTGATCACGCCCAGGGTTGCCTGGACGGTTCGGCCCGGTCGGCCCAATGCGAGAACCAGGTGACCAACCCGCAGAGCCTCGGCTTCTGCCCAGATTGGCGCAGCTAAATTATTGGCCTCGGCGCGGAGCACAGCCAGATCGGTGCTGGGGTCGCGCCCGACCAGGCTGGCTTTGACCGTCTCGCCACCCGGCAGACCGATCTTGATCCCTTCATCACGCTGCACGATGTGGTGAACAGTAACGATCAAGCCATCCTCAGACCAGACAATGCCGGTGGCCGGGAGCCGCCGCCTGGCTTCGATTCGAACAACGCTTTGTCCGACCGTCTCAACCAATGAAGCCATATCGTTTGACAGATTCGATAGTACATCAGCCATATTGAACTACTCCTAATACTCTTGTGACTATGCTACCAGTTTATCCACCGGGACAGACTGATACATCCATCAACTGGCGAGGGGCTACCTGGAAAAATGGCTAGGTAGAGTCAGGTTAGTCTTGACAAAAATTACTAAAACTAATAATATTAGTTTTGAAGATTAACGATATTAGTTTTTAAAAAGGTAGTTGTGATGGAACTTGCAGCAGAGAAAAAATTGGTGCGTGAATCAATCAGTGTGCCGCGCTTGTTGCTAAGCCTGGAAGGCCTGGCCGTGCTTGCGGCGGCGGTTGCCCTGTATGCCATGCAGGGATTCAACGGTTGGGTATTTGCGTTGTTATTGCTCGTGCCGGATGTCGCTATGGTCGCTTATCTGACTAATCCACAGGTAGGCGCTTTGGTCTACAACCTGGTACATTTCTACGGATGGCCTGTTTTGTTAGCAGTCCTATCCCTGGCCTTTGGATGGGCGATTGGCCTTCAACTGGCCTTGATCTGGCTGGCACATATTGGCATGGATAGGCTGTTTGGCTATGGGTATAAATACCCGACCGAGTTCAAGGACACTCATTTAGGACGTGTGTAGATGTCACCTTATCCTTCGCAAATTGACCGGGATAGTATTGTCAGGATAGCACGGGAGCTGATCGAAGACGAGGGTGTCGCTCAGCTCTCTTTGAGTAAACTGGCTTCAGAGATGGGAGTCAAAGCCCCATCTCTGTATCGATACGTCAGCAATAAGGCGGAACTACTGCGGGCCGTTAACACGGTGACCAACGAACTGTTGTTTGACGTGTTCGGAGAGACGTTGGCCCAAAGCTCAAATGCCCCCTCGGAACGGATATTGGCTCTGGCATTAGCCTACCGCCAATTTGCCCATGCCAATCCCCGTACCTACCAACTGTTGTTTACTACCCCTGACCTGCGCCCGGATGAAGATTTGCTGGTTCGGATGGTGCTGCCAATCCAGGCGATCATGGCTGAACTCTCAGGCGAGGAACGTTCCTTGGCTGCCCTGCGAGGGATACTGGCTTTGATGCATGGCTTTGTGATGTTGGAGCTAAATGACCAGCTTCGGCGGGGTGGCAACCTGGAAGAGGCATACATCCAGGCGGTTGAGTCTTATCTGGTCGGTGTGTCAAAATAATATTTATGACAGGCAGCAGGTTTATCGGTGTCAGATGTCACTGGATTATGAGCTGAGGATAAGCGACGATCTATTTCACCTTATATTCGCATATTCGGAAGGAAGCATAAATATGGCGAAAGCAGTCATCGAACCGGGGAATTGTGGCTATACCTGCACGGTTGTGGCTCACAAAGAGGATATGCAGCAGGTCACGCTCAACATTGAAAGTGATTGCAACGCAATTCAAAAAATGGCGGCGGAGCTAACCGAGGTTAATCCCTTTGAGGAAATCTCTTTCCGGCGTGGTGTTCCTCGCACATTGCAAGTAGGGCAAGAATACTGCTCACATGCGGCCTGTCCCGTGCCGGTAGGGATCATCAAGGTAGTTGAACTTGCCAGCGGGATGGCGCTTCCCGGCGAGGTATCGATCACGCTGACCAACGATGACTAATTCACAGGATAGTTGATAATCAAAAAGGCGGCTCACTTTCAACAGGTGGGTCGCCTTTTT
>JBNKDD010000025.1:0-33373 GCA_050288085.1 Anaerolineae bacterium
TTACGCGGCTTGAAGAGAGGCGTATTGTACAACCGTGCATCGACCGTTTCACCCTGCTTGCGAACCTTCAACTGCAAGGTAATGATCGTCGCCGCAGGCAGCGATTCGGGTGCGGTCAGGGCGACATTCCCACCCGGCGTGACGTAGAACAGCCCCGCCATATCTGACGGGAAATCCTCGCCTGATTCGCGGCTGCCACGTGGATCGTCACTGTGCAATGGATAATCATAGGGGACATACCAGACCTGACCATGCTCCCCACCGATGTACACGCCAGTCGTGCCCAGCGCCGGTGACCCGTTCAGATCGTTGCGGTCGCACAATTCGGGGTCTTCCGGTGTCGTATTGTAAGACCACCGGCGGGAGCCATCTGCCGCATTGATCGCAAACAGCTTACCGTTGCCGCAGCCAAAGTAGACGACCCAACCCTCCTCACCTTCAGGTGCACGGCCCAGCACCGGTGATGAGCGAATTGGCGCTCCGGCATCGTAGCGCCACCGTAACTGCCCCTGCGGATTGAGTGCATACAGGCTGCCATCGGTCGAGGCAAAGTAGATGGCATTGGTCTGCCCGCTCTCATCAACTCCCAGCGCCGCCGAACTGTAGATATGATCCTGCGTTTTGAACTTCCACTTCACCCGCCCACTGTTCGGATCGAGTGCGTAAAGGTTACCGTCAAACGATCCCATGTAGACCGTTCCATCGGTTCCGATAGCAGCCGAGGCTGTGACAAAGCCCAGCGTCCGCTTTTTCCATTTTGTCTGTCCACCGGGACGAACAGCGTGGAAAAAGGTATCGCATGATCCCCAGAAGATCGTTCCATCGTCCGCAAAGGCGGCGATTGACCAGGCGTTTGCACCCGTTTCATAGGCCCATTTAAAGGTACCATCCGGTGCGACGGCATAGTAGTTGAAGTTCGTATTCCCGGCGTAGATTGTCCCGTCTGGGCCAATCGCGACGTTGGCCTCCCACCAATTGTTATAGCTGGCGCGGGGTGATGTCCGGGCATCAAACTTCCAGATCAATTCCCCTTGTTCAGCCTTCACGCAGTAGAGATAGCCATCGCCGGAGGGGAAGACGATAATCGCGCCCTTGTCCTCATCGACCTGTGGCAGCGCCCCCGCCGAGTCGATGATCTCGCCGGTTTCAAACTGCCATTTTTGGGAGCCATCCGGGGTAAGCGCATAGAAGTGACAACCCGCCGACCCGATGTAGATCGTACCGGCCCGGTCGATGATGGGCGTTGAGAAGATGCCTTTGCCGGTCTGGAACAGCCAGGGATGATCCCCGGCATAAGCGGCCCGGATCGGGGTACGGGCGGTGTTCCGTCCATCATACCGGAAGGTCGGCCAGGGTGCTCCAGCCTGAACCGGAATCTTCTCATTTCCAGATGACATTACGGCATTCGAGAGAATATTCTGAGGTGAAGTCATCAGCATATTTCCATGTTAAAAAAGAGAGGGTAGGTAAATAAAATCTGGCATACACTGTTGAAATTATAAACCATTTTAGGGATAGATTTAAGCGGGGTTTGTTTCCATGCCGGGGACTTCGATCATTTTGCAATCATGCCTGAAAAGTAGTATATTCTCCCCGATCATAAATACTTCTGATTAGATCATGTTGTAAAATAACCAACTACCGCCCCGTATACCGGGGCGGATGATTTGTGAGAGGATGTTTCACAATGTCTACAAAGCGTACATACCAGCCTAAAAAGCGTCGGCGGGCACGTGTGCACGGCTTCCGGCAAAAGATGAAGACACGCGGCGGACGGAAAGTTATAAAGAACCGCCGAGCCAAAGGTCGGCACAGTCTGGCAGTCAAGCCTAACCATGTAAAAAAGGTTAACTGGAATTCCTAGATGCTTCCCCGACACCTGCGATTAGTAAAATCGCAGGATTTTCATACTATACGTCAACGGGGTAAGCGCTGGCGAGATGGCACTTTAACACTTAATGTGTTGAAAAATGGGTATTCACACAGCCGGTATGGATTTGTCGTTAGTCGAAGAGTCGGCAAAGCCGTTACGCGCAATCAGGTAAAGCGACGTTTGCGGGCAGCCACGCGCCGTTGGCTGCCTTATCTCAAAACCGGCTATGACGTGGTTGTTATTGCTCATCCATCAATTTCCTCTGTGTCATACAGCGAACTAGAAACCACACTCAGCCATCTCTTTAACCGTGCCCAACTGATGTAAGTAAGTTGTTTGCGGCGCTTCGAGGAAAACGAAAAACGAGTTTTCCACGTAGAAGTAGATCATGAAGTACCTTGCAATGGGGCTGATACGCCTCTATCAATTGACATTGTCGCCAATCTTGCCACCGGCCTGCCGCTTCACACCTACCTGTTCACACTACGGCTATGAGGCATTTAAGCGGTTTGGTTTTCTGAAAGGGGGCTGGCTCACGATTAAACGGGTGAGCCGTTGTCACCCTTTCAATCCAGGTGGACACGATCCGGTGCCGGAGGAGTTCCACTTTTAATGACGCGAAAGATATTATCCAGCCTGGCTTTGATGGTTTTGGCTGCACTATTTATAACAGGCTGCGCGAGCAGGTCAACGGCTACTCTGACCGGGTCGAGTTGGCCTGGACTTACAGTCTATGAAGATACAGTTTACCTGGCCTCCGGGACACAGGTTTTTGCTCTTGACCCCGAAACCGCCGGTGTGCTTTGGAAGTATCCGGTCGAAGTGGGGCGGAGTGGCCCAACCTTCTATGCCCCCCCAGCTGCCGACGACGAAATGATCGTCGTGACAGACTATAAAGATTCACTCTATGCCCTGAACCGTGATACCGGTGTGCTGCTCTGGCCTGCGCCCTTCCAGAGCAACCAATCGCGGTTTATCGGCGGGGCGGTGATCGACGGCGATACGATCTATGCGGCGACGGTTGATGGGGATATTCATGCCATTGACAGTAAAACCGGGCAGGAAAAAGAAGGCTGGCCGTTTACGGCTGATGGCGGTATCTGGTCAACGCCGCTGCTGGCCGACGGCATCCTGTATGTCACCTCGCTCGACCACTATCTGTATGCTGTCAACGTAGGAACTGCTCAGTTGGTATGGCGTTTCCCGGCAGAGGGAGAGGACGAGGATCCCGGCGCGATGGTCGGTACTCCTCGACTACAGGATGGGATACTCTATTTTGGTACTTTCGATAACCGGGTCTATGCGTTAGATGCGGAAACTCAGGATATTCTGTGGACTTATGAAACCACCAATTGGATTTGGAGCAGCCCGGTAGTAGATGAGGAGACAGGGCTGATCATCGGCGGTGATCTGGATGGGCACGTCTTTGCACTGGATAAAGACAGCGGTGCGCCGGTCTGGACATTCAATATCCAGGGGGAAGGCCCGGTTGTCGGTGCTCCGTTGATCGACGAGCGCGAAGAAGATGGTCGGGTGGTATATGTTGCCGCTGGTGACGCGAACTTTTATACGCTTGGCATTGAGAATGGTGAGCCAGTCTCTGCGCCGGTGACTATCAAAGCAGAGTTTCCAACTCGCATTCTTCTCTTTTTTCCGGGTGAACCTAATACCCGCTCGGTACCGATCTACGCACCGCCTGTATTGGTAGACGATTTAATTTTGCTTGCTACTCATGAGCCTGGTAGTGATGTGCTCTTTGCGTTGGATCGGGAATCCCTGGTTGAAAGCTGGGCATGGAATCCATCGGAAAATTGAGAGAGCAATTAAGAGAGTAACTCTATGGATTTATGGAATTCAATAGTCATCGACCCATTTGTCAACGGCCTGATCTGGATTTACGGGCTGTTAGGCGGTGGCCCTGGTAGTTATGGGTGGGCGATCCTGCTGTTAACCTTGATTATCCGGCTGGCACTACTGCCACTAACTATGAAGCAGCAGAAGTCGGCATCAGCTATGCAAGAGCTCCAGCCCAAAATCAAGGAGCTTCAGGAGAAGTATAAAAACGAGCCGGAGACTTTGCAGAAAAAGACGATGGAATTGTACAATGAGCATGGTGCTAATCCCCTGGGAGGCTGCCTACCCACGTTGATTCAATTCCCAATCCTGATCGGTTTCTACCGGGCGATCACCCAGTCTTTAGCTGCTTCTCCCATTCAGTTGATTACCCTGTCCCAGCACATTTATCAGTCAGCGCCTGCCTGGCTGCCTAATGCAGTTTCCCTCATTCCTCTAAACAGCATGTTTCTAGGAATGAACCTGGCAACTCCTCCCACGACCATCCCGCAATATATTGTTCCTTTGCTCGTGGTGGGGTCAACCTGGATTCAGCAAAAGCTGCTGACGCCACCCAATACCAATCCTGATCCGCAGCAAGCTGCTATGACCCAGTCAATGCAGATTATGATGCCCATGATGGTTGGTATGTTCTCTTTACAATTCCCGATTGGATTGTCCGTCTATTGGATCGCGGCCAACTTGGCCGGATTGCTTCAGGCAGCGTTGATGGGCCGCCTCACGAAGGACAGCCTCAAAAATCTGCTTGGGATGGCCTCAGAGGAAGACTCGAAGAGTCGACGAGGCAGCAGCCGCGTTAGCAGCCGGGAACGTGCCGCAACTGGCAAACAAAGGAAATAACGATCAATCAATAGATCGTTTGGCTATCGGGGTATAATTGTGGGGCGCACTCTGCTAACGTGCGCCCTATTGACACCGGCAACATGGGAGCCGAGAACACTTTGACAAAATCTTGCCGGTTTTCGCTTTAGGGGTTACGGCTGAAATGCTTCAGCCGGTGATCCACCTGATTTGTAATGGATGACGCCTGATGCGTCTTGCGTGCTACCAAAAAATGCGAGGTTAACATGAGTGATCCTGCCCAATCTATCGATGTAACTGCCCCGACTCTCGAAGAAGCGATTGAGGATGGGTTAGCGCAACTTGGCCTCAACCGGAATGATGTGATCATCGAGATTATTGAGGAAGGAAGCAAAGGGGTATTGGGAATGGGCGTTCGTAACGCGGTCGTACGGTTGACTGCTTTACGCCCCCCTGTTCAAGCCGAACAACCCAAATCATCAGAGTCTTTGCCTCAGACAACCGAAGAGGATGTCGCTATTGCCCGTGAGGTACTTGAAGAACTCCTCACCCAGATGAAAATAGATGCGGCAGTATCTACCCGTCAGGCAGATGCCAGTGATGATGAGGATGAGGAATCCCCCTGGATACTGGATATTCAGGGCGGTGACCTCGGTGTGTTGATCGGGCGGCGCGGTGAAACACTCAATGCATTGCAATATATCACCCGCCTGATTGTCAGCCGTGAATTGCAGCGTCGTGTAAATATCGTACTCGACGTTGAAGGCTATAAGCTGCGCCGTGAAGCATCCTTGCAGCGTTTAGCCCGCAATATGGCTGAACAGGCCCGCAAGTTGGGCCGTGTTATGTCATTAGAGCCAATGCCACCCAATGAGCGCCGTATTATTCACATCACTTTGCGCGATGATAAGACTGTCCGCACTGAGAGTGTCGGCATGGGCAACCGGCGTAAAGTCACCATCATTCCTGAAAATCAGAACTACGGCCATCGCTAAATCGGTACTTCAGAGTTTAACAGGGGCGCAAGAGCGCCCCTTTCTCGTCTCTATTATGGATCAAGTCGATTATCTGGTTGTTGGGCATGCATCAAAGGACATCACCCCGGACGGGCCGCGTCTGGGGGGGACGGTCGTGTTCAGTGCGCTGCTGGCAAAGGCCCTGGGTTTGCGCGTAGGCGTGTTAACCAGCGCCCCAGATGACATGCTCCCCCTGCTCCAACCACTGGCAGGCATTCCCATCGTCCGCATCCCAACGCAAATAGCAACCTCGTTTGAGAATCACTATACGCCGAATGGTCGGGTGCAATTGCTTCACAGTCGCGCCGTGCCGCTTGGTATCGAGCATGTGCCCCCGGAATGGCTCTCAACCCCAATAGTCCATCTGGCTCCGATTGCCGATGAAGTCTCTCCCGATCTCGCCCGCCTTTTACCTGATTCGCTGGTAGGGGTGACTCCTCAGGGGTGGATGCGCCAATGGGATGATAGTAAGCGAGTTTCCTATCGCCCCTGGACGGAACCTTCGCGGGTTCTCTCCTATGCAGGGGCAGCCGTCTTGAGCATAGAGGATGTCTATCACGATGAGGATACGGTCAGGGCGCTGGCCGATCAGGTAAACGTCATGGCGGTGACACGCGGCGCGGAAGGGAGCACCCTGTATGTTCAGGGGCAGCCCCGCCACATCCCGGCTGCGGAGAAGCCAGAACATGATCCAACCGGGGCCGGTGATATCTACGCGACAGCCTTCTTCGTCCAACTCCACGCAACCGGCGATCCGGTCAGGGCAGCACATTTTGCCACCCACCTCGCCAGCGATTCGGTGGCTCGCTCAGGGATAAACAGCATCCCCGATCAGGAAACTATTGCCCAGGCTGCTGCTTCCAATTGAGCACTAATGCGGCTAACAAGGCCATACACTGCGGCATCGAATCGATCAGGATATTTTCCCGGTCCGTGTGAGCGCCCTCGCCGATTGGCCCTAAACCATCCAGTGTAGGCGTCCCAATTGAGGCCGTATAGTTACCATCAGAAGCCCCGCCGGTTCCCGACTCGCGCAGGGTCAGGCCATGTTCCGCGCCGATCTGTTTAGCCTGTTCGAAGGTCTGGATCATCTGCTGGTTGCGTTCCATTGGCGGGCGGTCAAAGCCACCGGTCACCTCGACCTGTGCACCGGGTAGAATCGGTTTTAGCGCCAGGATTTGCGCTGTCATCCGCTCCATTTCCTCAGTGGTCATCGCCCGTGCATCAACCTGCAATTCGCACTGATCTGGCACAACGTTGCGGACAGTCCCCCCATTGATCACACCCACGCTGACCGTCGATCCAACCTTATAATTAGTCATCCGTTGGAGCGTCAGAATTTGATGGGCCATCTCTTCAATGGCATTCAGGCCGCCTTCATGTGCGCCCCCAGCGTGTGATGCGATGCCATAAGTCCTCACCTGGAACTCTCCGGCGCTTTTCCGCCAGGTCTTAAGCGACCCATCAGGCAGGGCCGGTTCCATGATCATGGCTAACGCAGAATCGCCAGCCCGCTCCATAATAAAATCGCGGGAGTTGCCACTGCCGGTTTCCTCGTCGGTGGTCATCAAGGCGATGATAGGCCGCTCCGGCAAGATATCCAGATCGATCAGGCCGCCAATTGAGTTGATCACGGCTGTGATACTGGCCTTCATATCGTTAGCACCGGGGCCATACAGCCGACCGTCTTCTCGCCGGATAGGGTTTTTATCCAGCATACCGATTGGGTGGACGGTATCCATATGGCAGACAAACAATAAGGGCTTGCCCGGTAGATCCATCTGCCAGCGAGCTTCCAGGATATCGCCGACTTGCTCGCGAGCATGGGGGATCACCTCTGCCCCGCGTGAACGCAGTTCCTCGGCAACCCGTGCCCCAAAGCGATCTACGGCGATTTTATCGTGAGTGGGCGATTCTAATGCAATGAAGTCTTCCAACAGAGTAAGTGTATTTTCAAGTTGGTCGGCGAAGTACGCACGCAGATCGGTTTTCATGGAAACTCCATTAATCAATTCTCGAACGGGCACATATCAAAAGCCAGGTATTCTCGGTTGGCATAACCGAAACTGTTTAACACTTCATAGGAACTTGGATTGGCCCGCGCATAGCCTACCACCAGGTCACAGGCCCGCCCCACATCGCGGTTTACGGTGAAGTCTTGCCAGAACACATCCGCCATCCGGGCAAATTCTAATCCCGGTTGCGGCCCGATGAAGGGTGTCGGAGAGGCTTCCGATTCCGATTCGGGGGGTGGTTCCTGGCCTTCTGGTGTTGGCTCGCCCTGACCGTACATTGCCATAATCTCGTCGTGTTTGTCCTGTGCTGCCGGAACTTTATTGTCCAGTATCAGAGCCAGCATGATCCGGTAATGAGCGTAAACACGCAGATAAATGGCCTCGTTGGGATACTCCCAACTGAGCAGCAGATCATCATCGATAGCCCGTTGGTAAAGTTCAATGGCCGTCTGGGTATCACCACGGAATAAAGCGTTGTCACCATCATGCAGCAAGTGAATACGAAATTCCACCGGGGAAGTATTGACCTGTGCCACCCGGAAGAGTGTCCCATCCCATTTGTAAACGGTCGTAAAGGTGCGCTGTGGTCCGGCTTCAGGATCGGCGATGGTTCCGCTGGTCACGACAATCTCTCGCAAGCCATCTTCATCCACATCTTGAGCGACAACTTCAGGGAAGGGTATATCTTTTATAGCCGCTTCAAACAGCGTATCGAAGTTGCCGAGCCGCAAACTCCACTCCACGGCGGTCACATCACCATAGCAGGTGCGCTGATTACAGGTCTGGACGGTGTAAACCAGGTCATTGATGAAATCACCGTTGATGTCGTCCGCAGTAGCAATCAAGGGAGCACTGCGGTCGGTCGAATATCCGGCCTGATAAAGCAGGCGATAGGCCCCCGATTCGCAGCCGAAGATCATCACATCACCGGGCTGCGGATCAATATCAGCATTGAGTGGGTCAAACGCGTTGATCAACACTTCCGGGACACCATCCCCGGTGAAGTCCCGGTCAGCACGAACTAGCCCACCAAAATCGGTGACCGCGCCCCAACTCCGCAAAGTGGCTTCTAAAATAGTGGATGGGCCACCGGCTGACAGGTACTCAACGATCAGCTCGGCATACTCGGTAAAGGCAGGCGGTTGGCTGGGAAGGGTCGGTGTGCCTGCTGCCGGACAAACTGCCGGTTCAACGAACACCCCCTGAACGGTTGGGGTGGGCACAGCAGCCGTCGCCGTCTGTGCGATGGCGGTTCCGGCGGCAGCAGTGGCAGTCGCCACCGGGCCGATCAACTCAGTATCCTGATTGGGCAGTCCCTGGAGCGTCAGGGTGGGTGTGAGAAGGGAGACAGAAATACTGCCGCCAGGTGTAGCGGTCGTGAAGCTTGCGGTTGGGGTAGCGGCTCCACCACCTGTCGTACCCAAAACACAGGCCCATAACGCAGCTGGCAGGGCCAACATCGAGATTATTCGCCGGTAGGGGGGTGATTTCCTCATGGGCGGAAGTATAGCGGATCAGGTGGCGGATTGCCCAGAGAAGCTGCAAAACGTTAACTTTGCTGGTAGACGATAGCTTTTGAGTTATATGGCCTGATAATTGTAACTATTTTCACAAATGGTTATCTTTTTTTCCTAATCTTTATAGATTTTATGAGTGGTTGACTTGACACATTTGCCATTAACATGGAAAATACCTCAATCGAAATCGTCCGTTCCAGAGTTAATACCTCAAAAGAATAGCTACTTATCGTTGACTTACGCTCCTCTACTGTGCGCTAAGATCGATTCTTGCTATACGCTCACAAGAGCGCTTTTTGGATAGTAGGAGCAACTGAGAGATTCTTGTTCATCTTCTGAAAGGAGGTGGTAATTAGCAAAAAATTGTTTCGTATCACTTTTTGCTATCCGGCAAAAAGTAACACGACGACAGAACGAAAATGTCTTTGTGGATGCTCTTAATCTATCAGCATCTACCCCAGCACAACTTGTGGAGGAGAAAAAGTATGTTTAAGAAACTATTCCAGAATCGCTGGACGGTCTTGGCTATTGGCATGGTGCTTGGCTGGCTGATGTTAGCCGCTTGTGCCGCCGCCACTGAAACCCCCGCAGCCGAAGAAGAAATGGCTGAGGAACCGGCTGCCGCAGCCGAAGAAGAAATGGCCGAAGAAGAGGCTCCTGCTGAAGAAGAGATGGCCGAGGAAGAAATGGCTGAGGAGCCTGCTGCTGAAGAAGCAATGCAAGAAGGCGAAGGTACGCTGGCGGAAGTTAAGGCCCGTGGCGTGCTGAAGTGCGGCGTGAACGTAGAACTGCCTGGCTTTGGTGTGCTCGATGCTGACGGTAACAACGTTGGCTTCGACGTAGATTTCTGCAAGGCGATTGCTGCGGCAGTGCTGGGTGACGCGGAAGCTGTTGAATACATCCCGCTGAACGCCGACCAGCGTCTCCCCGCTCTGCAAACTGGTGAAATCGATGTGCTGATCCGTAACACCACCTGGACCCTCACCCGCGACACCGACCTGGGCCTGGACTTCACCGTCACCAACTTCTACGATGGCCAGGGCTACATGGTTCGTGCTGATGAATTCGCGAGTGTCGAAGAACTGGATGGCGGCACCATCTGTGTCACCTCTGGTACAACCACCGAACTGAACCTGGCGGACGACTTCGCACGCCGTGGCCTCGACTACACCGCTGATGTGTACTCAGCAACCACCGACACCCACGAGACATTCTCAAGCGGTGCCTGTGACGCCGAAACTTCCGACAAGTCTCAGTTAGCTTCTCTGCGTTCGGCTGAACCGAATCCCGATGACTATGCTATTCTGCCCGACACCATCTCCAAGGAACCGCTCGGCCCAGTTGTCCGTGCAAACGACAGCGAGTGGCGCGATGTGGTGATGTGGACGGTCTTCGCTATGTTTGAGGCCGAGGAACTGGGCGTCAATCAGGCGAACGTCGATGAAATGCTTGGGTCAGACAACCCCGCCGTTCTAAAGCTGCTCGGCGCTGGTGAAGATGACCTGGGCGCACTGCTTGGTCTGGAGAAGGACTGGGCTTACCAGATCATCTTGCAGGTCGGCAACTACGGCGACGTGTACGAGCGCTGGCTCACCCCCATCGGCATCGTCCGTGAGGGCAGCGCCAATGCGCTGTGGACCGAGGGTGGCCTGATCTACTCACCCGCCTTCCGGTAAACGTCCGAGAACGAAGAGAAATTCCCAGGAATTTTGCTTCGTTTCGGCTGTGCAGCCTGATCAAGATCAGGCTGCATAGCCACTTTCTCAGCAAGGGATACCCCTTTTGTTCATAGCCTTCAATTTCTGTTGTAGATTTGATAACCCGGCGAAGATACAAAGGCCCCCTTCGTGGTAAGAAAGGAGGGGCGGCTTCGTCGAAGGTGAAGCTGCCACTAAGATGAGCAATACCATCCTCTCAGCAGAAGAACAAGCCCCCGTTCCTTTATGGCGCGATATTCGTGTGCTGCGCTGGGCTTTCCAGATCATTATCCTTGCATTGGTTATTTCATTGGTCTATGTTCTGATCAGGACTCTCCTCAACAGCCTGGATGAAGTAGGTCTGAGCCTGAGTTTTAAATTCCTGAAGCGCCCTGCCGGTTTTAATATCAGTGAAGGTATCCCTTTTGACAAAAAGGAAACCATTCTGAAAGCCTACCTGGTAGGTGTGATGAACACCATCCGGGCAGCAGGGATTGGCATTATATTGGCTACTATTCTTGGGGTGTTGACCGGCATTGCGCGCCTGTCCCGTAACTGGCTGGTCAGCAAGATAGCACTGGTCTATATTGAGATCATGCAAAACACCCCTCTGTTGGTGCAGTTGTTCTTCTGGTTTACACTGATCCGGGCATTACCTGCCCAAAAATTTGATGAAATACTCAGCTTCCCGGCCAACCCGATCCAACTAGGGCCAGTGACAATTCCACCGCTGGCCTACTTTAGCCAGCGTGCTGCTGCTGTACCAAGTATCGAAACCCTGGATTCTTTCCAAACGTGGCGCTGGTTCTTATTGGCAGCCTTTATTGTGGCGGGTGCTGCCTGGTGGCTGCGTGTCTATCTAAGGGAACGATCTGGATATCCGGCTACCGGTCAATTCTGGTGGGCACTAATCAGTTTCCTGGTGATTTGCACCATAGGTTGGCTGGTTGTGTCAGGAAACCCAATTCGCGTATCGATCCCAACCTTAGAGGGAGAGAAGATTGTAAAATACCAGGGCGGTTGGGTTATGAGCAACAACTTCCAGGCTTTATTATTAGGGTTGGTGTTATATACGGCTGCCTTTATCGCCGAAGTGGTACGCTCCGGTATCCAGGCCGTCCCCTATGGGCAAATCGAAGCCGCTACCGCTTTGAGCCTGACCCGCGGCCAGCAGTTACGCCTGATTGTTCTGCCCCAGGCCATGCGTGTGATTATCCCACCTCTGATCAACCAGTATCTCAACCTGACCAAGAACTCCAGCCTGGCAATTGCCGTTGCCTTCCCCGACCTTTTCAATATCTCGCAGACCATCGGCAACCAGACCGGGCAAAACACGCAGATCATTATGATCGTTATGGGGTCATACCTGGTAATGAGCCTGTCTATCTCTGCCCTGATGAACTTTGTTAACAAGCAAATGCAGATAAAGGAGCGCTGAGATATGACAACCAAAGTAGAATCTACAAACGCTCCTACCCCATCAGAAGCCCCTCCGGTAACCGAAGTCGGCGTATTGGGCTGGATTAAGGAGAACCTGTTTAACTCGTGGGGCAGTGCCATCCTGACCGTGGTATCCGGCCTGTTTGTTTTTTTCGCACTGCGGGTATTGCTCCGGTTTATCTTCGTCCAGGCCAATTGGGAAGTTGTTTATGCCAATCCGATCCTGTTTTTGATCGGCCAATATCCTCGTGAGGAAGCCTGGCGTACGGCTGCTGCACTGGGCCTGGTGATCTTCATGGCGGTCGTTCATGCCCTGTTCTGGAAGCGGTCTGGTACAGCCCAAATCATCATCAGTATCTTATGGTTTCTGTCGTTCCCGACTGTCTGGTTTATCCTGGCCGGGTTCGAGAATTCAACCCTGCTGCCCCCGGTTCGCACCCAGTTATGGAGCGGCTTGCTGCTCACCACCATGCTGACGGTGGTCGGAATCGTGGTGTCTTTCCCGCTGGGCGTTGTCCTGGCTCTGGGCCGCCGCAGTGATCTGGTCATCGCGAAAATATTGTGCACCATTTACATTGAAGCTATCCGGGGTGTACCGCTGATCAGCATCTTGTTCATGTCACAGGTGATGCTGCCTCTATTTGTAGGCAATTCCAACCTTGATGTCGTAATCCGAGCAATGGCCGGTGTGACACTCTTTAGCGCGGCCTACGTGGCCGAAAACGTGCGAGGCGGCCTCCAGGCTATCCCCAATGGGCAGGTTGAGGCGGCTCAGGCGTTGGGCTTAAGTGCCCCGCTGGTCACCGTCCTGATTGTACTCCCGCAGGCACTCCGCATCGTCATCCCGGCGATTGTCGGGCAGTTCATCAGCCTGTTCAAGGATACAACACTGGTCAGTATCATCACCCTGCTGGACTTGCTGGGTATTGCAGCTTCCGCTCTGGCGCAGAAGCCCGAATACCAGTTCCACAAGACAGAAGTTTATTTATTCCTGGCTGTGATTTACTTCATTTTCAGCTATTTGATGTCGTCGGCAGCCCGGCGAATTGAGGCTACTACCAGCGCTATGGGCGGCACCCAGAAACTATAACGGAGAATACAATTATGGAAGAAGAACACATTCACCATGAAAGCCGCGCACTTGACGAAGACATCATCATTGTTGACAATGTCAGCAAATGGTTTGGCGATTTTCAGGCGCTTAAGAATGTCAGCACAACGGTTAAACGTCAGGAAGTGGTGGTGATCATCGGGCCATCGGGGTCGGGGAAATCGACCTTCATCCGCACCATCAACCGCCTGGAAGAGCACCAGCGTGGCCGGATTGTCGTGGATAATATTGAGTTATCCAACGATATCCGTAACATCAACGCCATCCGCCGCGAGATCGGGATGGTCTTTCAGCAGTTTAATCTCTTCCCTCACCTGACCGTGTTGCAGAATGTCACACTGGCCCCAATGTGGGTGCGCCGCCGTACTCGTCAAGAAGCCGATGCCAAAGCGTTGGAACTGCTGGCGCGGGTGGGTATCCCGGAGCAGGCGAATAAGTATCCGGGGCAGTTATCCGGCGGGCAGCAGCAGCGGGTAGCGATTGCTCGTGCCTTGGCGATGGAACCGCGTATCATGCTCTTTGATGAGCCAACCTCCGCACTTGACCCGGAGATGATCAAAGAGGTGCTGGACGTGATGAAGGAACTGGCTTTTTCCGGCATGACGATGTTGGTTGTCACCCACGAGATGGGGTTCGCCCGTGAGGTCGCTGACCGGATTCTGTTTTTCGATTACGGTCAAATCATCGAAGAAGGAACGGTGGAACACTTCTTCACCAATCCGCAGCATGATCGCACCAAGCTGTTCCTGTCACAGATTCTTTGATCAACCTACGAATACCTGGATGAGGGGCTTAACAGCCCCTTTTTTGTGTTTAGCCTTGGAGGAAGTGGTAGGTTTGGCGGGGTGAGGCTATACTGCTAGCAGAAGGGAGGAGCCGCCTATGCTTGCCCGGTTTCGACAGGGAGTCCGCAATCTAACTTCACATGCCTGGCTGCTGATCGGCGGAGCTTTACTGCTGCTGCTGATCCTGGTGGGCCTATCGCGTGAAGGTTCAGGAGTGCCGGTTGAGATTGCCACATTAACCATTGGGGCAGCCAGCGTTCAGACAAATGCCGACGCGCCGACTATCTCAGCCCGGCTGGCCCAAACCCCGGCGGATATCGTTTTGACACAGGCCGCTCCGACGTTTGCCTTGCTCGGCCAGCAAGAGATTCAGCAATATGCCGCATCGGCTCGTGCCAGCTCTGAACTCAGCCAGCTTGATTGGGGCGCTGTCCAGATCAATGGCCCCCCCAACACCCCGGAGTGTGGGGACTTCCGCACAGCCTGGGCTTCCGCCCAACCTAACGAAGCAGCCTCCATCACCGTGTTCTTCCCGGAATTGGTCAAACCAACCGGTTTGTTAATCTACGAGACCTATAATCCCGGTTTTATCGTCCGGGTTACCTTTACCGATGTATATGGCAAGGAGCATATCCTTTATGAGACAACAACCCCTCAACTTCGCTCCTCATGCCCTTTTACCCTGGCTCTGGCCGTTCCTGACGCCGATTATAAGGGCAACACTGTAACCATCTTTGTTGATCAAGCTACCAGCGCAGGCGGTTGGAATCAAATTGATGCGGTTCAACTGATCGGCGCTAAGTAAGTAAAAGTTTGCAGAATGCACATTTCTGTATAAGATATGAGGAAGCACTCGCTCACATACAATTGAGGCAATCATGTCTTCTGAAAAACCTGAGCAACCTAAACGCCCGATTGTCACCGGTAAACTAGATGCTAACCAGAAAAGGGCCATTATTGTCCCGGCTCTGGGCAGCTTTGGTACGCGTTTTTCGTCTTCTGAGGTGATCTATCACCCGGTTCCATATAACTACAAGATCATTCAGGACCCGACGCCCTGGCGCGTCCTGCTAAAGTTTGGTGCACCGGCTCCTCGCATTGTCGTTGGACTCGACATTTACGGCGATGTGATCATTGGACGTGGGTCAGATGGGCCGCAAAGCCCGGATATTGACCTGTCTAACCTGGATGCGCTGGCCCTGGGAGTTTCCCGGCGGCATGCGCTCCTGCGGCCAACCCAGAACAAGCTGTTCCTGATCGATCTCGACAGCACCAATGGAAGTTATGTAAATGCCATCCCGGTTGGTCGGGGCATGGCTCAGGTGCTTAAAGGTGGAGATACTGTCGCCCTGGCCGGATTAAACTTTGTTGTCGAAATTGTCCGTGCTCCACAAAGGAGCCCGGAATCTGAAGAGGACAAAGAGCCAAAGAGCGAGCCGCCTAAGCCAACCCTCAAAGTAGGTGAGGATGCCTCGGCAAAGGAAAAGGAATCGACGGCCAGCCTGCCGCTTCCTCGTATGGCACGTCCTAAGCAAGGGAGAGATACCCTACCCCCCGGTGTTGTCCCCAGCGTAAAAGATCAACAAGATAAAACCGAACCGGCGGGTAAAGAGCAGGCGACGGATGACCTCTCAACCAAAGAGCCACCGCCCAAACCCGAAGAAAAATAACAAAAAAGGCGCTTGTTTTCGAAAACAAGCGCCTTTTTTAGTGTTCTAATGAAGATCAGACTACACTCTTAGCCGTCTCAACAATGGCGCTGAATGCTTCTGGATCGTACACCGCGATATCGGCCAACACTTTACGGTCAAGCTCAATGCTTGCCTGTTTCATGGCATAGACAAAACGGCTGTAGCTCATACCATTCAAGCGAGCTCCGGCATTAATCCGCGTGATCCACAGCCGCCGCAAGTCGCGACGCCGGGAACGGCGGTCACGATAGGCATACCACAGTGACTTGAGCATGGCCTCATTGGAGCGACGGTAAAGCCGCCCGCGTGAACCATACTGTCCTTTGGTTAACTTGATTACTTTTTTATGGCGACGCCGGGTAACGGTACCGCCTTTTACTCTTGTCATAAGCTTTTTACCTACTGTTATTTCGTGCTTTTGCTGCCCGGACGGGACGGCTTAGAACCATAGCTCTTCAGGTAGGGAGCCAGACGCCGTACACGGCGCTTAGAACCACTTGAAGTTACTTCTGTCATCTGGCTTAACTGGTTCCTGACCCGCTTTGACTTATTGCGTCGCAGGTGGCTCTTTGGGCCTTTGGTGCGTACCAGTTTTCCCGATCCGGTGTACTTAAACCGCTTGGCTGTTGCCTTATGGGTCTTTAACTTATATTTTTTGGTTGACTTTTTCCTAGCCACTTGACCTTATTCTCCCCTTGAAAAATGATAACGAATTGTCCATAGGGTATTTAGGAATAGACCCATATGTATGTTCAGGACAGACACACGAGTCTATTCCTAGAAAAGTTCCCTTGCACCAAAAAGTCGGACACCTGAAGCATCCGACTGATGATACTCAGCTAGATTCTATGGAGACTGGCGTTAGCGTTTACTTGCCTTCCTTAATCGGTGCAAGCACCATCAACATCGTCCGACCTTCCATGCCGGGCCGTTGTTCAACTACCGCTACGTCCGCCAGGTCTTCAGCAATCTCGTCCAGGGTTTCCTGTGCGATCTCTGGATACGTGATCTCGCGTCCTCGGAAGCGGATGCGTACTTTGACCTTCATCCCATCTTCCAACCATCGACGCGCGTCGCGCACTTTAAAGCTCCGGTGATGCTCGGTTGTTTTGGGTCGCAGGCGAATCTCTTTAATTTCGATTTGCTTCTGCTGCTTCCGAGCCTCACGTTCCTTCTTTGCCTGCTCGTACTGGAACTTTCCAAAGTCCATGATCTTGCAGACAGGTGGATTAGCATTGGGTGCGACCTCAACCAGATCGAGGTCGGCATCATGTGCCCGGTCAAGGGCCTCGCCAATGCTGACGACTCCTATATTGGTGCCATCCGCCTCAATTAAGCGAACTTCACGTGCACGAATAGCATTATTAATGTGGTAGTTTGATGGCTTGCCTATATTCGCAGTCCCTTTCTACGTTATTAAAATGTGAAAATACATCACCACTTGTGGGAAGTTTACCATAGCGAAGGGCCAGCGTCAACTTGTTGTGGTGTGCCGGTTGCACGAAAAAGTGGGGGATTCTTAACGGAACTTTACCCCCCATCCTCGCCCGACCTGCGGTCGGCACACTCGGATTCGCCCCCCTTGCAAGGGGGGCAGATGAGCCTTTAGGTTCATCGGGGGGTGAATTATGCTAAGTTCCCCCCTACTTTTTCGTGCTAGCTGGTGTGCCGCCATCACGGAAAAGTAAGGGGAGTTTTTACTGGTTTGGTTTCAACTCTGGCTCTGGATGTGCTACACTTTTAGTCGGGCTGTTTCATACTGCATAGGAGATATCCAGATGCTTCTCCCTCTTCTCGTTGCGGCATGGTTGGTCGGAATTGCTATCTCGCGTTTAGCGGATGTTCCTTGGTGGTTATGGCTGATTCTGCTCCCCCCCTCGGTGATTGGAATCATCATTGCCCGGCCTAAAAAAACCAGCCTGAATTGGCGGAGCGTCTTTGCCTGCGGAATCGCATTTTCATTAGGGGCTGTTCGTCTGGCTGTCGCGATGCCCACCTTTGGCGACGGTGATCTGGCTGCCTACAACGAACAGGGATTCGTCACTATTGAGGGCCTGATCATCGATGGCCCGGACGTGCGTGACACCCATGTGAACCTGCGGGTGCGGGCGGAAACCCTCACGTTGGATGAGGGAGAGCCTTTCCCTGTAAAGGGAATTGTATTGGTACAGGCTCCCCTGGTTGGTGCTTATCGTTATGGCGACCCGGTAACGATCACCGGGGAACTGCTCACACCTCCGGAATCCGACGATTTCTCCTACCGCGATTACCTGGCCCGCCAGGGCGTACACAGTATGATGCAGTACACCCAGATCGAAGTGACCGGACCGCGGCGCGGCAACCCGATCCGGGCCGTTATGCTCGATTTCCGCGCGACGGCTCACCGGACAATTATGCGTTTGCTGCCCGATCCACAGGCTTCACTCCTGGCCGGTATCCTACTGGGCATCGAAACTGGCATCAGCCCGGAGGTACGGGACGCATTCAATGCAGTTGGCGCAACTCATGTGATCGCCATTTCCGGCTCTAACTTGGCGATCCTGGGCGGCTTGATCATGAGCCTTACCCGCCGGTTTATGCGTGAACGCCGGGCTGCGGCGATCACCATTGTCGGAATTCTGACGTACGCGGTCTTTGTCGGGGCCGATGCCGCCGTGTTGCGGGCCGCCATCATGGTTGCTTTGGGATTGGTAGCTGCCCAGCTTGGACGGCAGACCTGGGCCTTTGCCTCGATAGCCTTTGCCGCCCTGCTGATGACGGTTATTAACCCGCTTACCTTGTGGGATGTCGGCTTTCAATTGAGCTTTCTGGCAACATTGGGGTTGGTGCTGTACGTTGATCCTTTGCAAAACTGGCTGGCAAAGGGATTGTCTAAACTGCTGTCAGCCGATAACGCCCAGCAGATCGTAGCCGCAATCTCTGACGCTTTTGTCGTGACCGTTGCCGCTCAGATCACCACCACCCCGATCATGGCTTACTATTTCGGGCGATTCTCGGTACTGTCTTTACCGGTCAACTTCCTGATTATCCCGGCCCAAACACCCTTAATGGTGCTGGGTGGATTGGGTGTGATCGCCGCCCTGCTCGTCTGGCCTTTAGGTCAAATATTGACCTGGGGGAGTTGGGTTTTTCTCAGTTTCACGTTGTGGGTAGTTCGGATTTTTGCTCGTCTGCCTTTTGCCTCGTTGGAGATAGGACAGACTGCCGCTATTTGGATATGGGCAATTTATGGGATCATGTTCGGGTTGACCTATCTGGCCTATCAACCGGAGGATAAACGGGCTATGTGGCGCGAACGACTTGCACAGGCATTTAGCATAAAGGTTGTCGGGTTCGCCGGGCTTTTGATCGCTGTCTTATTATTCGCAGCAGTCTGGGCACTGCCAGATGGCAAATTGCATGTCACCTTTATTGACGTAGGCGATGGCGTCGCCACCCTGATCCAGACCCCTACCGGACGTGATATCCTGGTTGATGCGGGGGGCAGCGGACGACAGCTCTCTACCGCCCTGGGTGATTCACTCCCCTTCTGGGATCGGCATGTCGATCTGTTGATCCTCTCCCAGCCCACCAAAACCCACATGGGCGGATTGCTGCCCGTGCTGGAGCGTTATCGTGTCGATGCTGTGATGACCAACGGTGTCAGGGGTGATTCAGAATTGAATGCGGCGCTGTGGGCCAAACTGGAAGAACAGGGCGCTCAAGAAGTGATCGCCCAGCCAGGCACCCGGATCGATGTGGGGGATGGTGTGCTGTTGACCGTGCTGTATACCCAGGCCGCCCCCCTACCCGATGGCGAGGACGGATCGGGTGAACCGGTCGTTTTGATGCTTACTTATGGCGATGCACGAATCTTGCTCACTGGGGATTTAACGGGAGAAAGCGAGGCGGCTTTACTCGCTGGAGACTGGCCCCTTGATTCAACGGTGCTGCAAGTACCGGCCCGTGGACATCGTGCGGTGAGTGGTGAGGATTTCCTCAATGTGGTCAATCCGCAAATCAATGTCTTGCCGGTCAATGCGGGGAACCGGTATGGCCTGCCCCACCCGGAAACCCTGAGCCGTTTAGAAGCGTTGGATGCGTCCTTATACCGGCTGGATCAATCCGGCTCAGTCGAGCTGATCACCAACGGGCGCGAGTTGTCGATCAGAACCGCGCATTGATCTCCATCGACCATACAGGCGGATTAGTTCGACCAGGGTTACGGCAGCCAGGATCGCCAGCAGCGGTTCAGTAGGGGCACGGAAGCGGGCATTTGACGCGAGTCCCGGCAGGTAAAGCAGCAGAGCCGGGATCAGCCCCAGCAGGACAACCTCATCCCATCGCCGCCGGATCAACAAAATCACGGCACCAGCACACGCACCGATTACCAATAAGATGACAAACAGCAGCATGTAAAGTTCGACTAATACGATCCCCACATCTTGAGAGCGCAGGGTATCCAGCATCGCAGAAAAATCTCCCCCCATAAACACCCGGATCGGATCGTAATCATCATCCACGTGATTGACCAGCTTGAGCATAAAACTAAAACCGGGGCGCAATCCGTTCAGGGCATCGACCCCGTTATACCAGGCGAAAGCCAGGGGATGCGCAAAAATGATTTCACGGGCGATTGTTCCTTCACGATTGGCAGGCCAGCGTGTCCCATCGCCAGGTGTATCGGCCAACCGTTCATTGAGCATTTTCCGCGATTCGTCAATGGAAATACCTTGCCGGTGGGCCTCTAAACTGGCGGCATTGTAATAATACAGATTGAGATCGCTAATCACCGTGAGGCTGTAGCGGTCGTAGTAAAAATTATTACGAGCCATCCATCCACCGACCAGCAGTATGAAGGCAGTGACCATAACTAATGCCTGCCGCCAGGTATTTTTGATCTCACCACGTAACATCAAGAACACTACCAACAGGGGAAAAATATATAAGCCAACGGATCGCGTAAGGGTTGCCAAGCCAAAAATCAATCCAGAAAGCAGGCTCAACAACCACTTATTGTGATCCTGTCCCTCGATCAGCAGCAATACACCACTAACTAGCAAGGCTGTAAACAGGGTTTCGGTATAGGCAAACCCAGAGAGGACAATCGAAATAGGGGCCAGGGCGTAGATCAGGCCAGCCGCCAATCCGATACTGGAAGTAAACAGTCGATTTGCCAGGACCGCCACTCCAACAGCGATCAACGCTCCGAGGATCACCTGGGTAACAATTACGGCTCCGAGTGGGCGGGTTCCCCAGACGGGCATAAAAAGGGCAAGGAAAACCGGATATCCAGGCGTGCGAATGATTTCTGGTCTAAAGCCGGTGGACGTTATAATGCCCACTCTTCCATCCTCATGAAGGATGGAGGCGACCTGAAGATATTGATCGGTGTCCGAGCCAAGCACCGCGCGTTCCGAGTCTGGTAAAATGGCAACCAGTACACCGGCACGCGCAGTCAATGCCAGGATAAAAATCAGCAGTAAGGCTCGTTTAAAGGGTAGTGAACGCATTAGCAATTTGGCGGTAGGTTTGATGATAGTAATGCGTCAATCGCCAAACAGCCGCCCTCCCTGCATATCGCCGGGTACTTTCACACCCATCAACTCAAGGATGGTCGGGGCAACGTCCATCAGTTGGCGGCCCTTGATTTCTTTATTGGTATCGGGTGAACGCGGATCATACAGGATGAACATCCCATTCTCGGCGTGGTTGGCCTCGTCGGGACCGGTGTCATTCTCGAAGGTGTAGACACCACCATGCCCAAAGCTGCCGACCGACCGCCAGTTGAGGTTCCCCCAGTAGACGATCAAATCGGGCGGGATGTTGCGTACTTTATGGTAGATTTCATGCGGCTTGTAAACCAGCGTGCCGAGATCTTCTCCTTCGGGGCCGGGAATGGCTTTGAACTGTTCGATCAGTTCATCGCGAACGCGCTCGTAATCTTCGCGCTTGATCATACCCTGCGGTTCGCGTCCTTCGACGTTCAAGAAAACACGGCCATAATAGCCGCCCTCGCCCCAGGCGCGGGTCTTTTCCCAATCGACCTCCACTTTGGCAAAGGGTGTCAGGACTCGTCGACCATTCTCGTCGAACTTGTCTTGCGGCGGTTCATCTTTAAGCACCAGGTAGCCATTACGCCACAGCCACTCATTGATGCAAATGCCGCCATCCATCTTCTTGCCGCCATGATCGGATACCACCAGCACCATCGTATTGTCATCGATCTTATCCAGCATCCTTGCCATCTGGGCGTCGATAAGCTGGTAATATTCTTTGATCGAATCTTCATACTGGTTGCCCGGTTCATACTTGCGATGCTGTGAGTCCATGAACGACCACATCCCATGATGGATACGGTCAACGCCCATTTCAACCCACATAAAGTAATCCCAGGGCTGAGTTTCCATCAGGTGATTGAGCACCGCGAAGCGCATCTCGGTCATATCCCAGAGCTGCTTGAGCAGCCAATCCTTATCAGGTGTGCGGAAATTCCGCACGTCAACCTGGTAGCGTGGAGCAACAGACAGTAGTTTCTCTGCCATCTCTGCCGGATACGTAAAGCCGCTTTCCAGGCTGGGAGTCAGGAAGCTGGAGACACACACACCGTTAACCGGTTTGATCGGGAAGGTTTGTGGTACGCCGACCGTCACCACCTGTTTGCCGGCCTGGCTGAGAATATCCCAGACACGCGGTTCCTTGACGGCTGCGCTGGTAGCGATGTACAGATCGTCATAGGTGTAATCGCGCCGGTTGCGGAAACCATAAATCCCCAATGTGCCGGGGTCTTTGCTGGACATCATCGACGACCAGGCCGGGACCGTGATCGCCGGGATGCACGATTGGAGTTCTCCATACAACCCGCTGGAGTACAGCTTATGGAAAGTAGGAAGGTCGTTCTTCCACTTATCAAAGACCAATTCCGGGGCGGCACAGTCAAGGCCAATGACCATCACCTTGCGGTCGCGCGGTTTACGCTGAAATAGCTTAACCATAACCTTGCTCTTTTCAATCAAAGGGCGTGGTGTTATACCACGCCAATCTACTACTCTGACTTTTTCCTCTGCATGCCTTCAATCAGCACCTTGCTAACTTCAGGCCGGGTGAATTCTTCAGGCAGCATTTCACCCCGTTCTAACATCTCGCGCACCTGCGTCCCTGACAGGAAAACGTGTTCAGATGGATCGTGGGGGCAGGTCTTGGAACTGACCACCGCGCCGCACTTCTTGCAGAAGAAGGCATGATCGAAGAACAGCGGGGTGATATCAATCGCCGCCGGGTCAAACTCGTCAAAGATGTAGTGCGCATCATAGGTGCCATAATAACCCTTGACGCCTGCATGGTCGCGCCCCACGATAAAGTGCGTGCAGCCGTAGTTCTTACGGGCAATCGCGTGGAAGATCGCTTCACGCGGACCGGCATAGCGCATTGCCGCCGGGAAGACCCCCAGCATCACGCGTTCAGCCGGGTAATAATCCCGCAGAATCGCCTCGTAGCTCTCGATCCGCACATCAGCCGGAATGTCGTCATCTTTTGTTTCGCCGACTAAGGGATGCAGGAACAGTCCATCGACGATTTCAAGTGCCGTCTTCTGGATGTACTCATGCGCCCGGTGGATCGGATTTCTTGTCTGGAAAGCCACCACCCGCCGCCAGCCATTTTTGGCAAACATCCGGCGCGTTTGGGCCGGGGTATGGCGCAGCTCAGGGAACTCTGTCTCTGCTGCCAGCGGGAGTTCGAAAACCCAGATTTCACCGGCAAGCAGTACATCACCCTGTTTGTAGATGCGAGCTACACCGGGATGAGCATCATCTGTAGTGCGATAGACGTTTTCGGCTTCGACCGCTTTGTCATAGCTGAATTTCTCGCTGACTTCGAGCACGCCCATCAGGTGAGTTCCACCATTGGGATCGGGTTCAGCCAGCGCCACCGACTGCCCGATCTGAATGGAGTTTGCGGTTTCCTGGTCCACCGGCAGCGTGATCGGGATCGTCCAGGGGAGGTTGTTGGTCAGGTGCATGTGATGCACCACGTTCTCGTAATCGGCCTGCCCCATGAAGCCCGTCAAAGGGCTGAGGACGCCGGTTGCAATCAATTCCAGGTCAGAAACATTCATCGGGGCCAGCACGATTTGTGTCAGGCCCTTTGCCATGTCGCGGGTGGACTCGGCCATATCACCACGCAGCAGTCGGTTGATTAATGTGCCACCGTGAGGGGCAATCGCTCCTACATAATCAGAAGGAGTAGTTGAGTTGTTTGTATCGTTCAAAATTAACTGCCTTTGCCAATATACATGAAAAGACGCGCATAGGCGCGTTCACTCTTGTCGTACTTGTCGTATCGGTCGGGGAGTGTACCATAAACCATAGGGACTGTCGATAAATGTAAGTTGTCGTTCATCTCCGCCTTTTACGTAGGGCTTCAACCATCTTTGCTGTTACAGGTTGGCTGCCCATCCGGGGAAACCCGTCCTGCCAACCATGCTCGTCACTGCCACCGGTTACCACCAATTTGAAAGGCTTTGCCAGTTTTAGGAAGTGCATCTGTGCAGCTTGATCGAGCCGGTGATGGTAGACCTCCACGCCGTCCAACCCCTGGTCAACTAACTGTCCTAATTGCTCTTTGGTCAGCAGCCCATTCCCACAATCAACCACCGAGGGATGCGCCAGCACAGCGACTCCACCCGCAGTCTTGATCGCCTGGATGATCTCCCCGATAGGCGATGTACTGTTGCGAATATGCTCCCAATGCTGCCAGAAAAGATGCAGCCCATCATACCAATCCAGGACAAGCCGCTTTTCAATTAATGCAAAGATCAGGTGTGTTCCCCCGATATAGCGTGAGTTAAACGCGTACAGTTCATCAATCGACAGGGGATAACCGGCTTGAGTCAGCGAGATGCAGCACAGCCTGATCCGGTTGCGGATATCGTCCAGCGCCCGCTGTGTGACCTGCTGAAAATCCGGGTCATCCACGTCAACGAAGTACCCCAGCAGATCAACATTGAGCGCCGCGCCGCAGCCATCCCACACCGTCGTAAACTCGATGCCGGGGATCAGTTCAATTCCCAATTCCGTGGCAATTGGGCGGGCTTCGCGGCTGCCCCGTACATTATCATGATCCGTGATTGCGATGGTCTTCATCCCGATCTGGGCCGCATGTTGCACCACCTCTTCTGGTGATGCCCGCCCATCGGAATAATAGGTGTGCATATGCAAATCGATGGGTGAGACAGGTGTCATCAGTGTGTTTTTCTCCCCTCACACTACCACCAGGTGATCCCGGTGAATGACCTCATCCCCATATGTATACCCCAGTTTTTCTTCGATCTGGTTCGACCGCAGTCCGCAAATTTTCTCCAGGTCGGCAGCCTTGTAATTTGCGACTCCCCGTGCGGCTTCTGCTCCATCCGGCCCGATCACCCGAACCACCATCCCCCGTTCGAACGTCCCCTCGACCCGGACGACCCCCACCGGCAGCAGACTTACGCTCCGTCGTTTCAGCACCTTGACCGCACCCGCGTCGATCTGTATTGTTCCCTGAACTTCATCCGATAGCAGCCAGCGCTTCCGCGATTCCATGTGGGTGCTGGTTGGTGCAAACCAGGTTCCAATTGTGTGACCGGCAGCGCCCAGCAGATCGATCAACACATTCGGGCGGGCCCCCTGCGCAATTACAACCTCGGTGCCGGAGCGTGTTGCCAGTTGGGCAGCTTGCAGCTTGGTGACCATCCCCCCCGTGCCAACATCCGATCCGGCCCCCCCTGCGATCTCCCACAGCGCGTCGTCGATCTCCACCACGTGGTTGATCAACTTGGCGTCTGGATTGGTGCGTGGATCGGTCGTGAACAGCCCTGGTTGATCGGTCAGCAAGATCAGCAAATCGGCATCCACCAGGTTAGCGACCAATGCCGACAGGTTATCGTTATCCCCCAGTCGGATTTCCTCGGTTGCTACCGTGTCATTTTCGTTCACAATCGGGATAATCAGCTGGCCCAGCAGCGCGTCAAGCGTATCGCGGGTATTCAGATAGCTCCGGCGGCTGCGCAAGTCGCGGTTAGTTAGCAGAATTTGCGCTACCTGTAGATCGTAGATCGCAAACAGATCGGCATAAGCATGCATCAAGCGTGGCTGTCCGATAGCAGACAGCATTTGTTTGGCGGGGATGTGACTGCCCAGGGCGGGATTTTGTAATATCCCGCGCCCGGCGGCCATCGCCCCGGAGGTAACCAGGATCAATTCGTTGCCTAACTCGTTGAGCTGTGCTACTTGCTGCACAATCTCCAGCATGCGGCGCGGGCTGAGTTGTGCAGTCCCACCCGTCAGCACACTTGATCCCAGTTTTATGACCAGACGTTTACCATTATTCATGACCGGCAATTGTACCGCTATTCGGAAGCCTTTGCCTCGGCGAGTGCTTCCAAACTGGGTAAATTAATCTTTGCAAGGCGTATATCTGAGGGGGAAACCATGCCTAGAATCCAGGCATAGTCGCGCTTGATATTGTTGGTATAGTAGCTGATATAAACTTCATCTCCGCGAATCACTACCCCAGTATAAGCAGTATCCCCGGCACTGGGTAGATCGGTCAGGTAGACCAGCCGATCCGTCTCGACCAGAAACAGCGAGGTGCGCTTGCGGCTAAAAATGCTCCCCAACTTGGTAAACATCCCCTGACTGCCCGGCTGGTAACGCCCGGCAGCGTAGACCTGTCCGTTATAGGTAAACAGGGTTGGCCCATCCAGGCGGGTCACACTGCTGCGTTCAAACGTCCAATCCTCGTATGGTGATTCGGCAACGGCCAACAGCGTCAAGGCGTTGTTATCTCCGAACAGGCTGTCACTGCCTTCAAGCCGCGCGGTGGAGATCATCCGTCCGTCGGGTAAAAACTCGATGGTGGTTTCATCGTTGCGTTCACCCTCATAGATCGGCCCGACCATTTCCCAGTTCTTACCATCGGTCGATTGAAGCAGCGCCGATTTACCATGTTCGTGCCAATAGGCGGGCACATACCACGTTATCCCATCAGCGCTTTTGGGCCGCCAGAACAGCCAACCTTCCTCCTCGATCTCATCGAAATCCGTCCACGTGATGCCGTCCGCCGTGCTGGCAATGACGGTCGTATAGGGTTCGGCTGCGAAATCGACATTCTTCAGCGCATACATATACAGCCGGTCGCCGATTGCGCCGAACTTTGGATCGCGTATATCCTCGCCGGTGGTGGCTAACTCGGCTGTTTTTTCCCAAGTCTTACCATCCTCTGAACGCCGAACGATCAGGTGGGATTTTTCGCTGGCAAAGTGCCAGGGTGAAGTAGCGTAAACGAGATAAAAGGCGTCATTCCAATAGATCAGGTCGGTATTGGAGTTATGTGTCCCATCGCTGACGGCGACCCAGGTATCCATCACAAGGTCTTCAGCGATATAAGCCATATTCGGACGGATAGCCCACCACCCAATGATCAGGGCCAGCAGCAGCAAAATCGCCAGAAGGCCAAGTCCGATTCCACGCAAGGTTTTCAAAAATGTTTTCATGATCGTTTTCCCCAATTGGTAATATGTGGACTGAGCCTGTAAATCTTTCTGGTAAAATTGATTTAGCAGGACACAAAGAGGTTAATGTGATGAAACAATATAAGATACTTACCCATCAGGAGACCTTCCAGAAGATAGCGTTTTATCAAAAAGCCCTCGAAGCACACAACGTCGCAGCCGGTTCATATCTGGCGAATAACCTGGGTGATAAAGATATTTCTCGACTCAGGACAGAAGAATTTATCGAGCTTCTTGTCAGAACAAAACACCCTCAAATATTTGCCGAGAGCGTTGTTTATGGTGATGGCTCCGATTGGTCTAAAACTGAATTATCATTGTTGGGAGATATAAGCATTGCGGTTCCCGTAACCGTCTATGATAACGGCAGACATTCCTTTCCCACGGTTCATGAGAACCCGTTTCACGCCACACTATTGTATGTACCCGGAGCGTTGTTGAGAAATGGCCGTGGACAAATCCCGGCAGACTGGGATGAAGTCACAATAAATGGGCGAATCGACGACTATTCGTACTATGTGCTATATGAGAGAAGGCTGCTACCTGCATTTAGTTATGCAGATGGTGTAGCAAGCTCAAGCAATAGAAAGGCTTTCATGACTATTCCGGGTCTGGGTTGTGGTCAGTTTGCCGGGAAGTTCAAGGGGCAGTTAGGGGAAAAGCTCCGTCAAACACTTATCAGGTTTCTTGAACGTCATGGTGAGCGTTTCCCGAATGTCAGGGCTGTATATTACGATCCATTCCGGGAATGCAACAATGAGCGACATGAAATAGGGCATATTTCATTATTCGTCAGGCCGCTCACCAAAGGCAATGCGGGCAAGTCGCAGTTGTGCCAACCACAGGCGTACGCGGAAGCTGGGGATGATTTCACCGATTGTGAACTGTTCAGTTTTGTAGCCTGGGATCATGTCTCGTGGCCGGGCAATGATTACTATATCGGCTCCAGGGCCACCGACGATGGAGTCAAAGCAGCGGCCACCGATTCAATGGCGGTGATGACCGGAGTTGAAGGTGCTTACAACAGCCGGACATACACATATGATCCCCCACGCATGCATAAAACCTGGGAAGATGTGGTTCTAGCCAGACAAATTCAGCTCCAGGTAAAAGATAATCTGGTAGTCTCGCCAAAAGCGTAAAGGGCGCACCCGGTTGAGGGTACGCCCTTGAAAATATTCTATATATTTGCGTCTTGTGCCTTAACCGTCCAACTCGCCCCGGACGGTGTTATACAGCGTATCGGCCCGCAGTTCGTTCAGGGTATAACAGGGAGCGCCCAACCGGTCGGCCAGTTTTTGCGCCAATCCCTGATCAAAGCTGGCGTGCTCCATATTGAT
Organism: Anaerolineae bacterium; assembly: GCA_050288085.1. GTDB lineage: Bacteria > Chloroflexota > Anaerolineae > Aggregatilineales > UBA3940 > JBNKDD01. The sequence goes on from JBNKDD010000025.1 coordinate 28,671, forward strand.
CACAACCGAGCGAATTTCATCCTCCCGAATCTGGTCGGAGATCAGGTGCGCTTCTTCCTGCGGAGGTTTCCGCCCCATCGAGACGTTACCGGCCCCATCCGTCAACAGGATGATCAAGGGCATTACATCAGGATGCGAAATCTTATCCTGGCTAATCACATGGTGGGCCAATGTTAATCCGGCAGAAAGGGGTGTTTTCCCACCAACCGGAATATCGGCCAGGGCACGTTGGGCCAGCTGCACTGAGTTGGTCGGTGGCAGCACCAATTGGGCTCTGTTCTTCTGGAACACGATCAGCCCAACCCGATCCCGTCGTTGGTAGGCATCCGATAGCAGGGACATAATCGCGCCTTTGGTGGCAGTCATTCGCTCGGCGACCGCCATACTCCACGACGCATCCACCACAAACAGGACAAAGTTAGCCTGCTTCTTGACACGAACCTTCCGCTGTAAATCCTGCTTGCGTACAGCAAATGCCAGATCGCCGCTGTCCCGTTCTATTTGATGTGGGGCAGCCGCCCGGATGGTCGCATCAAAAGCAATGTCGGATGTTTTTCCATTAGCTGGCCGGGCCTGGATATACCGCCCTCGCTTCCGCTCGGTTCGAGTCTGGCTGCGACGGCCACTTTGCCGCCGCGTGAGCCGGTCAAGAGGCGTATCCAATCGGCGTGAAACCTGAAACTCTGCACCGGGTTTAACTTCCTGGCCCCCATCCCACCAACGCGAGTCCTGATCCTGGAAAACATCCTGGCGGGCAGGCTCAGATGGGTTAACCTCCGGCGTTTCTTCGCCGACTCCCCGGTCCTCTATGGATTCATTTGCTTTTTTTTTACTTCCTGATCGTCGTCTTGAGACTGCTGTTCAGAGAACTCAGCCGATTCGCTATCGGCGTGGGCCTGGTCTACCCGCTCCTGTAAATCATTCAGGCTGACCTGATCTTCTTGGAAGGGCGTGCGCTTCATACGATGCGGTAGTGCCAGTTCAGCCGCCGTCAGGATATCTTCCTTGGTGATCGCCCCGCGTCCTGCTAACGCAGCATTGGCACGAGCCGCCTTGAGGATAACCAGGTCGGCGCGGTGACCGTCGACATGCAGGCTGGAAGTTAACATCGCAATTGTAGCAAGATCGCGGTGGGTGTACTTCACCGTATTGACAATTGTCTTGGCGCGAGAGATTTCCTGTGAAAGCTGTTTTTCACGTGGACGCCACTCGTCACAGAAATCCACCGGATCCCCTTCAAACCGGATATGGCGATCCAACACTGCTACCCGATCCTGAGGGCTGTTCAGGCCATGAACATCTACCGCCAGCGCGAAACGATCCAGTAATTGGGGGCGCAGTTCGCCCTCTTCTGGATTCATCGTTCCAACCAGGATAAAGCGTGCCGGGTGGGTGAAACTGATACCCTCACGCTCGACAACATTCACACCCATTGCTGCTGAGTCAAGGAGCAGATCGACCACATGGTCATCCAGCAGATTGACCTCGTCAACATACAGGATGCCACGATTCGCCGCTGCCAGCACACCGGCATCAAAATGCCGCTCACCCGATTGGATGGCCTTTTCAATATCCAGCGTCCCGACTACCCGGTCTTCGGTCGCACTGACCGGCAAATCAACGATCCGGGTTCGCCGTCGGGTCAGGGGCAATTCCTCGCCGTTTCGCAGGCGTTCGCGGCATTCATCACACAGCCTTTCGGGTTGGTGAGGATTGCAGCTAAACCGGCAGTCCGCTACCACTTCGATCTCCGGCAGCAAGACAGCCAGGGCGCGGGCAGCGGTACTTTTGGCCGTTCCCTTCTCACCCCGGATCAATACACCCCCGATCTGTGGGTTGACAGCGTTTAATACCAGGGCGCGTTTCATGCGTTCCTGGCCGACAATAGCAGTAAATGGGTAAATCACAGATGACATAAAATATTCCAATTTTTGTTTTGTTATGTATGGATTATAGCGCGCTCACAAAAGCAGGAACAAACCTGACTTAGCTCAACAGCCGTGCTGCCAGCAGTGCATAGACCTGTGCAGCCCGTACGACATCGTCTAATTGAATATGTTCCTCGCAGGTATGAACCAGGTCAGGATGGCCGGGGCCAAATCCAATGGTCGGAATATTGGCTTCACCCATACTATAAACACCATCGGTCGAAAAACCCCAATGTCCGACCTGCGGTGCTTGTCCGGTGACCTGTTTTATAGTGTCGGCGAGCGCCAGCAGCAGGGGATCATCTTCTTCCAATGCCCAGGCATTAAACGCCTCGTGAATTTTGAGCTGGTATCCCGTATAAGTACTGGTCTCGTAGTTCACGATCTCAACCTCAGCTTTGACATTTTCTTGGCCGATCACCTGCTCGATTTCAGCCTGGGCACGGGTAACCGTTTCGCCCAGGGTCAGGCGGCGATCAATGTAAAATGTGCAAATGCCGGGGATAGCATTCAAGCTGGCGGATTGGCTTTCAATTCCCGTGACGGCAATCGTCCCTGCTCCCATAAAAGGATCACGGGGTAGATCGGCGGACAGCATATCGATGCCGAAGATCAGGCGAGCGGCAGCGGTGATCGCATTGCGGCCTAAGTCGGGATTAGAGGCATGGCTGCTCTTGCCCTCGACCGTTACCTTGAACATCACCCGGCCTCGATGACCTCGCATAATATGCAAGTTACTGGGTTCGGTCAGCACAACCCAATCTGGCCGGAGGTTTTCTTGTTCAATGAGAGTTTTAAGTGCCGCGCCTTCGCTTGGCTCCTCTTGCACCACAAAGGCCAGGATCAGGCTGCCGTTCAATTCAACCTCTGATTCAACCAGTTGCTTGGCCGCATAGACAATAGCCGCAATAGACCCCTTCGTATCGCAAGCTCCCAGGCCATACAGGGTCCCGTCTTCTATCTCTGCTGCAAAGGGGTCGTCAAAAGGCCAGGAGCCCTCAGCCGCCTGAACAGTATCCATATGAGCGTCAATGAGCAGCGTCGGGCCATCACCGCTGCCCATGCGCGCCACCACATTGCCGACCACGTCGGTATAGATATCTTCAACCCCGACAGCCTGAAGCTGCTGGCAGATTAATTCGGCAACCTCTTGCTCGTGAGTTGACACACTCGGAGTACGCACCAGGTTTTGTAAGAAATCAATCATTGCTGCCTGATCCTCGTGATTTAACGACAAGCCAACAGGCTGCGTGGTCGAGGAATCGGAAGCACTAAAACGGGAAAAACGAGACATCATTTAATAGGCCCCTTTGCCTGTCAAGACGTAAAGAATAGTTTGGAGAAAGATGCGGATATCGAGGTCAAGAGACCAATTATCAATGTAAAAAATATCGAGCAGGCACATCTCATCGAAAGGTACGTCGCTCCGACCACTGACCTGCCATAGCCCCGTAATGCCAGGGGGCATACTGAGCCGCTCTCGCTGCCAGGGTTCGTATTGAGCCACCTCATCAGGTGTACCGGGTCTTGGCCCGATAATGCTCATATCCCCCTTCAGGACATTGATAAACTGTGGCAGCTCATCGACACTGGTTTGTCGGATAATCCGCCCCAGGCGGGTCACGCGGGGATCGTTCTTCATTTTGAACAGCGGGCCTTCTGCCTCATTCTGATCGGCCAGGTCAGCCTGCATCTTATCGGCCCCTTCAACCATAGAGCGGAATTTGTACACGTCGAACACGTGCCCATCTTTCCCCACCCGGCGTTGTTTAAAAATAATTGGGCCAGACGAATCCAATTTAATCAAGATACCCACAATCGGAAAGATAATCGCCAGCACCGGCAGGATAAGGATCGTGAACGCCAGATCAATGATACGTTTAGCCAGCCGGGCACTTGACCCCATCTGCGCTGGCGCTGGTCCGATCAGCGGAATTCCTCTCAGGCTGTCCAGGTCTACGTGCTGCATGCGCTGCTGAAACACATCCGGCACAACCCGCACCCGGACATTCTGACGTTCGCACTGGCTGACGATATGCATGATTTTTCGATGATACTGCCAGGAGAGCGTCACGATTACCTCGTCAACCTTCTCCTCGACAATGATGGACGGAATCTGGTCCAATTCCCCTAATCCCTTAATCCGTCCGAGGTGACCGGTACCTTTTGACGGATCGTCATCGACATAACCGACCATCTGATACCCCAGGGAGATATCGCCAAGAATGGTACGCATCACCGCCCGGCCAACCTCACCGGCCCCAACAATCAATACCCGTTCCACGCCAATGCCACGCTGCCGCCGCTGGGCTAAAAACACATCATAGCCCAACCGGGCAAGACTCAAAAACACGACGATTAACACTGCCGCCAGCACCAGCATACCGCGTGAATAGACCAGCGGTTGCAAGAAGAACGTCAGCGCCATGATGAAGACAATACTGGTCGCCGTGCCGGTCGTCAGCCCATAGATTTTCGATGTCCACTGCCTTCGGCTGTGACTCTCGTACAGGCCATCCATCTGATAGCCGATCAAGCATAGAACGGTCAACAGGATAGCGGTGGGGATATACGGCCAGAACGGGGCATCATAGAGCGGATCGACCGGGTAAGGAAAATCCCACTCGTAGCGCACGATGTACGAAAGCACGAAGGCAAGGTTTATAAAAATTATGTCCAGAACAACGATACTTAATGATCCTTGTTTTTGTTTCATTTTAAACCTCCTGGATTCAACGCCCGGTGATAGCTCGCGACTATCTGTTGAGCAGTTCG
>JBNKDD010000026.1:0-33167 GCA_050288085.1 Anaerolineae bacterium
AGTGCTTCCAATGTGGGATTCATCATCGAGTCATAGGTTGGTATTTCAATATCTGGCATTTTGCTCCCTTTCGTTTTGTCCGACCTATTATTCTTTCGGCGGATTCTTAATCCCTTCCACGATCCGATTCCAGCAGACCGCATACCGCCCGGTCAACCGTGGTTGGAGTGAATCGAGGGAGTCACCGAGCAGCAGTTTCATCACACTATCGAGCAGGAGGTTCATCTGGGCGGGGTTTCGCCCGGCCCGGATTTTTTGCAGCACCCCGAACCAGTCTTTCCGCTTTTCGGGCTGCTTGACCATCACCGCCAGGGTGTTGTTGGCGATCATATCAAAGGAAGCCAGACGCTGTGAAGCCTCCTTAGCCTGTCTGAAGGCTTCGTCCGGCCCGGCCTCGCGGGAGAGCTTCAACAGCCGTTGATGGGCCTTGAGCTGGATCACCATCTGATCATCTCCCTCGGACTCGAATGCAGCGATGTGGGCATCAAGGATAGCCGCCGCTTCCTCACTGAGCAGCACCGGGTGCTCGTCGAGTACCTGCCGGGTGGTTTCCAGGTCTTCGGCGGTGACAAACTTAGTGACCATATGGGTCAGGGCCTGGGTGGTGGGTTTTTTCATCGGATGCCTTCCTCGTGATAGGAGGTGTTGTCTGATGCAACATACTATAGCCTACCTCAAAGTGTTTGGGTAAGAGCGGCATGCAAACCAGATCGGCCACCTTAACAAAGATTTAAACAGCCTTTAACCTGATCGCCCACCCGATCTATTAGACTCCTTAATGTGCACTGATAGTGGCTTTCAGGAGGAAGAAAAAAATCGTGCGCTACGGAATTATGGAAATCCAACCCGAAACCATGATGCAGCCCGGAGCATCAACGCGGGAACTGGTCACAAACTTTCTTCGATTCGACCACGCTCAATTGATCCGGGAAGTGGCAAAACACGGCTTTAACCTGATCGAACTGAGCGGTGATTTAGGGATGCTCCATCCCCCGGCCTTCACCGCTTCGGCTATCGAGAAGCTCGTTAAAGTCAAGAATAAGCTCGGATTGAGCTACACGGTTCATCTGCCGTTTCACTCAATCGACCTGTCTACTCCCCTCGATGAAGTGCGGGAAGCATCGGCCCGAACCACCGCCGAGGCGATCCAGATCACCGCGCCGCTAGAGCCGGAGGTCTACGTCTGCCACGCCACCGCCGGACTGGCCGCTGAATTCCACGAGATGAGCATCTCAGAGAAAGCCCGCCCACATCTGCTGGGACATTTTAAGTCAAAAGCGCTGGCGGCAATCGAAACCATCCTGACCAGCACCGGCCTGCCCAGCCGCCGGTTTGCCGTCGAGAATATTTCCTTCCCCTTTGACCTGACCCTGGACATCGCTGAAGAACTCGACCTGGGATTCTGCCTGGATGTAGGCCATCTGCTGGCGGGGTATTCCGGCCCGTTTGATTTATTCGATGCGCTGGAAGCCTGCCTGCCTCGCCTGGTTGAAATCCACCTGCACGACAGTCCCTGGCAGGGGCCGGATCACATCGTGCAAAAGGGGCAGGATCACCAGGCACTCGGTAGGGGGGATTTAGATGTAGGCCGCCTGCTTAATCGCCTGGAACTGGCCGGTTGGAACGGCCCGATCATCTTCGAGCTGACAATCGACGAAGCCCTCGACTCGATGGCGATCATCCGCCGGGTTGAGCAGATGCATTCTGTGTTTCAGATCGCCTGACCTTGATATTCCCTGGGGATGAGGTTGATAACATTGTACTAAAATACACCTCTGCGAACTGGCCCCAACCTCATCCCAGACTGGGCGCAGATCGAAGCGACGCGATCTGCGCCCAACTTATTTGCCACGAGATCAGATATCCCCCCAGTTTTCCGCTTGGGCACACTGTTATCAAAAAGACTCTGCCGGTCACCCTTCTCTGGATCCTCCCGCATTTTTTGCCAGCCTAAAACTATTGGTTATGATTAGGTCGGGCCACACAAACAATTCGTAATAGAACGGCCCATTGGTATAAATGAATAACGTTCGAGGAGAGTTGATATGTCACAAGCACAACTGGATGGTGATCTGGGAACCACGCGGCACGCGTACCGGCTGGGTTTCTGGTCGTCCATCCTGACCGCAGTCGCGGCGGCAGCCGCCCTGGGTATCGCCACCAACACCGCCCCGTCCCGATCCGGGCCATTCTGTATGATAGAGCTGTTGGGATCATGCATCACCTACCCCTTCACCGATGTCGTCGAATACGTCCCCATCGAGTACATCTGGATGTACCCGGCCCTGCTGATGGCCCTATTTTTCCTGATCATGGTGATTTGCATTCACACCATCACCGGCGCTGAGAAAAAGGTTTTCAGCCAGGTGGCTTTATCATTTGCTATGATCTCGGCGACCGTCCACACAATTAACTACTTCATCCAATTTACCGTCGTCGAACCCAGTCTTCTTAAAGGCGAACTTGAAAGCCTGATATTATTCTCACAATACAATTCGCATGGGATATTTATTGCCCTGGAAGACATCGGCTACCTGACCATGGGGATTGTGTTCCTCTTTATGGCTATCGCGCTCGACAAGCAAAGTGGACTTGAGCGGGCCATCAGGATCATTCTGTTCATCAGCGGCATCCTGGCAATCGGATCGCTGATCCTCCTGGCATTGATCTACGGGAGCGATCTTGAGTACATCTATGAAGTCGCCGCTATCCTGATCGATTGGATCACGCTGATCGTGACCGGGATATTATTGGGTATATTCTTCCGGCGATCCGGCAAAGCCGCCGCCGGTTGAGGCCGCAGCAGTGATCAGGTAAACGCCAGCAGAGATTTGACTATATATAGACTGAGGGCTGATCTTTCAACTCCGATCAGCCCTCAGATTCTATGTTGGACTATACGAATAATTTGGATGAAATAGCCCAACCAGATATAAATAGTTGTTAAGAACCTAAATCGCCGTAAGGGCGAACCCTGGGCACGATATACCGTGTCCTACGAACGATATTCTACTAATCATTCCCACAAAACCCGGCAGCTACCACTCGATATAGTAGGTGCAGGCATCTCCACCGTTTTTCCGATTCGGCACACTGTCATCACGGGTCACGCTGAAGACTTCGCTGTCATCCGGGCGATACTTTTGAAGCAGCCGGTAGATCAGCCCATAGTCAAAATCGCTTGAGTAGGGGTTATTGCAATACAGTTCCCCTGATCGTTCGCCGGTTTGCCGATAAATGTATTCGCCAATATCCCCACCCCGATGGTTCATATGGTAAGCCTGGTCCAACAAGGTAAAGACATCCTCGATGGTTTCGATATCCGGCGGGAACACCGCCACATCGGGAACCTTCATACCAATCGATACCATGTTGAAGTAGCCATTCTCGGATAGCTCTCTCAACGCATCTAGGAAATCTTGTAAGGGATACCAGCTGTCCGATTCAACATCTCCCAGCCCATATTTCTCCAGGATCGGTTTGCAACCCTCATCCAGGGCGGCCAGAACAGGAAGAACCATTTGCCCCGTTGCTTCCACATTGGGATCAAAAGAGACAAATTCAGCCATATCGTCCTCTCCTTACTGAGCGTAGTCCAAAGATGTATTATTGACCAAGCTCCCAGACCGGCTCTCCGGACAGGATTCGCTGTAGGTAGTCGGGGAACATATCCACATTCAAGGGTTTACCCAGGAAGCTGTGGAACCCCGCTTCTGCTGCCTCGTTTTGCTGGCTGATATGGACGGTGTAGGCGACAATCGGCACACCGGCCAGCCGCGGGTCCTGCATTAAGTCATGTATCAGACTCAAGCCATTGTAATTAGGAAATTCGAGATCAAGGAAGACCAGCTGGACATTCCCGGCTTCATCTAGTGCCGGGATAATATCGTTTGGATGATGGCACAAAAAGGGGGTCACCCCTTCCAGGGTCAGGGCTTGCTGTAACACAACCAGGTTCATCGGGTTGTCATCAATAATCAAGGCTTGAATGGGCATTAGAATCCTCTCATTGTTCCTTCATATGAAAACCAGACTTCCTCACCGTTAATACACGCCGCGACCTGCTCCACCAGCTTTGCCGGGTCTATCGGCTTACCGATGAATCCCGTAAAGCCTTTCATCTTGGCTTTAGGAATTTCGATGGCGGGATCAGACGCACTGATCGCAACCACCGGAATAGCAGCCAGGGCAGGATCGGCCTGTAGTTGATCGAATATCTCATAGCCGGTCATGTCATACCGTAGCATGAGATCAAGCAAGATAATATCAATCGGCAAATTGAGCTTAATCCTATCCAGGGTATTGGTGTTGTAGGGGTCTTGAATGGTAACAGCGCCACTCATTTTGAAAGCCACCGAATAGACCGCCATATTGGTGACATTATCTTCAACAATTACGATCCGTTTACCGGCAAGGACTCTTGGGGTATACATTTTCTATTCACTCTCGTCCCGAATCTCTATCAATTATGATGTGATATGCCAGACAGTTTCACCACTAACAATCCGGTTTATTAAGCTGGGGAAGATATCCGGGTCGATTGGTTTCCCCAGTCCACCATCAAATCCACTTTCCATCAACATAGCGACTTCTTCATTCATCACGCTGGCTGTGAGTGCAATGATCCGAGAATCGGCATAAGTACCGTTCTGTCTCAACATTTTGAGCATCTCAAAACCATTAAACGGCTTGATATGGATATCCAGCAGGAAAATATCCGGGACGCCGGGCAAACTCTCCACGCGCTCCAGGAAATTCTCACTGTTCTCGAAAATACAGAGCCGGTCGTAACCCATCACCATTTTTAACGCAATGCGGATTACATCACGGCTGATCGGGTCATCTTCTACATAAAGAAAACTGCAATTTTGTGTCATGATGCTGCTGCCTTTTGTGCTTGAGCGAGTCCCTTCAGGGGTTCAGTTCGATCGGTTTTCCAGGGTAAGGCCAGGAAGAAGCTGGCGCCCTCGCCGGGTTTACTCTCCACCCACAGCCGCCCGTTATGGGCTGCAGCCAACTGCCGTGAAATGGGTAATCCCAGCCCGGTTCCCCCGGCATGTTTGATACCGGTTTCGGTTTGGATAAATGGGTCAAAAATGATGTTCTGCTCTTCCAACGCAATGCCCGGCCCCGTATCGATCACCGCAAAGATCAGGTCAAGGCCCTGCCTCCTGACTTTAAAGGTAACCGAACCCTCATCCGTAAACTTGATGGCATTGGAGATAAGATTGTAGAAAATTTGACGTACCCGGCGCTTATCACAGGTTAACAACGGGAGATCGGATTCAATATCCAGTATGAGTTCAACCGATTTATTCTCTAACATTTTTTCCGCCGCAACAGCAATCGTTTCGATCTCCCGTTTAACATCGAAACCTTCTTCAACAAACAAACTCAGATTACCGGATTGAATCTTGGTTACATCCAGCACATCGTTGATCAGAGATAGGAGATGGTCGCCGCTGTCGATGACTTTGGTCAGGTAGTCCACCTGCTCATCGTTCACCGGCCCAAAGACCCCCTGCCGCATGAATTTGGTCAGCGACAGGATAGCATTCATCGGCGTGCGAAGCTCGTGGCTCATGCTGGCGAGAAAGGCCGATTTGACCTGGTCGGATCGCTCAGCATGTTCACGGGCGGCCTGGAGATGTTCGGTACGCTCCTCCACCCGTTTCTCCAACGTTTGAACCAGTTCCCGTAATTCCTGGGTACGTGCCTGGACGGTGCTTGCCATCCGGTTGAACACCATAGACAACTGCCCGATTTCGTCCTTCGAGCTGACCCTGGCCCGCTGCGAGTAATGGCCTTCGGAGATATGTTGGGCCATCTCTTGAAGCTCACCGAGCGGCCTGGAGATCGTCTGTTGGGCAACCAACGCCAACACAGCGAACACCCCCAGCCCGACCAGCGCCGCCGCGATAGTCAGGCGGGTGGTCAACTGCCGCTGCGAATTAAAGAACTGGTCCATATTGACCAGGATCGCAGCTACCGCCTTGCTGTCACTTTCAGAGACAGCCGTATAGGCGGAGATGTACATTTCATCATCACTTTGTAAGAGGTTATCGCCTATGATGCTTTTGCTTCGGCCTTGCGCTAACTCCTGAACGACCGTCTCGTCGATCAGTTGGCTGCGCAAAAACTGTTGTGTGCTGTCTACCGGAGAGTCCTCACTGCCCATATATTTGGCGATCAGGTCGCCCTGGTAGAGGAAAAGCAGGTGAACACTGGATCGCCCGAAGTTGATTTCTTCAATGAATTGATCATCTATCTCGTCACGAACCAGCAGCCCGCCGACTATTGCACCAGAGGCATCCCGCAGCGGGACGGAAGCAGCCAGGAACAATTCCTGCTCTTGCTCCGCGTCGTTTGTTTCCATAAATTCAGCCGTCTCAATGCCCAACAGGGCCAGTGAGAACAGCCGCTCTTTAGCTTCACCACCCGCGTCAAGCAGCTCGCTTCGTTCTCTCAAAGTCACGAGCCTCAGGCCATCTTCATTGACAATGTCAACGTCATCTATATTGAATTGGGCCGCCCCGATGAGGGCGATCCTACGGATGGTGTCGATATCCTCAACCTCTACAGCTTCAATCAAACCGGGTACGGCGGCCAGCTGCTTGGCATTCGTCATTGTGGCCTGCCTGGCCTCCTCAAACCGGCTTTGAACGATGGCGATTTCTTCCGCTGCACGCTCTTGACCGGCCTGAATACTCAGGTTCTTCGTACCAAGTCTTATCAGAAAGATGAAAACAACAGCTACAGTGATAAGGGAGGCCAACGCCAACAGATTCAGCTTAAAACTGATTCGCATATCCCCATAAAAATTAACCAGCCGCCGCATGATATTATTCCTTTGTAAGCTACCCCGACTTTGCTTTCCCACTACTTGACGATGACGTCAAATTCCTGCAACACTGACTTGCCACGTTCAGAGGACAGCCAATCAACCAGGGGCTGTACCGCTGCCGCATTCTCTTCTAGATAACCAATTCCCATTGTGGTGGTGATAGGGTAAGCCAAATCTCCCGGCGCAACGCCATCCAGCGCGACAGGATCGACGTTCGCTCCCGCAGCCAGTACGGCGGGCCAGGTCCCAAAACCAACCGCCCCCGGTGTCCCTTCGACTGCCGCAATCATATCAGCCTGGCTGGTCATCACTTTGGCATCTTCTCCGAATGGCGCATCGCCAAACAAAACCTCACGCAGTGCCTCGGTGCTTGAGTCACCTTCGTCGCGCACATACAGGAAAACATCGACATCTGATCCACCAACTTCAGACCAGTTGCCGATCTCACCCAGGAACAGCGCAACGGCCTGGTCAGATGTCAGCGAGTCAACGCCCAGGCCCACATAGGTATAAAAAGACTGGGCAGACAGCCCAATTTCCATGTATTGCAGGCTGGGAGCCGCTTCCAATTCCTCATCTTTAGGTGGACGAGCCATAGCCGCCACGTCCAGCACCTTCTCTGTGACACCTTCCACCCCACCGCCGGTTCCGGTTCCCGTCAGTACCTCAAGGCGATATCCCGGTGTATCAGCCTCAAATTCCGGCTGGATAGCACTCAGGATCAAGGTAGTCCCCCCTGATCCGGAGATCGTTAAGGTCACCGCTTCTGGGAGAGTCTCAGGCTCTTCAATTGTCTCTTCAGGTGAATTTAATGTACAGCCCACTGCGAATAATACAGTGAACACTCCGACGATTGCGTGTTTCCAGCTCGTATCCATACTCATCACCGCCTCATTCTGGGGCGTTTATCTTGGGCGACATGATGTATATGCGAACAGAGAGAAAGAGTTTTGCCGGTAGCAAGATACTCACCCCACTAATTTTGATTATGGCCAATTAACAACAAGCCATCTTCTTATGTCCCATCCCTATGTTTCAAGGCTATTTCTGTTATTCAACATAACCAATTAGCCGAATGAATAGCCTAGTTACATTATATATAATTTACATAATAAAGGAGGATTTTCTCGTAACAATTATATTACAGACCCTTGACAGGAGGGGAACAACTGTTCCATTTCGAGAAGTTTAAGAGTGGGGAAATGAGAATGGAGTCGGTGGCAGTTGGTCGCCGATCAGGCTAACGGCCCAACCGGCCACCCAGTGTCTCGTGGCCCTGTGCCACGACGACAAAAGCGTTGGGGTCTGCCTTAAGAACGGTCGATTTCAAGACCGGCACGTCAGGACGGGTAACCGAACAGAACAGCACCGAATGATCTTTGTCGGTGTACATCCCCTGCCCCGGCCAGGCTGTCACACCGATATGCATTTCGTCGATCAATGTCTTGGAGATCGTATCGGGGGTATCGGTGACGATAAAAACAATCCGAATGCGGCTCGGACCTTCGAGCACATAATCGGTGACCATGCCCCACACAAACAGGGCGATCATGGCATAGAGCGCGTGATCCCAACCAAAAACCAGGCCGGAGATAAAAACGATCACCCCGTCCGTTACGAGGTATATCTGGCTGATCGGAATAGCAAACCGCAGTTGGAGCACCCTCGAAACCACGCTTGTGCCGCCAACGGTTCCGCCCGCCCGGTAGACCAGCCCGGAGCCGATCCCGCCCAATACCCCGCCATACAGTGTATTCAGGATCGGGTCAGGGGTGATGCCATCCGATGATACCCAGAACACCATCAGGTCAACAGCCACACTGAACAGGATGACGACATACAAAGTCCGGATCAAAAACCGGAAGCGGCCCAGGCTGTAGAAGCCCAACGCCAGTGCCGGGATGTTCATCAGCAGCATCAAGACGCCAATCGGCCAGCCGGTCAGTTCATTGAGGATAATGGCAAGCCCGGACACCCCGCCCGGAGCGATATCCGCCGGGGTCAAGAAAAGCCGCAAACACAGGGCAACACACAGGCCACCAATCGTTAATAACAGGCCATTTTTCAGCTCGGTAGCCAGGTCTACCTCTGATAGAAGCGCCGCGATCTTTTGTCTCATCGATCTTCTAGCGGTCTAAAGAAAGCAAATCCGCCGGGCCGCTGCCAGGGAAAAGCGTATCCGCTTTACCGGGAGCGTATCGCCGGGCCATGTCAGAGGTGAGGCTGTTGCTCTTGGCGATCTCGGCGTAGAGTTCGCCGCTTTTACGCAGAGTTCGCTCCTGTGTTTCCCAGTTGACTCCATACAACCCGAACCGGAAGCGCGGATCGTAACCCTCCGCCCACTCAAAATTATCGACCAGGCTCCAAAAGTAGTAGCCCATTACCGGGATGTTGAAATTAACAGCCTTCCAGACCTGCTGTAAATGCTCCAACAAAAAGCCGGGGCGCACCGAGTCATCCCGGTCGGGAACGCCGTTCTCCGTGATATAGATCGGTTTGCTGAGTTCCCTGTGCAGCCGGATGATCAGTTCAAGCAGGCCCTGGGGATAGAGTTCGCCCCACTCATCGGGGCCTTTGGGGTAACCGCGGCGGGCGGAATAAGAGATCCCCAGCGACTTAAGCTCCTGCAGGCTGAAGCCCGCATCATAGCGGTGATAGTAATTCAGGCCGATCCAGTCGATGGTCCCCTTGACATTGTGCAGTTCGCCCTTCTTGCCGATGGGAGGATTCCATTGGCCGTTCGCCAGGGCATCGAGCGTCACACCGTTAAAAGCCTGGTCGAGCAGGTTGGTGATCACCCCATCGAGCGGGAAGCCAGAGCGCGGATACCAGCAGATCATATGCTTGACGAGGCCAACCTTTGCCTGCGGTTTCAGTTCATGGATCGCATAGTAGGCGGCAGCATGGGCTTGCAGCAGATGGTAAACCACCTGGAAATAGTCGCTCATATTGGCAACACCGGGAGGCCACGACCCGTTAAAGAAGCTGTTAGCAGCATAGACATTCGGCTCGTTGATCGTCCCCCACAGGTCGCATAGGTCGGATAGGTCAGACACCGCCTTGCTGACAAAGGACTCAAACCACTTGACCGAGTCGGGATTCATCCAGCCGCCCTTCTCCACCATCCACAGCGGGTTGGTGAAGTGATGGAGGGTAATCATCGGCTCAATACCCGCCTTGCGCATCTTCTTGAGAATGTCGCGATAGCGGTCTACAGTGGCGTAATCCCATTCGCCGGGTTGGGGTTCGATCCGGCTCCATTCAAGGGATAGGCGGTGGGTGGTGGTATTCAGGGCAGCCATCCGCTTGATGTCATCTTCGGCTTTGCCCGCCCACCAATCGCAGGCTTTCCCGGAGACATGGTTTTCAAAAACATGGCCCTCTCGTTTTTGCTCCCAGGCCCACCAGTCATTGTTGTCGTTATCCCCTTCAACCTGGTGGGAAGAGGTGGCTGTGCCCCACATGAAATCAGAAGGAAATTGCAGGGTTGCATCTGCCATATAAACCTGTCCTATTGTTTGTGGGTAGGGGCGACTGGCCAGTCGCCCCTACAGAAAATTCATGTTGTGTCGGCCCGCACCGCCTGACTGACGATCTCGCGTGCGCCAGTATCGACAAAGCCAAGCCGGTTAGCTAACTCGCGGGAGGAGGTGTTCGTCTCATCGACGTGATACAGCGGCGTTACACCCATTTTGAGCAGTTCAGCGATCAAGCCGCTGACAACCGCCTGCCCCCAGCCACGCCCCCGATGATACGGCTGCACCTGAACGTAGATCTCGGCGAAGATCGGCGACCGCCAGTTGACTCCCGCCATCGCGCCGATCTTCTCCCCAACCCGGATCTCGGTGCGCGGACTGCCATCCGGGGCGGTATGATAGGTAACCAGCACGTTCATCTTCGGTTTAAACTGCCCCGGCTCCAGCCGCAGGATCATATTGCGGATCGGCTCGCTCAGGATCGCGTAGTTTTCCAGCCTTTCGACCAGGTGCTCCGGGACAACCAGCAAATAGGGACGGCCCGCTGTCAGCCCATCCTGGATCAAATAGGGGATCGCATCGACACCACGCACCCGGAGCGTGACCAGCGGTCTGAAAAGGTCAAAGCCGGTCTGGCAGTTAACCAGGAATCCCTCCGGCTGACCGCCCGGCCCATGATAGACAGACAGCATGGTGCGCTTCGGATCATGATAGAGTGCATAATAGCTCGCCAGCCCATCGGCGGCATCAAATTCGTTGAGCAGGGCGCGGGCGCTTTCACGGAGTTGTTTGAGTGTCATGGAAGTTGCGTTCATCTGGTGTCGGCTAGTGTTGATCAGTCCTGATGGGTAGATTATAGGCTGTGCAGCAGGGATAGCAAAAAAGCGGAGGGATAATTGCTCCCCCCGCCTGAATCTCGTCCGGTGTCCGGCTCGATTCTACATCCGCCGGATGCGCTCGGCGACACGCAGCGTCTTGCAGAAACTCGGCATGTAATCGGCGAACTCGGTGTAATTCCCCTGCTCGTATTCTTCCAGGTAATGGTAAAGCACATCCACCACAGTTGGCAAAACCGAGAACCCGTGCGCTTTTTGGGTCATCATCACATAAGCGTCAAACTCAGCCCGGCCAAAAGTCTCCTCCAGGAAGATAGCCGTAAGCCCGGCAGTTATGACCACCGCGAACTGTTCAAACCAATCCGGGTAACGGTCACGGAATTCGGAGGGCAGTGGGAGCGGCGTCCGCTGGGCCATCTCCGCTTCTTTGGGATGGGCGGTCAGGTACTCCTGGAGCAGCACGCGGGAATAGGTCAGGATCGCCTGCCGGTAGGTGATCGCCGGATCATTGTCATACGGCCAGGGAGGGTTATTCCCCCAGGCGATGGTAGGCGGGCAGACACAAAACAGCTTTTGGCCCCAACGGAACCCAATCGGATCAACGGTCGGGTAGCTCAGGTTGGGTTGGAAAACCAACCGGGCATCAAACGGGCCAAAGAACCGTGTCAGGAACCCAACCGGGTCACCAACTGCCAGAGCCCGCTCGGCCTCCTCAATGGCACTATCCCAGGCCGCCGAGTCGAGTTCCCACAGATTACGCACCTTGAAGGCATGCATAAAGTTACGTATCTGTGCCGACCATTCTTTTGGCGCCCAATCCGGTACGAGCGATCCCTTTGCCCGCAAACCCGGATAATTCAGGCAGGCAACATAACTGAAGATCATGTCCAGGCTGTGTCCCGAATCCATCATTTCTTGCATGGTCTTGACAGCGTCGTTCTCGGTGGCTTCGGCGAGGTGGGCATGAACACTGCGGATGTGCTGATGGACACCGTGTGGATAACGAGCCTGTTCCTTGGCGGGCCAATCGGTCAATGCCAGGATATAGGAAATCAAACGAATCCGGTTGTCAACTTGAATGCTAATTTGTGCGTCGTCTAGCGTCATAATATAACCCCTGGTGGCTCCCCCATCCTATCACCATTTTAGTTTTTGTGCGAATTCAAGAACCTGCCAGGCTGTGCGTTTTGGCGATTCGATCTGGATCGGCTTAACCCACACATTTTGCTCGACCAGTTCACTCATAAAGGCGTTCGCCAACCCAACCACTCCGGCCTGGGTAACCACATAAGCCGCTGATAAGGGGCCGATCTGGGCCAGCGGTCGAAACAACAACAAGATCAGACCGCCGCCTTCATCGGCCATGACCCGCCCGGCGAGTTGTGCACAGAAAAATGCCCCGGTCAGATTGACCTCAACCGTGCGCCGCCACTCCCACTCATCCATGGTGAGAATTTCCCCCTGGGGGCTGACATGCGCATGATGCACCAGGATATCGAGCCGGCCATAGCGCTCACGGGCTGTCTCGATCATACCTGAAACCTGGAAGCGGTTGGTCACATCCATCTGCCAGCCAAAAGCCTCACCCCCCACAGAGACAATCTCTTGAGCGGTGCTTTCGGCTCGATCAGGATTTAAATCGGTGGCGCAAACGCGCGCCCCTGCATTTGCCAAAGATAAGGCGATCACACGTCCTGTGCCTCGCCCAACCCCAGTCACAATGGCAGTGCGACCAGATAAAAACTGGGATGTCATGGTCTATCCATTTTTAAAACGGCGGTCGTCCCAAAGACGTAGCAGCTACGACCACTAAAATCATGGCGATAATCAGGATAATGATCCACTGCAACAGGTCGTCATCAGCTTCCTGTTTTTCGACCGGCGGCGGCTTCAATGATGCGGGTTGAGTGGGCATATCCGGCCCGGCGGCAGGCGAAGGAGCCTGCTCAAGCTGGGTGGGCAATAATGGTAATGTTTCCTCCAGCGGCATCGTCGGCACGTCAGCCGCGTGCGGCAGCAACTGTGAATCGGTTGGCGGGATTCTGGCCGCAGCCGCCAGGGCATGAGCCATTTCGCCGACCGTCTGATAGCGTTCTTCCGGCTTCTTCGCCATCGCCTGGTCAATCACCTCGGACACCGCTTCGGTCAGGTCGGGACGCAGAATTCGCACGTCGGGCGCTGGCTCGTTGATGTGAGCCATCAGGACAGAAACCGGGCTGCTCCCAGGGCCACCAAAGGGAAGCTTACCGGTGAGCGCCTGATAGACGGTTACACCCAGCGCATAGATATCCGCCAGGTAGGTGACCGTTCCTCCCTCCTGTGCCAGTTCCGGGGCCATGTAATGCGGCGTACCGAGTATTGTCCCGGTAGTCAGAGGGGTAGTAGCGGCCTGGAGTTTAACCACGCCAAAATCGGTCAGAAAGGCGTTGTCGTTCTGGTCGAACAGAATGTTACCGGGTTTCACGTCACGGTGGATCACACCCTGCTGGTGCACGTAATCGAAAGCCGGGGCAAGCTGCTTGACGATCCGGGCCATCTCGCTGATAGCCTGGGGATGCGACTTGAGCCGGTCGAGCAGCGTGCCGCCTGTCAGATAGCGCATCACCAGGTAGAGCTGATCGTTCTCATCGCCAAAATCGTAGATGGGAACGAGGGCGGGATGCTCCAGATCGGCCACGACTCTGGCCTCTCGCTCGAAGCGTTTGCGCAGCTTGGGGTCATGCATCAACTTGGCGGGCATCACCTTGATCGCCACCTCGCGATCCATTTTTGGATCGAATGCATGATAAACAATGCCCATCCCACCCTGGGCCAGTTCAGAACGAATCTCATAGCGGCCAAATTTATCTGGGGTCATAGTCTTCATATTGTAGCATTCTAGGGTAGTAAACTTCCAGAAATATGTAGGCTTTTATATCAGATTAATTACTCCGAGTTATCCTGCGAACGCAGTATTGACCGCAACCAATCTACAAACCTCTTCCAACGAAGGCGGATACGTATCCATAATAACCGATCCTTCATGCCTTCAGCCTGCATTGATAGTGACAGTGCCTCATAAAGGGACAAGGATTGTTCCCATGCCTCTTTTGCTTCATTTAGGCGACCTGTTCGCTCGTAGATTTCTCCGACAAACAGCAGGATAGAGGCTTCATGCAGTGGATCGCCGATATCGCGAATGATGACAAGGGCCTGCTCAAAATAGCTCAATGCCACATCCTGAATCCCGTGTTTATAGTGAGTCATCCCAATGTTGCTGAGGGTGGTAGCCTCCTTTGCTAGATTGCCCATCTCGCGAACAATAGCGAGAGCTTGATTGTAATAACTCACTGCCACATCCACTGCCCCACGCTTACAGTGGATCAGCCCGATGTTGTTGAACGCAGTTGCCTTGCCCGCCCGGTCATCCACCTCGCGGGCGCAATTGAGAGCTTGCTCGCAATAGTGTAGGGCTTTATCTGTCTCCCCACGCGCATAGTAGATCATCCCAATGTTATTGAGGGTAAGAGACTCCTTACCTCGATCTCTTATCTCCTGGGCAATAACCAGACTCTGCTCAAAATGATTCAGCGCCTCTCCCAATGCACCGCGCTGCCGGTGGATAGATCCAATGTTGTTGAGAGAAATGGCCTCACCCGCCCGGTCATCCACCTCACGGCGAAGGGCTAAACTGTGCTCGTAGTGGCGCAGAGCCTCGCCCACTGCCCCGCGCTGATGGTGGATCAACCCAAGGTTGAAAAGGGATTCAGCCTCGCCTTTCTGGTCACCCAGTTCACGGTGGAGAGTCAGGCTGTGTTCTAGAAGGGGCAGTGCTTCGTCCAACCTACTCAGGGCGATATAAGTGTAGCCCAATTCATTCTCACACCAGGCTTCCTTGTGACGATCACCTACCTGCTGCGCCGCCGTGAGCACGGCATCAGTCCAGGCAGCTTTATCAGTCCAGTGTCCGCGCCGGTTAAAAAAAGTATCGGCGGCCTGAGCCCAGTCCCATAAAGTATCCAGGTCATCTTTGGAAATTTGCTCCCAGGAGATCCGCAGTTCCGGCAGGGCGGCCTCGACTGCCTGCCAATCTTGCTCGGAGCGTTGGAGTATGCTCAGATAATGGTCGTGATCGGTTGTCCCTTGACCCTGATAGGAATCTGCCATCATGCTCTCCCTTCCCAATGTTGATATGTAATTGTAGGCGGATCAGGCCGACGTACAAAATGTTCAGCAGGGAGGAGAACAATGTAGGAGTTAGGGGGTTACCCGGTGGCACCCAGCACGGTTTCCGGCTGATCCAGGTACTCTTGCAGGACGATATAGAACCGGCCCATATGCAGCCCATCCATCAAGCCATGATGAGCCTGCACACTCAACGGCATCTTCCGAGATTGGCCCTCGTCGAAAAATTTCCCCCAGGCAAACCGGGGCACCGAATCCGCCGGATACAGTTTGAGCGGGTGCAGCACACTCGTGAAAGACACCCAGGGGATCGCCGTCATGTATAACTCGTCATCCTTCCCCGGCTCGTCTTCAATTGTCGGGTGCTCCTTGATGTAGGCGATCCGCGCTACCGCTTCCGCCGCGAACACCGAGAAGTCATCCACATAGGTAAACGAGCAGAAAGTGAACATGTCGTTGTCCAGCAGCAGCGTGATTGCCGGGTGGACGATCTCGTGCTCGACCACCTCTTCGCCCCGGATGCGATACCGGAATTCGGGGATGGCGTTCGCCGCCTTCGTCAGCAGGTAGGTGAAGGCATTGGTAAACGACACGCCCCGCTGTTTGACCGCCGGGTAGAACGCCGTGATATCGACATTCGCGCACAGGTTAAAGTGCGGGTAATCATAGGTGCTGAACATGTTGAAGTGATCGCGGCGCACCCAGGTTTCCAGATTAACTTTGCGCATCGTTACACCTCCAGATACATGCCTCACCCCTATGAGAATTATGATTATGATAACATAGGCCAGGCACAAAGCGTGTAAAATGGAGGGTAGAGAATCAAAAAAGCCCTTCATCGAGCGATGAGAGAAGGGCTTTCTCTTTAGTAGGCAAATTTCTACTCCCGCGCTTCTACCGCCCCGATATCGCAACCTTCACCTTGCGGGCGCGGATAGCCATACTGATCCAGGCTCAGCGCGCATTCATCCTCCGGGACAGCATCTAATGCCGGGCTGCCGGGCAGCGGCGGGTGACCGTTATCCACCAATTCACCCAACCCGGCCCCCTGGCTGGCAACAATATCCGTTTCCTCAAGGGGCAGGTCTCCCGGCTCACCGATCAGGTTATACCCCAGCGATATAAACGGTTCTTTTTCGCTGCTTTCGATCATGATGTCTTCAGCAATATAGGCGGTGTTGCCAGCAACAATCGTTTGCTGCAAACTGAGGCTGGTATCCGTCCAGATGCCACCTCCGCGGCTGGCATGATTATCCGTAACGGTGCAGCTAATCAGCTCAAGTCCGGAGCCCTCAGCACCGGCAATCCCGCCGCCGCCCCGGCCAGATCGATTACCGCTGAACGTCGATGCGACGGCATACAAATAGGATGAGTATCCCAGGCACAATGCGCCGCCGCCGTGGACGGTAACCTTATTGTTGATAAAGGCGCTGCTCTCGGCCTGGATGGTGCCGCCGTCGATGAAGATCGCCCCACCACAGCCAACCGAAGTATTCTCTACAAAGATCGTCTCCAGCACGTCGATCTGGTCACCACTCGATGAGATCGCTCCGCCGCTGATGACCGCCTGATTGCCCCTGAATTCACCAACGGTGATCTCTATCCGCCCTGACTGTGAGCCGATGGCCCCGCCGCTGGCCTCGGTTTGATTGTCGTAAAAGTACCCCTCATAAATTGAGATGTCACCTTCTTCGGTGTAAATAGCCGGGCTGTGATCGGGGTGGTAGGCATTTCGAATAGTCAGAAACTCGATCCGGAGGGAATGCTGCTGGCTGTAAAACACCGCGTACTGCCCACCTCCATCGATGATCGCATTGTTCCCGATAATTTCTATATCGGAGGTGAACGGCGGTAGATTATCCGTCAGGTGGTAGGTGCAGTTTTCCGCCAGGGTGATCTCCCCCCCGGCAGCGACCGCTTCACGCAGCGCCTGCTCGTCACAGTCAACCGGCGGCGGCGTGGGGGTTGAGGTCGGAGGCGGGGACGGGGTCACAGGGATGGGTGTCTCGGTCACCGGCTGGCTGGTTGGGGCGGATGTCTCCTCGATGGTCGAACAGCCCGTCATCACCGCAATCACAATAGCGGCGAACAGACAGTGGATAACTTTACCGGATGGATAAAATCGCATAGCTGCTCCTGGCAATTTTCCCGAAAAGTATAGCAGACATTTCATCCCGCCAAATCCACCGTAGGCTAAAAGGGGGTTAGCCGGTAGGATCGATTGTGTGCTACACTGAAGAAAAGTTGTTGTGAGGTGAAACTATGGTAGTGGCCTATCAGGGAACGGTACAGGACGGGCAAATCCGCATGGAGAATGACCCGGTGCTGCCAGAGGGAGCATCGGTAATTGTGGTACTGGTTGAAGAAGCAACCAGCAAACCAAAACCCTTGACTATGGGCGAGCTTCTAGAGTCACCACTGGTTGGCATGTGGGCCGACCGGGATGATATTCAGGACAGCGTCACTTTTGCTGAAGAACTACGGCGAAAAGCAGAACAGCGGGGTAGCGAAGCACAATATTAGACCTCACCCCTGACCTCGCAACGCTCGGTCTTTCCCCTCTCCAAATTGGAGAGGGGAGGGAGAACCGCTCACAGCGGTTCGGAAGGGGTGAGGTATAAAAGTAAGGTCACGCCCAGAACATCTCCCCGGCAGACTCGAACATGATCGACGCCTTCAAGGTATCGATGGCCTTCGACAGCCCCTCATCGGGGGACATCATCGCGTCTTCATGCTCAATCGAGATCACATAATCGTAACCGACCAGCCGCAGCGCACTAATGATATCCTTCCAGGTCTTGACATCATGCCCGTAGCCAATCGCCCGGAAAGACCATGAGCGGCTAGGAATATCGCCGTAGTGCTTGTAATCATTGCAGCCATTGATCTGTGTATTGAATTGATCAATAACAACATCCTTGCCATGAACATGAAAGATCGAATCGCCCAGGGCACGGATCGCAGCGACCGGATCGACGCCGTTCCACCACAGGTGACTCGGATCGAAGTTGCAGCCCAGGCGCGGTCCGACACTCTCCCGCAGCCGCAGCAGCGAATACACATTGTAGACCAGCATGCCAGGATGCATCTCGAAGCCAAAGGTGATATCGTGCTCTTCCAGCACCGGGTGGATCGTCTGCCAGTAGGGGACGGTGACTTCGTTCCACTGGTATTCCAGGATATCGAGGAAGTGCGGCGGCCAGGCGCAGGTTACCCAGTTGGGCATCGTATCCCCGGCAGCACCCGCCGGTAGCCCGGAGAACCCGTTCACGGTCGGCACGCCGAGCAGCGCCGCCAGTTTGATCGCATCCTTGATCACCTTGTCGGCTTCTTCAGCAACGCTCTTATCAGGATGAACCGGGTTGTTATGCACACTCAATGCGCTGAGCATCAGCCCCTTGCTCTCGATGGTGCCCAGCCATTCCTCGCGCCTGGCCTTGCTTTCCAACAATTCGGCCACCGGGCAGTGCGGATCACCGGGATACCCACCTGCCCCGATCTCGACGGCCTGTACGCCATGTGCCACAGCTTTATCCAGGGCATCTTCAAATGACAGGTTGCCCCACAATGCGGTAAACACACCGATCTTCATGGATCATTCTCCTTCATGGTATTGCGAGTGTTTAGTAGGGGCGACTGGCCAGTCGCCCCTACCTGTAATATTTATCTGTGCTGATCCTGCATCCGCCGTAGTTTAACCACCCGGCTGCTCTCATCCAATTGAACATCATCCCAGGTGAGGATGCTCCCTTTGCTGACGGCTCGTAACATCTTCGCCCCCGGCGTTAAGCCGGTGGGCAGCGCATTCAGCCGGTAGGCTTCCTCAGCTTTTTCCATCATACCATAGGTCGTATAACCGCCGAAGTCATCCAGCACATCGCCGGGTGATAAGTCGCGCTTGGCAACCGCGATATTCTCCGCGACAGGCGTATCAAGTGGAGCAAGCCACTGTTCTTTATATAAGTGTGCCCGCGCAATCGATATCGGCGCTTCGAGGAACCACAGGTGATACGGGCGGAAGAAGGTAAAGTATTTCCCCTTGCCGACCTTTAAGTAGTTCAGATCAGCCTGAATTCGCTGTGAGCCGACCCGCACCGTCACGAACACGCCCCCGGCCAATCCCTGCCCCTGCACAAAATCCACCACGCCGGGATGCGGGCAGATGCCGCCATCTTCCTCAAGCGCAAACAGCCTTGATACCGTGTCGATGTCCTCCGCCGCTGGCCCGGTCATCCCACGCTGAATCGGTATGCAGCCGGTAGCGTTCGCCGCACAGGTCATCTCAAACATAGTTTTTGTACCATCCACATAGGAAGCAACCTGCACCGGGTCTTTATCGGCCTTTGCAGCGGACTCGGCCACGTCATCCGGGGTGGCTGACGGATTCAGCGGATTGTTCTTCCCTTTGCCGATGGCGATCACCTCGTAACCCAGGCTGGTCACAAAGTCATATAACTCGATCAGGCAGCCCGGTTCATCGCCGGACGACACCGAGTACAACACCCCGGCTTCCCGCGCCATCCGATTCAACTCCCGCCCAACCGTCACATCCGCCTCGATATTGATCAGGACAACATCCTTGCCATGCTCGATGGCGTTGGCTGCGACCTCCGCCCCAAACGACGGTGACCACGTACAGTCCGAGACGATATCCAGCGCATCAACCTGTGCAGGCAGCAAACACGATCCGCTCACCACCCGCTTGCCCGCCCGGATCGCATCTTCTGCTTCGCCGGGCTGATTGGTTTCTACAATGGCATCTCGCGGCACGCCGGATGCTTTGAGCGCATTGATCGCCTCATCGACATTGGGGTTGACAACCAGGGATAGTTCCATCCCCGGAACCCCCTCCATTGCCTCGATAAACCCGCCGCCCATCCAGGCAAACGCGCTCGCCCCTACCCGGATCGGGTTGTGTTCGGCTTCGCGCTTCAACAGTTCATGCCGGATCATGACAGCCTACCCTTTCGCCTGGACAGCTTCGCGGACAGCTTTGACAATGTCGTCGGCGGTCAGGTTGTATTTTTCCACCAACTCCCAGGGATCGCCGGATTCGACGTATACATCCCGCAGCCCGACAAACCGCATCGGGACCGGCTGGTTGGATGCCACCACGCGGGCGACGTTCGCACCCATCCCGCCATGCAGCAGATGTTCTTCCGCACACACAATCGCGCCGGTATCTTTCGCCGCCGTGATGATCGCCGCCTCGTCCATCGGGCGAATCGTGTGCAGATCGACCACGCGGGCTTCGATCCCTTCTTTTACCAGCACCGCCGCCGCATCCATCCCGGCAGAGACCATCATCCCGCAGCCGATGATCGTGACATCGCCGCCCTCACGGACGGTGTTCGCCTTGCCGATTGTCCACTCGTCGTCTTCATCGTAGATGTACGGCATCGGCACCCGGCTTGACCGTAAGAAGAACGGCCCTTTTTCCTCGGCGACCGCCCGGACCGCTTTATGCATCGACACCGGATCGGAGGGCACCACGATCTTAAAGGTCGGGAACCCACCGGTCAGCGCCAGGTCTTCGATCCCCATCTGAGTCGGGCCATCCTTACCGAGCGTAATCCCGCCGTGACTGCCCACGATCACCGCATCAAGCTCCGACATGGCGACCGCCAGCCGGATTTGATCGTAGGCGTTGCACAGCAGGAAGGATGAGAAACTTACGATGAAGGGCTTAAACCCACAGGCAGCCAATCCCGCCCCAATCCCGACCAGGTTACTTTCGGCAATGCCGATGTTGAAAAACCGGTGGGGGAATTCCTGGCGGACATATTCGGCTTTGGTCGAGTTACCCAGGTCGCCATCCAGCACCACCACCCGCTCATCGGCGCGGGCAGTTGCCAGCAAAGCATCACCAAAATGATTACGAAGGGGTAGATCACCGGCCTTCAAACCGGCCTGTTTACCGAGCTGCATTGAGTTCCTCCCTGGCTTTTTCTGCCTGCTCAGGCTTCAGAGCGAGTCCATGGAAGGTGTAATCAGCTTCGACAAACGAAACGCCCTTGCCCTTGATGGTGTGTGCGATCAGTAATTGTGGTATCCCGGTGGCCGTCAACTGCCTGAACAACCGCAGCTTATCGATCACCGCGCCGATGTCGTGGCCGTTGACCTCATCAACATGCCAGCCAAAGCTCTTCCATTTATCCACCAGTGGTTCGAGCGCCATTTCCCGGCTGATCGGCCCGGTTTCCTGGTACTTGTTGTAATCCAGGATGGCCGTCAAATTCCCGGTCTTGAAGTGGGCCGCCGACATCGCCGCCTCCCACACCTGCCCGGCTTCCAATTCGCCATCCCCCATCAGGACGTAAGTCTGATAGTTGAGATTATTGAGGCGAGCACCCAGGCAGTGACCCACCCCCAGCGATAGCCCCTGCCCCAGCGAACCGGTTGTCGCCTCGACACCGGGCATCATCCCCTGAATGGGATGGCCCTGTACCGGGCTGCCCGCATCGCGCAGCCGCCAGATCTCTTCATGGGGGAAATAGCCAGCACGGGCCAGCACCGAATACAGAAGCGGCGCGGCGTGTCCCTTGCTCATGATGAAGCGGTCACGTTCAGGCCACCAGGGTTCATCAGACCGGTAGCGCAGAATGCCGCCGAAATACAGGGCAACCACCACGTCAGTCGCTGACCACGAACTGGACGGATGCCCGGAACCTGCTTTCGTTGTCATTTCAAGGATATCCAGCCGAACCTGCCGGGCTGTCTCCTTGAGTTCTTCCAAAGGAATGTCGTTCACTCTATGTCCTTTCTTCAATGATAAGGCTGGTATGCTAAAGTTATTGTCCGGTGTGGTGTAAGGATTCTCGCCCTCCCCTAGGTGTCACTCAGATTTGTCCCCCCTTTGCAAAGGGGGGACAGAAGCTCTGGAGGAGCGCAGGGGGGTTAACCCGTGACAGACCCGCATCACCTAATCACGCAGCTCGTTGTACAGAACGTACCGATCCCCGCGATGGTAGGTTTTCAGGAGTTCAACCGGGCGCTTCGTCGCATCATACGTAATGCGCCGGATGTACAGCAGCGGAGCACCCGAATCGATATCGAGCAGTTTAGCCAGGTCAGCGGTAGCAATGATCGCCCGGATCGTCTGGCGAGCAGACACCAACCGCAAACTGAACTCCCTTTCCAGCAAAGCACGGAGCGATTGGCTGCCGTCATACCGGTCCAGTATCCCCGGACAAAACCGGTTTACCAGGAACGAGTTTTCCAGGCTCATCGGCTTGTCGTCTGCCAGCCGCAGCCGTTTGATGTAGGCCAGTTCTTCCCCAACACTCACCTCAAGCTGGCTGGCGGTATCCTCAGTAGCCGGGCTGATACCGACCTCTAACAGCCGGGTGCCCGGCTCAAGGCCGCGCTGACGCATATCTTCCGTAAAGCTGATAATGCGGCTGAGGCCCTGTTCGATCACCGGCTCGGCAACGAACGTCCCCCGCCCTCGCTGGCGGTAAATCAACCCTTCATCGACCAGCATATCCAATGCCTGCCGCACCGTTGCCCGGCTGACATCGAACTGTTCTTGAAGTTCTTTCTCCGTTGGCAGCAGATCGCCGGGCCTCCACTCATTGCCGACAATCTTCTGAAGGAGAATCTGGTAAACCTGGTAATAAAAAGGATGAAAGCTGGAACGATCAATTGAGGCAGTCATTAGCACATCACCATTCCTTGCTGATTAAAGTCCTAACATTAGGATATTAGGACTTTTGCGGTATGTCAAGTTTTTGGGGAAATTTCATTTACTCCCACCAATTTATTTTATTTACTGAAATAAGTATTGACAAATAGGACAGAAGTGTGTTATTTTTTGATAATCATCTGACCAGATAAGGGTGATGTACCCGGCGAACCTTACCAAATTTGTACAATTTAGAGTTGACTTCGTGAAAATTATCTGGTAGGATGGTAAAACTTATAATTACAGGATTACAACTCCTGCACAAATGTCCGCCTTCGTTTATGTTCTGAGGCTGTCCCAGGCCCAACAAAAAACTTTTCAATTAACAAAACCACCCTTTGTGGTTTGCAACAACTAAAAAGTTCGAATATCCTAATGTTAGTACTTTTGGCCTTCTGTAGTGTGTATCATTTGTGTCTCCCGGAATCGATAATTTTTTATTCGCTATAACATCAATAAGGTTACTCGCGACACACACATGAATGGATCGATTTTCTCCCTGGAACCCGCCGAAGCATCAGCAATCCAGGCGATTCAAAGCAGAGGCCCCCTATCTCGGACCGACCTGGCGAGAGAGTTGGACTACTCCCGCGCCAGCCTGACCCTGATTGTAGGCAACTTGCTCGAAGCGGGCATTCTTGTCGAAGTCGGCGAAGGTGAGTCCGGCGGAGGCCGCCGCCCCAAACTACTCGATATCAATTCCGGGCTTGGTTATGTCGCTGGCATTGATATCGGCGCAACCAGTCTGGACATCGCATTGGCCGATTTCCAGAGCCGCATCCTTGAGCGCCACAGTGAACAGGTCAGCGTCCTGATGGAACCGGATACCTTCATAGAAGACGTCGCCCAGCGGCTCTTAGGTTTGCTGAAAAAACGGGGAGTAACCAACGATCAGGTTCTCGCCATTGGGATGGGGGTTCCCGGCCCGGTGGAATTTGCCTCTGGCCGGTTGATTGCCCCTCCCCTGATGCCCACCTGGGATGGTTACCCCATCAGGGAGGCACTCCGGCAGTATTTCCCGGTAGCTCAAGTTTTTGTTGATAACGATGTCAACATCATGGCTAAGGGGGAGCAAACCGCCGGTAACGGTCAGGGGCTGGATAACTTCCTGTTTATCAAAATCGGCACCGGTATCGGCTGCGGCATTATTTCAGATGGAAAAATCTACCGCGGCAGTGATGGTTGTGCCGGTGATGTCGGGCATATCTGCGTCGATTACAACGGCCCGATCTGCCATTGCGGGAACCCCGGCTGCTTAGAAATTATGGCAGCGGGGCCAGCCATTGCCGACAGTGGGAAGGCCAAAGCCCTATCCGGCGAGAGTCCCTTCCTGGCAAAGCGGCTGGAAGAAAACGGCGGTGAACTGACCGCCATTGATGTGAGCGAAGCAGCAGCAGCCGGTGACCGGGCCGCCAATGAAATTGTCCGCACCAGTGGCCGGATGATCGGCGGCGTGCTGGCCGGATTGGTGAACTTCTTCAATCCCCAGGCCATCTTCATCGGCGGCGGGGTGAGCGGCATTGGGCTCAGCCACCTGTCAACAATTCGCCAGGCCACGCTGCGACGAGCCACCGCCCTATCAACCCGGCGGCTGCGGATCGAATACTCCAAGTTAGGGAGTGACGCCGGAATCATTGGGGCTATCTCGCTTGCACTTGAAAACATCTTTGCAGTGGAACGTTGAGCAGTTGAGAGCCAGCGTTGTGTTGAGGCACGTTGATTTAAACCAGGTTGGGCCAGACAAATGGCTCAACTGTCTAGCACATAAGGATAATGACCAATGCAAACCATGAACGTTGCGATCATAGGCACCAAGTTTATGGGCAAGGCTCATAGCAATGCCTGGTTAAATTCACCCCGCTTCTTCGACATGGGTATCAAGCCTGTATTGAAAGTGGCCTGCGGCCAGAACGAAGCCGACCTGAAAGCGTTCGCCGAGCGCTGGGGCTGGGAAGAAACCGAGACGGATTGGCGCAAAGTCGTTGAGCGGGATGATGTCGATATCATCGATATTTCCGTCCCAACCCATCTGCACCACGATATCGCCGTCGCTGCCGCCAAGAACGGCAAGCACATCTTTTGCGAAAAGCCTTTCGCCTTCAATGTCAAAGAGGCGAAGGAGATGTACGAAGCCGCCGAAACCGCCGGAGTCGTCCACTACGTCAACCATAACTACCGCCGCTGCCCGGCTATCATGTTGGCTAAACGCCTGATCGACGAGGGCACGCTGGGGCAGCTTTATCACTGGCGCGGCACTTATCTCCAGGATTGGATCGTTGATCCAGAATTCCCGCTGACCTGGCATCTGCGCAAAGAAACAGCCGGAACCGGGCCGCATGGCGACCTGAACTCCCACAGCATCGACCTGGCCCGTTTCCTGGTAGGGGACATTAAGGCCGTATCCGCTATGATGACGACCTTTATCAAGGAACGCCCCCTACCCGGTGCGGGTGCTGCCACCTTTAGCGCCGGTTCCGGCGGGGCAACCGAGATGGGCGAAGTCACGGTTGATGATGCCTCCTTTATGCTGGCCGAATTCGAGAACGGCGTGCTGGGTACATTCGAAGCCTCCCGCTTTGCACCCGGTCGCAAGAACTACAACTACTTTGAGATTTACGGCAGCAAGGGCAGCATCATCTTCAACCTTGAGCGCATGAACGAGCTTCAGCTTTTCCTGCGTGATGACCCGGCTTATGCCCAGGGCTTCCGCACGATCATCGCCACCGAGGCAGGCCAGCACGATTACGTCGAAGCCTGGTGGCCTCCCGGACACATCATCGGCTATGAGCACGAATTCCATCATGCCGTAGTCGATTTCATGAAAGCCATTGAAACCGGCGGTTCTATCGAACCCAGCTTCTTTGATGGCCTCAAGGAAGTCGAAGTGCTGGAAGCAGGTCTTAAGTCCGCTGAAACCGGCAGGCGCGTTGAAATCAGCGAAGTGAGCGGGTAATCCACAACATCATCATCGGGTTGGCCCGGTCTGTCGGGCCGACCCATCTCACGCCCAGTTAATTGGAGGCACACGTGACGACATTCGGAATCAACACTTTTGTCTGGGAATCGCCCTTCTCAACTCAGTCACATCTGTACCTGTGTGAAAAAGTTAAACAGATGGGATTTGACGCGCTTGAAATCGCCGTCGAAGACCCCTCTCTGATCGACGTAGCCGCGCTCGGACAGGCCGCTTACGACGCCGGAGTGGACATTATTGTATGCGGCGCTTTTGGCCTGGATCGCAACCTGAGCAGCGCCGAGCCTTCTATCCGTCAGAACGCGGAAGATTATTTGCAGTGGTGCATTGAAGCCGCTGCCGAACTGGGATCGCCGGTCGTAGCCGGGCCGATGTACTCAGCAGTCGGCAAGCCCCGGCTGGAAACCGAATCAGAACGCCAGGCCGAATGGGATCGGGCAGTAGCCGGTCTGCAAAAGTTCGGTGATTACGCCGAGCAGCACGGTATCAGGTTGGCAATGGAAGCCCTGAACCGCTTCGAAACCGACATGATTAATATTGTTGAGCAGGGATTAGCCCTTATAGAAGACGTTGGTAGTCCGGCAGTTGGCCTCCACCTGGACACATTCCACATGCACCTTGAGGAAAAAGACTCGGCAGCCGCCATCCGTCTGGCAGGCCCGCGCATCTATCATTTCCACGCCGCCGAAAACGACCGGGGCGTACCGGGCACCGGACAGGTGAATTGGGCCAGAGTCGCCCAGGCCCTTAAAGATGTTAATTATCAGGGGCCAATTGTTATTGAATCCTTCACGCCGCAGGTGGTCTCGATTGCGCGAGCCGTTTGCATCTGGCGTGAGATTGCACCCAGCCAGGACGCTATCGCAGCCGAAGGGCTGGCATTTCTCAAGCAGTTAATGAGCTAAAAATATGAGTACAGACTCTTCAATCTATCCAGGAGACAGCAATCAAATGGTTGATGAGACAAAACCAATCTTAGAAGTACAGCACGTTATAAAGCGCTTTCCTGGAGTGGTTGCCCTGGATGACGTTTCGACGGCGTTTTACCCCGGCGAAGTCCATGCGGTTGTTGGCGAGAACGGTGCCGGAAAATCGACCTTGATGAAGATCATGGCAGGCGCTTACCGGCCCGACGAAGGCCAGATCATCTTCCAGGGTAAACCGGTGCACTTTTCGCATCCCAGGGAAGCACAGAACAACGGCATTGCCATTATTTACCAGGAATTCAACCTGCTGCCCGACCGCAATGTGGCACAGAATATTTTCTTCGCCAGAGAGCCATCTAAAAACGGGTTGATCGACCGGCGAGAACTCAACCGGAAAACCATTGAAGTCTTGAAGCAGCTAGACGCAGACGACATTATTTCGCCCCAGGCCATGCTTCACACCCTTCCGGTTGCCCAACAGCAGATGGTCGAAATTGCCAAAGCAATCGCCTTCGACTCGAAGGTGCTGATCATGGACGAGCCGACCGCCGCCCTGAGCATGAACGAAGTCCAGGTGCTAACCAACCTGGTCAAGAAGTTACAGGCTCGCGGCATGGCGATCATCTTTATCTCTCACCGGATTATCGAGGTGTTTGATATCGCCCAACGGATCACGGTCTTGAAAGACGGTCAGAAGGTCGGAACCACCCATGTCAACGAGACATCGCCCAACCAGATCATTGAGATGATGGTAGGCCGTAAACTGGACCAGTTCTTCCCCGACCTGGCACAGCCTGGAGCCGTCGGCGATGTGAAGCTCCGCGTGAACAATGCCTCCAACGGCTTCGTGAAAGATGTCTCACTCGAACTGCGAGCGGGGGAGATCGTCGGGGTATCGGGATTGCAGGGTTCCGGGCGGACGGAATTGGCCCAGGCATTGTTCGGTGTTGAGCCGTTCAAATCCGGCACAATGGAACTCAACGGCAAGCCCCTGGACATCCGGTCACCGGCCCAGGCTATCGAGAATGGTATGGGCTACGTCACCGAGGATCGCAAGGCAGAGGGCATTTTCCCCAACCAACCCCTGCGTGACAACGTGTTGATCACCATCCGCACACTCCTGAAACTTTTCAGCCGGGTGCTGCCTAACGGTATTCGCCAAAACCCGGAACTGGTATCCGGGCTGGTCGAACAGGTAGACGTGCGGACACCCAGCATCTTACAGGAAGTCCAATATTTGAGCGGCGGCAACCAGCAGAAAGTCGTGCTGGGCAAATGGTTGGCCTCAACCGCCGATATTTTCATCTTTGACGAGCCGACACGCGGTATCGACATCGAAGCCAAATCCAGTATCCACAGCATGATACGCGACCTGGCGAACAAGGGTGCAGCGGTCTTGATGATATCCTCCGAACTGCCAGAGGTGATTGGCATGAGTGACCGGATCATCGTCATGTACGACGGCAAAGTAGCCGGTGAACTGCCCCCCAATTCCAGCGAATCAGAGATCATGATGCTGGCAACCGGGCACACCAATGGCAATAGTAAAACCGGAGACTTCTAGACAATGGGCTTAAGCCCATTGCCAGAGTCCCTTACTCTAGACGAGGACAACGGGTATGACTTCAACTACCTTGACTAATTTTCGAAACCGGCTCAAGACATCCATACCACCAGTCTACGGCATACTGGTAGTCGTTTTTGTCCTGTCCATTCTCATTGACTTTATCTTTGGACGTGGACAGATGTTAGAGCAGACGATCTTGACCAATATGCTGGTTCGCTCGGTGGCGCTGGGCATCATTGCCGTCGGCCAGACCTTTGTCATGATCGGCGCATCGATTGACCTGTCGGTCGCTTACATGGTAAGTGTTACCGCGGTGATGGCCTCCTTCATCATGCAGGGCGAACCGGAAAAAGTACCGATGGCGGTGGCGATAGTGTTCGCAATTGGTATCGCGGTCGGCATCATCAACGGCCTGATCATCACCAAGCTTAAAGTCAATGCCTTTATTACCACCCTCGGTGTCGGGCTGGTGCTCAAAGGTTTCCTGAACGCCAGCTTTTCCAACTTTACCGGCGCAGTGCCGGAAAGCTTCCAGGCTTTTGGCTACGACAAGATTGGACCGGTTCCCATATCGATTTTGATCCTGGCAATAGTAGCCATTATTGGCGGGTTTATCTTGTATAGAACCCGCTTCGGCGCTCACCTCTACGGTGTGGGCGGAAGCGAAGAGGTTGCCCGTCTATCCGGGCTGCGCACCGATGGCGTCCTGATCTGGGCACATGTGGTCTGTAGTGTGACAGCAGTCTTGACCGGCCTGTTCGTGGTGAGCCGGTTGCGCTCCGGCGCGCCCTGGGTCGGCACAGACGGCCTGTACGACCTGGAATCCATCGCGGCGGTGGTGGTCGGCGGAACGGCCATGTCCGGCGGAAAAGGTGGCGTAGCCGGGACGATTGCCGGTGTGCTGATCTTTGCCGTTCTGGATACCTTATTCAATCAGATCGGCATGGACGCATTCATGAAACAGGTTGTGCGGGGTGGGATTATTATTCTGGCCGTTGCCAGCTACACACTCCGATACAAAGGCGAAGTGGCTTAGGTAGAATGTCATGACAGAGCTTACAGCATCAAATAAACCGGTGACCATCTGGGCACAAATCGGCAAGGCTCTCCGCAGTATTAGCCCGATCTACGTAGTAGTGATAGTGCTGCTGCTGGCGGTTGGTTACCTTAATCCAAATTTCCTGACCATGAACGGTTTCCTGGCGCTGCTGCGCCGGGCCGCCCCCCTGATCGTTCTGACTGCCGGGCAGTTGTTTGTCCTGGTATCCGGTGGGTTTGACCTGTCGGTGGGGTCGATCATCACCTTCGTGGTGATCTCGTCAGCGCTCATGATCGACAATGATCCGTCCAACACCTGGTGGGTAATCCTGGTATTGCTGGGCGTTGGCGTGGTCATCGGGACGATCAACGGCGTGGTGGTCAGCATCCTGAAAGTCCCCTCCCTGATCGCGACCCTGGGTATGCTGCTGGTGGTACGCGGCGCGGGCCTGTTCTGGTCAGGCGGAGCGCCCCGCGGCTACCTGACCGATAACTTCCGGGCCTTCGGGCGGGGGTTCATTGAGGATGTCCCCCTGATCGGACGGCTTCCGATCTCCGTCATTATCCTGATCGTGTTTGGGGCGATAGTGACCTATATCCTCCACTACACCAATTATGGCCGTCAACTGCTGGCCTTAGGCGATAATCCACAAGCTGCCATGTTATCGGGGGTTTCAACCAACCGGGTACGTATCCTGGCCTTTATATTCTCTGCCGTTTCCGCCGTTATTGCCGGTATCCTGTTAGGCGGCTTTAGCGGTGTTAACGTAGAAGCTGGTGAGGGATTCGAAATGCAATCCATCTCAGCAGCCGTCCTCGGCGGAGCCGTGTTGTTAGGTGGCCGAGGTTCGATGCCTGCCTCAATGGCAGGTGCTCTGGCTCTGGAGCTGCTCTTTACATTGCTCAACCTGCTTGGGCTGCCCAAACCAATGCGTGATGCCGTACAGGGTTTCATCATCATTGGGGCGGTTGCATACGCAGCCCTTAGAGCTAACCGAAAGAAATAAACTTTCAGCCGTAAAAAGCAATAGGAGGTTTCTATAGACCGAAGCAAGAGATTTAACGCCTATGTCGAGATACTTTTATATATAGAAATCTGAGGAGGTTTCTACATCATGTCACAGAAGACAAATCGTTTCTTCATTTTACTGCTCGCCCTGGTACTGGGCATCGCCCTGGTAGCCTGTGGCGGTGGTGCTGCGCCCGCTGCCGAACAACCGGCAGAGGAAGAGATGGCCGAAGAAGCAGCCCCGGCTGAAGAAGAGGCAGCCGAGGCTCCTGCAGAAGAAGAGATGGCCGAAGAAGAGGCTCCCGCCGAGGAAGCTGGCCCATCTGCTCTTGAATCAGAAGCAGCCATCGTAGCCGATGAATTCTTCAGCCAGGAAGGCTTTGACCGTTCCGTCCGTCAGATGGGTCTCACGCCTGAAGGCCCTGAGGGCGAGCCCTGGCTCCAGGTGCTTGAGCCCGAATGGGTTGACACCACCGAATACGCCAAGGAAGGCCCCTACACCTTCTGCTTCTCAAATGCCGGTGTGAACAATCCCTGGCGCGTGGTCGGCTACAACACCATGCTGGCCGAAGTTGCCTTGCACGAAGATATCGAAGAGTTCATCCATGTTGACGCCGAAGGCAGCGACGAAAAGCAGATTTCGGACATCGCCGACCTGGTCGCCGGTGGCAACTGCGACGTTCTGATCGTGTCACCCAACACCACCGCTGCTCTGACCCCTGCCGTTGAGCAGGCCTGTGAAGCGCTGCCTGTGGTCGTCTTTGACCGTGGCGTCTTCACCGACTGCCCCGTCAGCTTCGTACAGCCTATCGGTGGCTACGCATTCGGTATCGCCGGTGCACAGCACATCATCGACAACTGCGAAGGCGACTGCAACGTTCTTGCTCTGCGTATTCTCCCAGGCGTAGATGTTCTGGAAGAGCGCTGGGCCGGTGCCAAGCTCCTCTTCGCCGAGGCTGAAAACATCAACGTGGTTGGTGTTGAATTCGGCGATGGCGACAATGCCAAGGTGAAGTCAATCGTTACCGACTACCTGGATCGTTTCGGCCACATCGACGCCGTCTGGATGGACGCTGGTGCGACCGCCGTTGCAGCCCTCGAAGCCTTTGAGGACGCAGGGCAGCCTTACCCGATCATGGTCGGTGAGGATCAGCAAGACTTCCTGGTCAAGTGGCAGGAGAACGGTATCAACGGTATCGCCCCGACCTTCCCCACCTTCCAGTGGCGGACCGCCGTTATCGCCGCTTATGACATCATGAAGGGCGAGCAGGTTCCCGCCGTGTGGCGGCTCCCGCAGCCTATCGTCACCAACGATAATCTCGACGAGTACGTCCAGCCTAACATGCCTCCGCTTCACTACGCAATGTGCGGTTGTGAAAATATGCCTGGCTTCCCCGAAGACTGGGGCGGTGAATAGACTTAGCGGCATAAATTTGACGCTAGGATAGTCTGAACACGAACCTGCACCCGGTGGCCTTTAAGTTGCTGTGGTGCAGGTTTTTTCGAACAAAACTCACTGAAACTTTTCAAGACAAGGCTGTTGATTTTTCAGAAGATCAGCCATAGATCTCACCCCCTCTCCAAAATGGAGAGGGGAAAGACCGGCGGTCGGCTTTGACCGACCAAAGGTCAGGGGTGAGGTAAAAAATCCACTAACAGCCAAATAGTTTCAATGAGCTCATGTTTATCCGCTATACCCCTCGGAGGCAGCAATGATTGAAATTGGTTTTCACACCGATGCGTTCAACAGTTCCTACTGGAGCTTCGAAAAGTGCTTGCAGTGGGCGCAGGAAAATGACGTTCACTATATTGAATGTGGCACCATTGACGGGGTAAGCTGGCTTCACGGCCTGGGCTATCAGCCCCACGTTTCCCTGACAGAAGATCCGCTGACCCTACGGCGCAAGATGGAAGACTACGGTGTACAGTTCTCCCAGCTTGATGCCGCCTATCCGCTATCTCTCCCTGATGCGCCCCGACTGGGCACAACCTACGTCCACAACTCCATTCGCTGGGGTTATCTGGCCGGGTGCACCCACATTGATACAACCGATCACATGTTCAAGCCTGAAGGCCAGACGCACGAAGAGGCGTTGGACATGATGAAGCGCATTTACGGCGAAATTCTCGAAGTCGCCGCCCAGTACGAAATGATTATCAACATCGAGCCGCACGGTTATTACACCACCAAGCCTGAGTTCATGGAGAAGATGCTCGGCTTCTTCGACTCCCCCTACCTCCGCATGAACATGGATACCGGCAACACCTTTATCGCCGGGCAGGACCCGGTCGCATTCCTGACCAAGTTCAAAGACAAAGTCAGTCACGTTCATGTCAAGGACGTGAGCGAATCACTGGCCGCTTCGCTGCGTGGTGAACTGACCGGAATCGCCGTCAGCAACACCGCCATCGGTGATGGGGTGAACGTCGATAACATCAGGAAGTGCTTCGATATCCTGGTCGATATCGGCTACGACGGCGTGGTCAGCATTGAATGTGAAGGTCAAGGCGGGCCGATGATTTCAACCGGAGGAATACATTCAGTATTTTGAGGATTGAACGCCTCGGTCCAACGCAGAGATTGAGTCCGAGGGGAAGTTTTGAAACCACTTCTAGGCTGGCTGGCCCCCTCAAACCCATAGGGAACTG